>NZ_JAUSYL010000001.1:2700000-3000000 GCF_030816895.1 Clavibacter sp. B3I6
GGGCGGGCTGCGGATCGAGGTCCCGGCGGAGAACGTCGACATGGTCGGCGTGCGCGACGTCATCGGGCGCGAGGGCGTCGAGCGGGTGTTCGGGGTGCTGCGCGCCGAGTTCACCGAGGAGCCCACCAACTGGTCGAGGCGCTACAAGGCGAACCTCGAGAAGCTCGCGTCGGGCGACGTGCTCAAGGTCGCCGAGGTCGTCCGCGACCTGTGGCGCCGCAACGAGGACCGCGGCCTGTCCGCCGGCGAGAAGAGCATGCTCCAGAAGGCGCGCGGCATCCTCGTGGGCGAGCTGGCCCTCGCGGAGAAGACCGACGAGGAGCACGCGTCGACGCTGCTCGACGAGGTCCTCGCCTCCTGACCCGCGGGCATCGCCCGTCCGGCCCGCCGGTAGCCTGACCGCATGAGCCACGACCCCGTCGTCCCGTCCGCCCGCGCGACCGACGACGGGGGCCCCGCCGGCCCCCGGCTCGGCGTCGTCGTGGTCGCGGCGGGCAGCGGCACGCGGCTGGGCGCGGGGATCCCGAAGGCGCTCGTCGAGGTCGGCGGCGCCACGCTGCTGGCCCGCTCCCTCCGCGCGGTCCTCGGCCTCGCCGAGGAGGCGCACGTCGTCGTCGTCGCGCCCGCCGCGCACGTGGCGGAGACCACCGCCGTGGTGGACGCGGTCGCCGGCGCGGCCCGCGGATCCGTCGCCGTGGTCGTCGGCGGGGCCACCCGGCAGGGATCAGTGCGGGCCGGCCTCGCGGCGCTCGCCGGATCCGTCGACGTCGTCCTCGTGCACGACGCCGCGCGGGCGCTGACCCCCACCTCCCTCTTCGCCTCCGTCGCACGGGCCGTGCGCGCCGAGGCCGCCGGCGTGGTGCCCGGCCTGCCCGTCACCGACACCGTCAAGCGCGTCGACGCCGCGGGGGAGTGCCTCGGCACGGTCGACCGCAGCGACCTCGTCGGCGTCCAGACCCCGCAGGGCTTCCCGCGCGGCCCGCTCGACGCGGCCTATGCCGCGGCGACCGCCGAGCACACCGACGACGCGGCGCTCTTCCAGGCCGCGGGCGGCGCGGTCCGCGTGATCCCCGGCGACGCGCTCGCGTTCAAGGTCACCACCGCATGGGACCTGCGGCGCGCGGAGGAGCTCGTCGCGCGGGCCGAGGGGAGCGGATCGGCGGCCTCCCGTCTCCGCTCCGGCATCGGCACCGACGTCCACGCGGTCGACGCGACCCAGCCGCTCTGGCTCGCGGGCCTGCACTGGCCGGGCGAGGCGGGGCTCGCCGGGCACAGCGACGGCGACGCGGTGAGCCACGCCATGTGCGACGCGCTCCTGTCGGCCGCGGGCCTCGGCGACATCGGCGGGATCTTCGGGACCGACGACCCCGAGCTCGACGGCGCGCACGGCGAGGTCTTCCTGCGCCGCACCGCGGAGCTCGTCCGCGGGGCCGGCTACGGCATCGTCAACGTCGCGGTCCAGGTCATGGCGGTGCGCCCCAAGCTGTCGCCGCGGCGGGCCGAGGCCGAGCGGATCCTCTCGGCCGCGGTCGGCGCGCCCGTCTCGCTCGCGGGCACCACGACCGACGGGCTCGGCTTCACGGGCCGCGGCGACGGCGTCGCGGCGGTCGCGACGGCCCTCGTCGAGCGCCTCTGACCGCGGCCCTCGGGGGCACGGGCCCCGGCCGCGCGGCCCGTCATCCGGTGAGGGCGCGGAGGCGCGCTGACTAGGATCTCTCTGTGACCCTGCGCCTCCATGACTCCCGGACGCAGTCCCTGCGGGACTTCGTGCCGCTCGTCGACGGCAGGGTCGGCATCTACGTCTGCGGTCCCACGGTCCAGTCGGCGCCGCACATCGGCCACCTCCGGAGCGCGCTCGCCTACGACCAGCTGCGCCGCTGGCTCGCGTATCGCGGGCTCGACGTCACGCTCGTCCGCAACGTCACCGACATCGACGACAAGGTCATCGACAACGCCCGGCGCGGCCAGGAGGCCGGCGGCACCGAGGAGTGGTGGGCGCTCGCGTACCGCGTCGAGCTCGAGTTCTCCCGCGCCTACGCCGCCCTCGGGATCCTCCCGCCCAGCTACGAGCCCCGCGCCACCGCGAGCGTCGGCGAGATGCAGGAGATCATCCGGCGCCTCGTCGACCGCGGCCACGCGTACCCGGCCGACGACGGGTCCGGCGACGTCTACTTCGACACCGCCTCCTGGCCCGAGTACGGCGAGCTCACGCGCCAGCGCGCCGCCGACATGGAGGCCGCCGCCGACGCGGATCCGCGCGCCAAGCGGGACGAGCGCGACTTCGCCCTCTGGAAGGGCGCGAAGCCCGGGGAGCCCGCGAGCGCGTCGTGGCCGTCGCCCTGGGGCGCCGGCCGTCCCGGCTGGCACATCGAGTGCTCCGCCATGTCCACGCGCTACCTCGGCGCCGAGTTCGACATCCACGGCGGCGGGCTCGACCTGCGCTTCCCGCACCACGAGAACGAGCTCGCCCAGTCCCGTGCGGCGGGGGATCCGTTCGCCCGCTACTGGCTGCACAACGGGCTCGTCTCCGTGGCCGGCCAGAAGATGAGCAAGTCGCTCGGGAACTCGCTGTTCGCCGCCGATCTGCTCGCCTCCGCGCGCCCGGTCGTCGTCCGCTACTTCCTCGGATCCGCGCACTACCGCTCCACCCTCGAGTTCCACGACGGCGCGCTCGCCGAGGCCGAGGCCGCGCTCGACCGCATCGAGACGTTCCTCGACCGCAGCGCCCGCCGCCTCGCCGGCACGCGCTTCCAGGCCCCCGCCCCCGATGGCGTCGGCCCGGCCCCCGTGCCCGCCGCCTTCGCGGAGGCGATGGACGACGACCTGAGCGTCCCGCAGGCGCTCGCCGTGCTCCACGACGCCGTCCGCGCGGGCAACGCCGCCCTCGACGCCGGCGACCTCCAGGAGGCCGCGGCCCAGCGTGCGGACGTCTCCGCGATGGTGGCCGTGCTCGGCATCGACCCGCTCGCTGACGAGTGGCGCACCGCGTCCGACCAGCCCGTGCGCCGTGCGCTGCAGGCGCTGGTCGAGCATCGGATCGCCGAGCGACAGACCGCGCGGGAGGCCAGGGACTTCGCCCTCGCCGACCGCATCAGACAGGAGCTGGCCGAGGCCGGCATCACGATAGAGGACTCGCCCGGCGGGTCGCATTGGAGCATCGATGGCGAATAAGCCCAGCCGATCAGGCGCGGTACGCAAGACCAAGAAGGGCCCGCTCAAGGGTTCCGGAGGGCAGGGCCGGCAGGCCCTCGAGGGCAAGAAGCCCACGCCGAAGGCCGAGGACCGCCCGTACCACCCCGCGGGCAAGCGGAAGGCCGCGAAGGACCGGTACGAGGCGGCATCCGCGGGCGCCAGTCGCGGCCGCGACGAGCGCCCCGAGCGCTCGGCACCGCCGCGCGCCCGCGCCACCGACCGCCCCGCGGCGGCCGACGCCCCGCGCGCCCGCCGCGCGAAGCAGCAGGACGAGTCCGAGGTCGTCACCGGCCGCAACTCGGTGGTCGAGGCGCTCCGCGCGAAGATCCCCGCGACCGCGCTCTACATCGCCTCGCGCATCGAGTACGACGACCGCGTCAAGGAGGTGCTGTCGCTCGCCACCGGGCGCGGGATCCCCGTCCTCGAGGTCATGCGCCCCGAGCTCGACCGCATCGCCGGCCACGACGCCGTGCACCAGGGCCTCGCGCTCAAGGTGCCGCCGTACGAGTACGCGGACGCGATCGAGCTGCTCGACAAGACCATCTCCCGCGGGCAGGTGCCGCTCATGGTCGCGCTCGACGGCATCACCGACCCGCGGAACCTCGGGGCCATCATCCGCTCGGTCGCCGCGTTCGGCGGGCACGGCGTGATCGTGCCGCAGCGCCGCTCGGTCGGCCTGACCGCCAGCGCGTGGAAGACGTCGGCCGGCGCCGCGGCGCGCACGCCCGTCGCCATGGCGTCGAACCTCACGCAGACGCTGAAGGCGCTCAAGCAGCGCGGCGTCTTCGTGGTCGGCCTCGACGGCGGCGGCGACATGTCGCTGCACGAGTTCACGCTCGCCGACCGCCCGATCGTGGTCGTCGTCGGATCCGAGGGCAAGGGCCTGTCGCGTCTCGTCACCGAGACGTGCGACACCATCGTCTCCATCCCGATCGGCGCCTCCACCGAGTCGCTCAACGCGGGCATCGCGGCGAGCGTCACGCTCTACGAGATCGGCAAGCTGCGCGCGGCGGCCCGCCGCAAGTAGCCCACCACGACGACGAGCCGGGACCCCGAGGGTCCCGGCTCGTCGTCGTCCCGGCGCTCGCGCCCCCGGATCAGACCTTCGTGCGCCAGTCCTCCGCGGCCTCGGCCTCGGTGATCGGCACGTCCGACTCGTCCTCGATCACGCCGATCGACTCGGTGGGCGGGTCGATGACGGTCGCCTCGTCGCGGCGGAACCGGAGGATGTCGTGCACGTACGCGGTGACGGCCTCGGCGAGCGGGATGTCCCGGCTGAGCTTCTGCGACATGTACCAGCGGTGCTCGAGGAGCTGGTGGAAGACCTCGGCCGGCTCGAGCTTGCCGCGGAGGTCCCGCGGGATCGCGCGCACGACGGGCTCGAAGACGCGGGCGAGCCACTCGTGCGCGACCATCTCCTCGTCGAGGTCCTGCTTGTCGAAGGTCGCGGTGTACGAGTCGAGGTCGTTGAGGAGGCGGCGGGCCTGGTTCTCCTGCGCGTCCACGCCCGTGAGGCGCAGCAGGCGGCGCTGGTGGTGGCCGGCGTCGACGACCTTGGGCTGGATCCGCACCTGCGACCCCTCGGCGGTCGTACGGATCGCGAGCTCCTCGATGTCGAACCCGAGGTCGTTGAGGCGGTCGACGCGCTCGTTGATGCGCCAGCGCTCCGACGTGGGGAACTCCTCGCGACCGGTGAGCTCCTTCCAGAGCGTGCGGTACTGGGCGACGATGCGCGTGCTGGTCTCGAGCGGGTCGAGACCCTCCTCGATGCGGCCGCCGGCCTCGAGGTCCATCAGCTCGCCGGCGATGTTGACGCGGGCGATCTCGAGGTCGTTCTCGCGCTGCCCGTTGGAGAGGCCGCCGTTGAAGAGCTTCCCGGTCTCCGCGTCCACGAGGTACGCGGCGAAGGCGCCGGCATCCCGGCGGAAGAGGGTGTTCGAGAGCGACACGTCGCCCCAGAAGAAGCCGATCATGTGCAGCCGCACCAGGAGCACGGCGAGGGCGTCGACGAGCCGCGTCGCCGTGTCGGGCCGCAGCTGCTGCGAGAACAGCGCCCGGTAGGGGAGCGAGAACTTGAGGTGCCGGGTGACGAGCACGGACTTCAGCGGGTCGCCGTCCTCGTCCGTGCGGTTCATGATCACGGCGACGGGCTCGACGCACGGGATCTCGAGCCGCTGGAGCGTCCGCAGCATGTCGTACTCGCCGCGCGCCATCTCGTCCGTCGTCTCCTTGATGGCGATGACGTAGCCGGACAGGTTCGCGAACCGCACGAGGTGGCGCGAGATGCCCTTCGGCAGCGTCGCGATCGCGGAGGAGGGCCACTCGTCGAGCGGCAGCTGCCAGGGCAGGTCGAGGAGCGCGGGATCGACCGTCGCCGAGGTGATGTTCAGGGATCCGGCCATGCTGCGACCCTACCCGACCGGGGAAACGGAGCTGCCGCGGCCCCGGCTCTCCGAGGGAGAGCGCAGGGACCGCGGCAGCGGACGTGCGGCGTCGGGCAGGATCAGCCCGCGGCGACCGGCGCGTTGAGGCGGAGGCCGCTCTCGGCGTCGAAGGCGTGCAGGTGGCCCGGCTGCGGCGTGATGAAGACGGTGTCGCCGGCGTTGGGGTGCAGGCGGCCGTCGACGCGCGCGACGAGGTCGGTGCGCTTGCCCTCGATGTCGGTGTGGCCGTAGAGGTAGCCGTCCGCGCCGAGCTCCTCGACGAGGTCGACCGTGACCGACAGGCCCTGGCCCTGCGTGGTGGACACGACGACGTCCTCGGGACGCACGCCGATGGTGACCGCGCCGCCCGTGGCGTGCGTGAGCACGTCGCGCTCGACCGGGACCACGGCGGAGCCGAACTGCACGCCGCCGTCGACGACGTTCGCGGTGAACAGGTTCATCGCGGGGGAGCCGATGAAGCCGGCGACGAAGACGTTCTGCGGCTTCTCGTAGAGGTCGCGGGGCGTGCCGACCTGCTGCAGGACGCCGTCCTTGAGGACCGCGATGCGGTCGCCCATGGTGAGGGCCTCGGTCTGGTCGTGCGTGACGTAGACCGTGGTGACGCCGAGGCGGCGCTGGAGCGACGCGATCTGCGTGCGGGTCTGGACGCGGAGCTTGGCGTCGAGGTTCGACAGCGGCTCGTCCATGAGGAACACCTGCGGCTGGCGCACGATCGCGCGGCCCATGGCGACGCGCTGGCGCTGGCCGCCCGAGAGGGCCTTGGGCTTCCGGCTGAGGTAGGGCTCGAGGTCGAGGAGCTTGGCGGCCTCGAGGACGCGGGTGGCGCGCTCGTCCTTGCCGACACCGGCGATCTTGAGCGCGAAGCCCATGTTCTCGGCCACCGTCATGTGGGGGTACAGCGCGTAGTTCTGGAAGACCATCGCGATGTCGCGGTCCTTCGGCGGCACGTCCGTGACGTTGCGGTCGCCGATGAAGATGTTGCCGTCGTTGACCTCCTCGAGGCCCGCGAGCATGCGGAGGGTGGTCGACTTGCCGCAGCCGGACGGGCCGACGAGGACGAGGAACTCGCCGTCGGCGACCTCGAGGTCGATGCCGTCGACCGCGGGGCGGGTCGAGCCCGGGTACAGGCGCGTGGCCTTGTCGAAAGTTACAGATGCCATTTCGGTGTTCTCCTTCACGGGCAGGTACGTGCCCGACGATCCGTGGTGATGGATGTGATGCTCATGGCTCATCGCTGTGGGCGACGATGACCACCCGATGAGTATTGCACGGGGCCATCCGGCCGCATACCCCGCCGTCGTGCGGATCGGCGGCCATTCCCCACCTGGGGGATGAGGGTCTCCGGCCTGTATCGTCACCTGCGGCGCCGTACCCGCGCCCGCCGCGTTGGCGCTTTCCCAGACTCGCCTCCTATAGTCCTGAGGTCGTCCGGGAGCCCGCCCGCGCCCGACTCCCCCATCACCGGAGCGAGGACCCATGAGCAGCACGCCGCCCGCGCACGAACCGCACGGCGGTCATCGGCGACGCCGCGAGGCGGCGCGCGAGAAGGCGCGGCTCAACCGGATGAAGCAGCGGCGCCGCGACGTGGCGGCGCGCGGCCTCATCCGCGGCGGCATCGCGGCGGCGCTCGTCGCCGTTGTCGTGGTCGTCGGCCTCATCGTCGTCCAGGGCGCGCGACCCGCGGGCCCCGGCCCGCAGAACATGGCGAGCGACGGCATCCTCATCGGCAAGGACCTCGCCGCCGTCCCCACCGCGGCCCTCGACCCCGAGCAGGAGCCGGTGCCCACGGCGGCGCAGGCCGCCGGCGCCGCGCACATCCGCGTCTACGTCGACTACCTCTGCACCGCGTGCAAGGAGTTCCAGGACACGAACGGCGCGCAGATGGAGGGCTGGCTGCAGTCCGGCGCCGCCACCGTCGAGATCCACCCGGTCGCCATCCTCACCAGCAAGTCGCAGGCCTACTCGCTGCGCGCCGCCAACGCCGCCGCCTGCGTGGCCGACTCCTCGCCCGACGACTTCTGGGCCTTCAACTCGGCGCTGTTCGAGGAGCAGCCGGCCGAGCAGAGCGCGGGCCTCAGCGACGACCGCATCGTCGAGCTGGCCGAGCAGGCGGGAGCCGATCCGTCCGACGTGGAGGAGTGCGTGTCCGACCAGCGCTTCCAGTCGTGGGTGAACGGCGCGACCGACCGGGTGCTCGACGGGGACATCCCCGAGTCGAACGTGGAGAAGGTCGTGGGTGCGCCGGTCATCGTCGTGGGCGACCGCCAGTACACCGGCCAGCCCGACGACGCGAAGGCGTTCGCCGCCTTCGTCCTCCAGGCCGCGGGTCAGGACGCGACGCCCGCGCCGACCGATGCGCCGACGCCCGCCGAGACGCCGACCACCGCGCCGTAGCGCGGCTCCTATGATGGATCGACGGCCCCTTAGGGACGTCGGCCGGCCTGGCGCAATTGGTAGCGCACCGCACTTGTAATGCGGCGGTTACGGGTTCGAGTCCCGTGGCCGGCTCCGAGACGGGAGTCGCATCCCCGCAGGGTGCGGCACGGGATCAGTCGAGGACCGTGATCATCCGCTCGCCGTCGACGGTCGAGCGGGGCCCCTTGCCGTCCGGCTCCGCAGCCCCGACGTAGAGCCATCCGAGCAGCTCCTCGCCGTCGCGCAGGCCGTGCATGCGACGCACCGCGTCGCTGCGCGTGAGCGATCCGGTGCGCCAGAAGACGCCCCACCCCTGCTCCTCGAGCAGCAGCGTGAGCGCGTGCGCGACACCGGCGGCGACGGCCTCCTGCTCCCACCCCGGCACCTTGCGGCTCGGCGCCACGCAGGCCACGACGGCGACGAGCAGGCTCGCGCGGTGGGTCTTCTTGCGGTGCTTGCCCGATCCGGGGTCGCCCGCGGCCTCGTCCATCGCGGCGCCGAGGCCGTCGCGGGCCGCACCGCGGATCTCGATGATGCGCCACGGCCGCAGCCCGCCGTGGTCGGCGAGCCGGGAAGCGGCCTCCACGAGTGGAACGAGGTCCTCGTGCGCCGGGGCCGCTTCGCCGACGGACGAGCGCGAGCGCCGCTCGCGCAGCGCAGTCAGCACGGGGCCGGCCGGTCCGGGGGTGCCGGGCGCGGACGGGTCGGCATGGCCGCCCGCCCGATGCCGCGGCACGTCGGTCACTCCGCGGTGCGGAACGACATGGAGACCGAGTTCATGCAGAACCGGTCGCCGGTGGGGGTCTGCGGCGCGTCGTCGAAGACGTGCCCGAGGTGCGATCCGCAGCGGGCGCAGACGACCTCGACGCGCTTCATGCCGAGGCTCGTGTCCGTGTACAGCTTGACCGCGTCGCTCTCCTTAGGCGCGTAGAAGCTCGGCCATCCGCAGTGGGAGTCGAACTTCGTGTCGCTCGTGAAGAGCTCGGCGCCGCAGGCCTTGCAGCCGTAGACGCCGGTGCGCTCCTCGTCCAGCAGCTCGCCGGTCCAGGGGCGCTCGGTGGCCTGCTGGCGCAGCACCGCGTACTCCTCGGGGGAGAGCTCCTGACGCCACTGGTCGTCGGTCTTCTCGATCTCGTAGGCCATGGTGCGGGTCCTTTCTCGCTGGTCGATCCTAGGGGCGGCGTCCCAGCGCGCCTCCAGGGGGAACCGACGCGACGGCCCCTGGATTCCTCCATCCGGGGAACTCTCGGCCGGGCGCGTGGTGGCCCGCACGCCGTCGCGGAGGCCGTCCGGAGCGGGCGGGGACACCCCGTGGAGGTGAGCGGGGCGCCCAGGGAGGCGCACCTAGTATGTGGGGGATGTCGGGGAAGGAGAACGCCGTGGACCAGCGCGAGACCCGCCCCGCGACCGTCTCGGCGACCGAGCAGCGTCCCTCCGGCGAGCTCGACGAGCGGGCACGCGCGGTGCTCGACTTCGAGCGGGACTGGACGCGTCACGCCGGTGCGAAGGAGGAGGCGATCCGCCAGGCCTTCGGCATCTCCGCCACGCGCTACTACCAGCTGCTCGGGGCCCTCCTGGAGACGCGCGGGGCTCTCGCCTACGACCCCCTCCTCGTGGGGCGCCTCCTGCGCCTCCGCGAGACGCGCGCCGCCGCCCGCGCGGCCCGTGCCCTGCCCACCGGTCTCCCGCACCGTCCGTCCGCGCGCTGACCCCGCGCCCCACCGAGGAGACACGAGACCGCCATGCCCTCCCACGCTCCCGATCGCTTCGACGACGTCCCCGGCGACCTGAGCCGCGTGGGCGCGCACCGGGCGCCCCGCCCGCGGCACCACCGCTTCCGCGCCTTCGCCTGGGCTGCCCTCGCGACGGCCGTCCTCGTCGGGCTCGGCGTCGTCGGCCTCGCCGTCATCGACGACCGCGTCTCCTTCACCGACATCATCCCGAGCGACGGCGCCTCCGAGGCGGCGACCCCCACGGAGGTGCCGACCGCAGCGCCCACCGCGGTCCCCGGCATGGTCGTGACCGTCCTGAACGGCACGCGGACCACCGGCCTCTCCGCACGGGCCGCCGCGACGCTCGAGTCCGGGGGCTGGAAGATCGGCTCGCGCCTCAACGCCAGCGCGTCCGACATCACCGCGACGACCGTCTACTACTACGACGCGGCGGACGAGGGCGCCGCGCGAGGACTGGTCCAGGCCCTGGGGGTGGGCGACGTGCAGCAGTCGGACCAGTTCCGGCCCGCCGAGGGCACCCCGGCCGCGACCGCGCCGCGGCTGACCGCCGTGCTCGGCGCGGACTACGCGGCCCGCGGCTGACCGGAGGCGCACCCCCGCTCCACTCCCGCACCCCGCGCGTCCGTGGAGGAACCGGACGGCGGGCCGTCGGCCGTGGCTATCGTGCTGCCTGGTCGCACGCCCGTCGCGCACCAGGCGCTGCATGCGGTGAGTCCCGAGGGCGTGGTGCGGGGTCGATGCAGGGCTCCGCGGTCGACCCGGGGGTGGCGGCACCGCGCCCCCGACACCGCGCAGTCGCACATGGAGAAGCACATGGCCAACGGCACCGTGAAGTGGTTCAACGGGGAGAAGGGGTTCGGGTTCATCACCGTCGACGCCGTCGAGGGCGGACCGGCCCAGCAGGACGTCTTCGTCCACTACTCGGCGATCGAGATGTCCGGCTACAAGGTCCTGGAGGAGGGCCAGCGCGTCGCCTTCCAGATCGGGCAGGGGTCCAAGGGCCTGCAGGCCGAGAACGTCTCGCCCGCCTAGAGCGGCGCCGCCACGACGCCGTCGCCCACGAGGGCGGCGGCGTCGTCGCGTTCCCGCCGGCCGCCCGGCCTGTGGGCGGCTCGCTTGCACTCCCGTAGGGCGAGTGCCAGAATCGTCCCTGGCACTCCCTCACGGGGAGTGCTAGACGACTGCCTTTTTCCTGACGTCCGGGAGGGACGAGAGATACACATGGCTAAGATCATCGCTTTTGACGAAGAAGCCCGCCGCGGCCTCGAGCGCGGCCTGAACATCCTGGCCGACGCGGTCCGCGTGACCCTCGGCCCGCGTGGCCGCAACGTCGTCCTGGAGAAGAAGTGGGGCGCCCCCACCATCACGAACGACGGCGTGTCCATCGCCAAGGAGATCGAGCTCGACGACCCGTTCGAGAAGATCGGCGCGGAGCTCGTCAAGGAGGTCGCCAAGAAGACCGACGACGTCGCCGGTGACGGCACGACCACCGCGACCGTCCTCGCGCAGGCCCTGGTCCGCGAGGGCCTCCGCAACGTCGCCGCGGGCGCCGACCCCATCAGCCTCAAGCGCGGCATCGAGAAGGCCGTCGCCGCCGTCACGGAGGAGCTGAAGCTCGCCGCGAAGGAGATCGAGACCAAGGAGGAGATCGCCGCCACCGCGTCCATCTCCGCCGGCGACTCCACCATCGGCGCGATCATCGCCGAGGCGATCGACAAGGTCGGCAAGGAGGGCGTCGTCACCGTCGAGGAGTCGAACACCTTCGGCACCGAGCTCGAGCTCACCGAGGGCATGCGCTTCGACAAGGGCTACCTGTCGCAGTACTTCGTCACCGACCCCGAGCGCCAGGAGGCTGTGTTCGAGGACGCGTACATCCTGATCGTCAACTCGAAGATCTCGAACATCAAGGACCTGCTGCCGATCGTCGACAAGGTCATCCAGTCGGGCAAGCAGCTCCTCATCATCGCGGAGGACGTCGACGGCGAGGCCCTGGCCACGCTCGTCGTGAACAAGATCCGCGGCATCTTCAAGTCGGTCGCCGTCAAGGCCCCCGGCTTCGGCGACCGCCGCAAGGCGCAGCTGCAGGACATCGCCATCCTCTCGGGTGGCCAGGTCATCGCCGAGGAGGTCGGCCTCAAGCTCGAGAACGTCACCCTCGACCTGCTCGGCACGGCCCGCAAGGTCGTCATCACCAAGGACGAGACCACGATCGTCGACGGCGGCGGCGACGCCACCGAGATCGCGGCCCGCGTGCAGCAGATCCGCAACGAGATCTCCAACACCGACAGCGACTACGACCGCGAGAAGCTCCAGGAGCGCCTCGCGAAGCTCGCGGGCGGCGTGGCGGTCATCAAGGCCGGCGCGGCGACCGAGGTCGAGCTCAAGGAGCGCAAGCACCGCATCGAGGACGCCGTGCGCAACGCGAAGGCCGCCGTCGAGGAGGGCATCGTCGCCGGTGGTGGCGTCGCCCTCATCCAGGCCGGCAAGCTCGCCTTCGAGAAGCTCCAGCTCGAGGGCGACGAGGCCACCGGCGCGAACATCGTCCGCGTCGCGGTCGACGCTCCGCTCAAGCAGATCGCCCTCAACGCGGGCCTCGAGCCCGGCGTCGTGGCCGAGCGCGTCCGCAACCTCCCCTCGGGTCACGGCCTCAACGCCGCCACGGGTGAGTACGTCGACATGCTCGCCGCGGGGATCAACGACCCGGTGAAGGTCACGCGCTCGGCTCTGCTGAACGCCGCGTCCATCGCCGGTCTGTTCCTCACGACCGAGGCGGTCGTCGCCGACAAGCCCGAGAAGAACCCGGCCCCGGCCGGCGACCCCACGGGTGGCATGGACTTCTAGTCCGATCGGGCGGGAGCGGCAGCGCTCCCGCCCATCAGCACGACCAGCACGACGAAGCGGGCGGTCCCTCACCGGGGCCGCCCGCTTCGTCGTGCATGGGGCTCAGTGCGCGAACATGCGCGCGTTGCCCTCCTCCACCTCCGCGTACTGCCGTGCCGCGGCGCTCAGGGCCTGGTTGATGCTCGCCAGGGCCTCCTCGACGCGCTGCTGCGTGCCCTTCCACTCGGCGACCACGCCCTGGAACGCGGTCGCGGCGCTACCCGACCACGATCCCTGCAGGTCGGCGAGCTGGCCGTGCAGGCCCGCCACCTCCGCCTGGATGCGGCTGATGCTGCCCTGCACGGCCGCCGTGGCCGACAGGACGGCCTCGCTGTCCACCTGGTACCTCGTCATGCGTCTCCTCCATCTCGTCGTGGGACGAGCGGAGACTAGGCCGGCCTCAGGAGGCGGACGCGGCGGGAGGGGCGGGCGTGGAGCGGACCGGTGCCTCCGGGGTGGGGAGGAGGGGCAGGATCACGCGGAAGGTCGCGCCGCCGCCCTCGGTCTCGACGACGTCCACTCGGCCGCGGTGCGCGGCGACGATGGCCGACACGATCGCGAGGCCCAGTCCGCTGCCGCCGGTCTCCCGGGTGCGGGACGTGTCCGCGCGCCAGAAGCGCTGGAAGATCTTCTCCCGGATCTGCGGGGGGACGCCGTCGCCGTGGTCGCGCACCTCGATGCGGGCCTCACGCGCCGCCTCGTCCACGACGGTCGCGAGCTCGATGGGGCTGCCCGCGGGCGTGAAGCGCACGGCGTTGCCGATGAGGTTCGTGACGACCTGGCGGATCTTGTTCTCCTCGGCCGACACCATGGCGACCCCCTCGGCGGGGACGGACGAGCCGTCGTCGTCGGGGCGCACCGGCACGAGGGCGTCCGTCGCCGTCTCGCCGGGGCGGCGGAACCGCCGGGCCCGGAAGCGCGACAACGTGGCGCCCGCGAAGGCGATGGGGCCCGTGACGTCGCTCCCGGTGCCCGCGCCCGCGGCCCGCAGCGCCTCGGGTGACATGTCCTGGGTCGGCTCCAGCCCGTCGGCGTCGAGGATCGGGCCGACCGGGTTCACGAGCACGGGCGGCAGGGCGGTGACGGTGCGCGTCTGCGAGGACGCCATGGCGTCGAGGGCCGCGTCGCGTGCGATGGGGTAGAGGTCGACCGGGGCGAGCTGCAGCGGCTTCGTCTCGTCGAGGCGCGCGAGCTCGAGGAGGTCCTCGACGAGGCCGCCCATGCGGATCGCCTCCTTCTCGATGCGCTCCATGGCCTGCGAGACGTCCTCGGGGGTCTGCAGCGCGCCCATCCGGTAGAGCTCGGCGTAACCGCGGACGGAGACGAGCGGGGTGCGCAGCTCGTGGCTGGCGTCGCCGACGAAGCGCCGCATCTGGTCGATCGTCTTGGCGCGGTCGGCGAAGGCGCGGTCGATGCGGCTGAGCATCATGTTCAGGGAGCGGTTGAGGCGGCCGACCTCGGTGTTCGGGGTGGCGCCGCCGAGCCGCTGGCTGAAGTCACCGCCCGCGATGGCCGCGGCGGTGCGCTCCACCTCCCGCAGCGGGCCGAAGGTGCTGGTCACGAGCATGCGGGTGACCGCGGCGCCGAGCACGACGACGGCGAGGCCGAAGCTCGCGAAGATCACGATGTAGGTCGCGACGAGGTCGTCGACCTCCTCGAGCGGCTTGGCCACGACGAGGGTCGAGTACTCCGTGGAGTCCGGGCCCGTGTTCTGGGAGACGCGGACGATGCCGTGCCAGCTGTTCTTGCCGGAGTTGTCGGAGAAGACCACGATCTGGTCGTTGACCTGCGAGGCGCGTGCCAGGTCGAGCCCGAAGACGCGGGGGTGCCGGGACGCGTCGCCCGTCCAGTTGTCGGCGATGACGTCGCCCTGGGCGTCGAGGAGGACGACGAACCACGACGGGTTGGCGCCCTCGACGTCGGCCTCCGTGAAGGTGTCGGGCTGGGAGGGGTCGGTGTCGAGGACCTTGGGGAGCTGGTTGATGGCGATCGAGAGCTGGCCGTCGAGCTGGGTGACCATCTGCTGCCGCAGCAGGTACATGGTGCCCGCGCCGGAGACGAGGAGTCCGAGGAGCAGGAGGAGCACGGTGACGCCCGTGATCTTGGTGCGCAGGGAGACGTTGTTCCACTTCTCCGCGACGTAGTCGTGCACTGGCCGCACCCCGTGTTCCTCGTCTTGGTGACCGTGTCCCACGAGGATAGGCGACGCCGGATGTGCGACCGGCCGGGCGCCCAGGGGCGTCCGGCCGATCAGGTGGTGCGGGCGCGAGCCCGGCGCGTCAGGACTTGGCGGCCTTCAGCATGTAGCCGAAGCCGCGCTTGGTCTGGATGACCGGCTCCGACGAGTGCTGGTCGAGCTTGCGGCGCAGGTAGGAGATGTAGGACTCCACGATCCCGGCGTCGCCGTTGAAGTCGTACTCCCAGACGTGGTCGAGGATCTGCGCCTTGGAGAGCACGCGGTTCGGGTTCAGCATGAGGTACCGCAGCAGCTTGAACTCGGTGGGGCTCAGCTCGATGGGCTCCTCGCCGACGAGCACCTCGTGCGTGTCCTGGTCCATCGTGAGCTCGCCCGCGCGGATGATCGCGTCCTCGTCGGCGTGCATGGTGCGGCGGAGGATCGCCTTGATGCGGGCCACGATCTCGTCGAGGCTGAACGGCTTGGTGACATAGTCGTCGCCGCCGACCGTGAGGCCCGTGATCTTGTCCTCGGTGTCGTCCTTCGCCGTGAGGAAGAGGATTGGCGCGGTGTAGCCGGCGGCGCGCAGCCGCTTCGTGACCCCGAAGCCGTTCATGTCGGGCAGCATCACGTCGAGGATGATGAGGTCGGGCTCCTCCTCGAGGACGGCCGAGATGGCCTGGGCGCCGTTGCCGACGGCGCGGACCGCGAACCCGGCGAACCGGAGGCTCGTGGTCAGCAGGTCGCGGATGTTGGGCTCGTCATCGACGATAAGGATCTTCGGGCCATCGCTCATGGGATGAAGTATCTGCGCACTCGCTGGGAGCCGCCTGGATGCGCAGTGACGCGCAGCCGTGCGCCTATCGAGCGGAGGCGCCGGTGATGCCGGCGGCGTCGAGGATCGTGTAGCTGTAGCCCTGCTCCGCGAGGAAGCGCTGGCGGTTCTGCGCGAAGTCCTGGTCGACGGTGTCGCGCGACACGAGCGTGTAGAAGCTGGCCGAGAGCCCGGACGCCTCGGGGCGGAGGAGCCGGCCGAGCCGCTGGGCCTCCTCCTGGCGCGAGCCGAACGAGCCGGACACCTGGATCGCGACGGTGGCGTCCGGCAGGTCGACCGAGAAGTTGGCGACCTTGCTGACCACGAGGACGCGCTCCGTGCCGTCGCGGAACGCCTGGTAGAGCCGCTCGCGCTCGGGGACGGACGTCGCGCCCGTGAGCTTCGGGGCGCCGAGGGCCTCGGAGAGCGCGTCGATCTGCTCCAGGTACTGGCCGATCACGAGGATGCTCTCGCCGCGGTGCCGCTCCACCAGCGCGCGCGTGACCTCGAGCTTGGCGGGCGCCGTGGCGGCGAGCCGGTATCGCTCGTCGTCGGCCGCCGCCGCGTAGGTCAGCCGCTCGTCGTCGGGGAGGTCGATGCGCACCTCGAAGCACTCCGCGGGGGAGATGAAGCCCTGGGCCTCGATCTCCTTCCACGGCGCGTCGAACCGCTTCGGGCCGATGAGGCTGAATACGTCGCCCTCGCGACCGTCCTCCCGCACGAGCGTCGCGGTGAGCCCGAGGCGACGACGCGCCTGCAGGTCGGCGGTGAGCTTGAACACGGGCGCGGGCAGCAGGTGCACCTCGTCGTAGACGACGAGGCCCCAGTCGAGCGCATCGAGGAGGGCCAGGTGGGCGTACTCGCCCTTCCGCTTGGCGGTGAGGATCTGGTAGGTGGCGATGGTGACGGGCCGCACCTCGCGGGACTGGCCCGAGTACTCGCCGATCTCGTCCTCGGTGAGGGTGGTGCGCTTCAGCAGCTCCGCGCGCCACTGGCGGGCCGACACCGTGTTGGTCACGAGGATCAGGGTCGTCGTCTTGGCCTTCGCCATCGCGGCCGCGCCCACGAGCGTCTTGCCGGCGCCGCAGGGGAGGACCACCACGCCGGATCCGCCGTCGAGGAAGTGGTCGACCGCGTCCTCCTGGTACCCGCGGAGCGCCCAGCCGTCCTGCACGAGCGCCATGTCGTGCGGGGTGCCGGGCGTGTAGCCGGCGAGGTCCTCGGCGGGCCAGCCGATCTTCACGAGCTCCTGCTTGAGCTGGCCGCGCGCCCACGCCTGCACGCGGTACGTGGAGGCGTCGACGCGCTCGGTGAGGAGCGGCGCGATGCGTCGGGCGCTCGCGATCTCGGAGAGGACCGCGGACTCCGTGCTGGAGATCTGCAGCTCGCCGTCGGCGTCGCGGCCGATCACGAGGCGCCCGTAGCGGCCCACGGTGTCCGTGACGTCGACCGTCACGGACTGCGGGACGGGGAAGCGCGAGTAGCGCTCGAGCGTGGCGAGCATGTCCTCGGCCGTGTGGCCGGCGGCGCGCGCGTTCCACAGCCCGAGCCGGGTGATCCGGTACGTGTGGATGTGCTCCGGCGCCCGCTCCAGCTCGGCGAACACGGCGAGGTCGTGGCGCGCGTCCTCGGCGTCCGCGTGGGCGATCTCGAGGAGGACGGTGCGATCGCTCTGGACGATGAGGGGGCCGTCGGACATGCCCGCCAGCCTAGGCGCGCTCACCCGGGCGTCGGCCCGGGGGAGAGGGACACGATGCTCGACAGGGGGAGGGTGCGCTCCACGTCGGCCACGCGGTCGCGCGCGCGCAGGCGGCCGCCGGCGACGCTGGCGGGCTCGAGCACGTGATCCACCTCGCGCCCGTCGGGCATGCGGACGCGGACGCGGACGGCGGCCTTGGCGCGGATCGCGACTTCCAGCTGCCGCGCGGTCCACGCGGCTCCGTCGTCAGGGCCGTCGGCGGCGCGGACGCGGGCGACGAGTGCGTCCGCCGCGTCGGGCTCGGGATCGCGGGCGGGACCCGGCGCCGGGGACGTGCGGGGAGCGGGGGCGATGCGCTCGCCGTCGGCGTCCTCGCGGACGGGACCGAGCCGCGCGGCCGCGAGCGCGCGCTCGACGGCCTCGGGCGGCGCGGCCGAGACGAGGACGCCGACGGCGGCGCGCGTGAGCCGCAGAGGCGCCAGGTCGCGGTCGACCAGGAGGGTGGCGAGCAGCGTCGCGTCGTCCGAGACGACCGCGGTGCGGGCATCCGGTGCGGCGTCCGAGGGCGCCGCCGGGCGGATGCGGAGCCGGCCGAACCGCGCTGCGGTCTCGTCGAGCAGGTAGTCGAGCGGCTGGGGGATGCCCGTCAGCGAGATCCCCGCGAGGAAGGAGCGGACGGCGTCGACGGTCTGGCCCGAGGCGAGGGCGCGCGTGACGGAGTCCGCGGACACGCGGTAGCTCGCGGCGAGGCCCCGGCCCTCCGCGTCCGCGACGGACAGCAGGCGCGACTCGACGGCGGGATCCAGCGGACCGGGCGAGACGATCGTGAGGTCGTGCTGCAGGTAGACCCGGTCCACCTCCGCGGGGAGGTGCGGCGCGAGCGCGGCGGCGGCCGCCTCGGGGCCGGAGGTGAGGAGCGCGCGGCCGGCGGAGCTCGGCACGTCCCCCGTGGTGATGCCGAGGAGGCCGGCGTCGCGCGTGAAGGCGGTGATGCGCGCGCCGATCCACGCGGATCCGCCGGGGAAGCGCCAGAGCACGCTGTCGAGGAGGCCGGCGCCCCACGACGCGTCGGCGCGCTCGGCGAGGATGCTGCGGGTCGCGGGCGCCAGCGCCTCGAGCCAGGACGCGGCGAGGGCCTCCCACCGGGCGGGGGTCGGGAGGCCCGACCAGACGTCGGAGGCGACGGCTGCGGACCACGTGCGGCCCGTGCGGGCGACGAGGCCGGCGCGGGCGGCGATCGACAGGACGACCGGCACGTCGTCGACGTCGGCGCCGAGCGCGGCCGCCAGCCGTCGCGCGTCGGGGAGCGACATGCCGCCGCGGCTGAGCTCGCGGGCGGGTTCGTGCAGGAGCGCGTCGACGAGCGCGGCGACGGAGACGACGGCGGCGAAGGCGCTCTCGCCGGCGCGTCGGTCGACCTCCGCGGGGTCGGTGCGCGGGACGGCGGCGAGGGGAGCGGGAGGGTCGAGGCGCGCGAGCGCGTCGGCGCCGGGCAGGCCCTCGGCGGGCCAGGCCGCGAGCACGGCCGCGACCTCGGGATGCATCGTGATGCCGTCGTGGTCGAGGTCGGCGAGGAGCGTGGACGCGGCGCGGGCGGCGGCGTCCGCCAGCTCCCGCTCGTCGCGCGGCTCCTCGCCCGAGCGCCGCGCGACGGCGTCGCGGACGGAGTCGAGCGGGACGCGGCGTGCGGTGGCGCCCTCCGCGGCGGCGACCGCGAGCACGGCCAACGCGGGGCGGTCGAGCTGCTCGAGGGCCTCGGCGACGGCCTCCGGGGCGAGCAGCGCGTCCGCGAGGTCGAAGAGGTCGGCGATGCGGGCGGCGTCGATCCCGCGGTCGCGGACGAGGGCGGCCAGGGCGTCGTCGTCGAGCGCGCGCAGGCGGGACGCGAGCACCAGGGCGTCGGTCATGGTCGTCCCGCTAGCGGGACGGGCCGTCCACGCGACGACGGCGACGGACGCTGATGACCAGGATCGCGATGAAGAGGAGTGCGGCGATGGGGATGCCGACGGCCGGCAGCAGCAGGATGACCTGCCAGAGGGGCGTGCTGTACTCGGCCGCGTCGACCGCGATGAGCGGGGCCAGCAGGATCGCGAGGATGCTCAGGACGGCGATCAGCAGGATCCCGGCGAGCATGTACGCGAGGATGCGCTCGGCCCGTCCCTCGCTCGGTGCGGTCTCGGATGCCATCCGCCCAGACTACGCGGTGGCACGCCCGGGCGCGTCGCGGGGAACCGGCCCGGGTCGGGCCCCGCCGCCGCCCCGCGACGCCTGGGGACCGGGCGAATAGACTGGACCGCCCACCAGCACATCGAGCCCCTCCGGGGCGAGGGAAGAGGATCGCATGCCCACCGGCAAGGTGAAGTTCTACGACGAGGACAAGGGGTTCGGGTTCATCAGCTCGGACGACGGCCAGGAGGTCTTCCTGCACGCGTCGGCCCTGCCCTCGGGCGTCGCCGGCGTGAAGGCCGGCACCCGGCTCGAGTTCGGCGTCGCCGACGGCAAGCGCGGCGCGCAGGCCCTCTCGGCGCGGATCCTCGACGCCCCGCCCTCGCTGGTCCGCATGTCCCGCAAGCCCGCCGACGACATGGCCGTCATCGTCGAGGACCTCGTGAAGGTGCTCGACGGCATCGGCACGAACCTCAAGCGCGGCCGCTACCCGGACGACGCCCACAGCCGGAAAATCGCCGCGCTGCTGCGCCGCGTCGCGGAGGAGCTCGATGCCTGAGCGCCGGGACGACGACGTGAGCACGACCGAGGCCGGCACCGCGCCGGAGGCGGAGCCGACGACGGGCGCCGCGTCCGCCCCGGACGCCGGGACCTCGGAGGCGACGTCCTTCGAGCAGGCGCCGGGCGGAGAGGCGCCCGGGGAGACCGACGCGCCGGCCGAGGCCGAGGCCGAGCCCGAGTCCCCGGTGGAACCGGCCGTCCCGGACGCCGAGCTGCTCGCGGCCGTGGACCTCGCGCGCGCCGCGCTGCTGGAGATCACGCCCGCCGACACCGTCGGCGAGCCCGCCGGGTCGATCGTCGAGGGCGACCGCGTGTTGTCGCTCCTCTTCGCGAACACGATGCCGGGCTACCCCGGCTGGTTCTGGACGGTGACGCTGGCCCGCGTCGACGACGCCGCCCCGACCGTCCTCGAGGCCGAGCTCATGCCCGGGGAGGGCGCGCTGCTCTCGCCCGAGTGGCTGCCCTGGTCCGACCGGCTCGCCGGCATCGAGGCGGACCAGGAGGCCGAGCGCATCGCGGCGGAGTCCGACGACGACGAGGACGACGAGGACGAGGACGAGGACGACGACCCGGAGGACGACGACCCGTCGGAGGACGCCGAGGACGCGGACGACGTCCTCGACGGCGTCGACTTCGAAGCCGCGCCGGCGCAGGACGACGACGACGACGACGACGACGACGACGACGATGACGACGACGACGACGACACGAGCTTCGACGGCGCCGATCGCTGACCCGCACCCCGCATGACGACGACGACGGCGGCGGCCCCCGAGGGGACCGCCGCCGTCGTCATGCACGGGAGGGACGGGATCAGCCCGCGCCCTGCTCCACCACGAACTCGATGCAGCGCACGAGCGCCCGCACGTCGTCCGGCTCGATGGCCGTGAAGGTGGCGACGCGCAGCTGGTTGCGCCCGAGCTTCCGGTAGGGCTCGGTGTCGACCACGCCGTTGGCGCGGAGCGTCCTCGCGACGGCCGCCGCGTCGATGCCCGCGTCGAAGTCCATCGTCACGACGACCTGCGAGCGGTGCGCGGGGTCCGACACGAACGGCTGCGCGTACGCGACCCGCTCCGCCCACTCGTAGAGGACGGCGGACGACTCGCGGGTGCGGGCGTCGGCCCAGGCCAGGCCGCCCGCCCTCTCGATCCAGTCGAGCTGGTCCTCGAGCATGAGCAGCGTCGCGAGGGCGGGCGTGTTCAGCGTCTGGTTCAGGCGCGAGTTGTCGACGGCGTTCTTGAGGCTGAGGAACTCGGGGATCCACCGGCCCGACGCCGCGATGCGCTCGACGCGCTCGAGGGCGGCGGGGGAGAAGAGGGCCAGCCAGACGCCGCCGTCGCTCGCGAGGTTCTTCTGCGGGGCGAAGTAGTAGACGTCGGCCTCGGCCGCGTCGAAGTCGATCCCGCCCGCCGCGCTCGTGGCGTCGACGACCGTGAGCGCGCCCTCGTCGCCGTGCACGCGGGTCACGGGCGCCATGACGCCGGTGGACGTCTCGTTGTGCGGCCACGCGTAGACGTCGACGCCCTCGACGGGGTTCGCGGCGGAGCGGCTGCCGGGCTCGGCGCGGATCACGTCCGGCGCCTCGAGGAACGGCGCGCCCGCGGCCGTGGCGAACTTGCCGCCGAACTCGCCGAAGACGAGGTTCTGGCTGCGGCGCTCGATGAGGGAGAAGGCCGCGGCGTCCCAGAACGCGGTGGATCCGCCGTTGCCCAGCACGACCTCGTAGCCGTCGGGCAGGCGGAACAGGCGGGAGAGGCCGTCCCGCACGCGGCCGACCATGTCCTTGACGGGGGCCTGGCGGTGGGACGTGCCGAGGATCTGCGCGCCGGCGAGCGCCAGGTGGTCGAGCTGCGCCTGCCGCACCTTGGACGGCCCGCAGCCGAATCGTCCGTCGAGGGGCAGCAGTTCGGTGGGGATCTTCGTGGTCGGCATGCCGCAATGGTAGGGGACCGTGCACGCGCGTCCGGGGGCCTCCTGCGCCCCCGCGCCGTCCATCCCGTACCCGGGGAAGTAGGCTGGTCCCTGGCGCAAGGGAGGCCCGATGACTGATCTCGTGGACACGACGGAGATGTACCTCCGCACCATCCTCGACCTCGAGGAGGAGGCCATCGTCCCCCTGAGGGCGCGCATCTCCGAGCGCCTCGGGCACTCGGGCCCCACCGTCTCGCAGACCGTCGCCCGCATGGAGCGCGACGGACTCGTGGTGGTCAGCGGCGACCGTCACCTGGAGCTCACCCCCGAGGGGCGCAGCAAGGCCGTGCACGTGATGCGCAAGCACCGCCTCGCGGAGCGCCTCCTCAGCGACGTCATCGGGCTCGAGTGGGAGTTCGTGCACGACGAGGCCTGTCGCTGGGAGCACGTGATGAGCGAGCAGGTGGAGCGGAAGATCCTCGACCTGCTCGGCCACCCCACCGAGTCCCCGTACGGCAACCCCATCCCCGGGCTCGACGAGCTGGGCGACTCGCCCGCCGTCGCGTTCATGGCCGGCGTGGTGAGCATCGTCGAGGCGTCGCTCGGCACGACGGAGGACGCTCCCGCGCGCGGCGTGATCCGCCGGCTCGGCGAGCCCGTGCAGTTCGACCCGGAGCTCCTCTCGCAGCTGAAGCAGGCCGGCGTCCTGCCGGGCGCCACCGGATCCTTCTCCCGCGAGGGCGCCTACGTCCTCGTGCGCGTCGAGGGCGCGGGATCGGGCCTCGAGCTGCCGCTCGAGGTCGCGGGCCACATCTTCATCGAGCGCTGATCGCGGCCTCCGTCGGGCCCTCCGGCGGGTGGATCCCCGGGACCACCCCCGGACTGGGCACACGGCGACGGCACGCCGCCGTCACCGGGGGTTCTGCCCCGCGTACATCGCGAGGATGACGTCTGTCGTTATGGATTCGTTAGAAATATGGTCCCTCAGGATGACAAACCGGAGCCCGTCCCTTACTCTCGAACAGGCCCGACCGACCACCACAGAGGTTCCGGGCCCGGTGCAGGGCGTCTCGACACCCGTCCCCTGCATGTGTACCCCTCGACGACCTTGGAGGGACGGGGCGCCTGCATGCCCGGCGTCGAGACGCAGGAGGTTCACAACTTGATCCATGGTGACATCAGCGGTTCCGTCGGGAACCCGTCCGACCCGACTCGACCGCCCGCACCCGGGATGGATCGCCTGCCCAGCCGCCGCGAGCTCCGCGCCGCCGAGACCGCGAAGGCCGTCCGCCCGCGTCGCGACTCCGCGACCCGCACGCTCCAGGCCCCCGCTCCTCGCCTGACCCCCGCCCCCGTCGGCCGCTCGCGCCGCACGAAGGCCGCCAACGCGGTCGTCATGACCTTCGTCACCGGCCTCGTCGGCGTCATGGCCATCCCGGCCTACGCCGCCGGCTCGCAGCTCGAGCACACCGCGACCGCCGAGGGCACCTCCCTCCAGGACTACACGGCCGCCAACGCGCAGGTCGTCACGGCCGACAGCGCGACGTCGACCCCCGTCGAGGAGGAGGGCTTCACGGCCACCTCCGTCGCCGAGCTCAACGCCGCGAAGGCCGCGGCCGAGCAGGCCGCCCTCGCCGAGCAGCGCCGGGTGCAGCTGGCCTCCACGGCCACGACCTACACGGGTGCCTCGGCCGCCCAGATCGCCGCGAACCCCGTCTACCAGACGCCGCCCACCTCCGCGGCTGCGGGTGGCGTGGCCGCGGTGGCGCGCCAGTACCTCGGCGTGCCCTACGTCTTCGGCGGCGAGACCCCCGCGGGCTTCGACTGCTCCGGCCTCGTCAAGTACGTGTTCGCCCAGTTCGGCCTGAACCTGGCGCACTCGGTGCGTGCCCAGGGCAATGCCGGCACCATCGTCTCCCGTGCGGACGCGCGCCCCGGCGACATCGTCGTGTGGAACGACTTCAGCCACGACGGCATCTACACCGGCAACGGCATCTTCATCGACGCGCCGAAGCCCGGCGACCGCGTCAAGGAGCGCCCCATCTGGAGCCAGAACGTGCACTTCGTCCGCCTCCTCGGCTGACACCCGCACGAGATCGACCTGCGAGGGCCGGCGGCACGCATCCACGGATGCGCCGCCGGCCTTCCGCATTCCCCGGGACAATCGGGACCCGCTGAGCTACCCTGGCCGGTGAGACGTCCCTCGACCCGCCCGGGAGCCCCGATGACCACCGCACGCGACATCCGCACCATGGATGCGCACGTGCGCCACGGGCATCGGCACCATCCCCGGGTGGGCATCCACCGGATCCACCCGAGCGGTCACCCGCTCTCCTAGAAGGCATCGCCGAGCACTCGGCGGTGCCTTCGCGTGTTCCCGGGGGCGGGACGCCTCGTTCGGATGCCTGGAAGCCGTCCAGGCCGGTCTGAGAGGGATGTCGTGCGCACACTGGTACTCAACGCGGGCTTCGAGCCGCTCGCCGTCGTGTCGTTCAAGCGGGCCCTGGTGCTCGTGCTGAGCGGCAAGGCCACCATGCTCGCCCAGGACGAGGAGCATCCGATCCTCGGGAACGGCGGGGCGTGGGGCCGCCCGTCGGTCATCCTCCTCACGCGCTACGTGCGGATCCCGCATGCGCGGCGCGTGCCCGTCTCGCGCCGCGGCGTCCTCCGCCGGGACGGCGGCCGGTGCGCGTACTGCGCGCGGAACGCGACGACCATCGACCACGTGCTCCCGCGCTCGCGCGGCGGCAAGGACACGTGGGAGAACCTCGTGGCCTGCTGCCTCTCCTGCAACAACCGCAAGAGCGACCGCACGCCCGAGGAGATGGGATGGACGCTCCGAACGGCGCCGCGGGCCCCGCAGGGGAGCGGCTGGGTGGTCAGCGGGATGGAGCGGCCGGCGCCCGGGTGGGACGAGTTCCTCGCCCCCGCCGCCTGACCGCGGTCGCCTGGGGGCACCGCGCGGGCGGGGCCGGCCCCGTCCGTAGGCTGAGGGGATGACCGACGACGCTCCCCCCTCCGAGACACCCGACGACCCGTTCCTCTGGCTGGAGGAGATCCACGGCGACCGTGCGCTCGCCTGGGTGCGGGCGGAGAACGAGCGCACGCTCGGCCGGTCCTCCGAGGAGTCCCGCGCCGGGCTCACGGGCGAGCTGCTCGAGGTGCTGGAGTCCGACGCGCGGATCCCCTACGTGACGCGCCACGGGGCCCACCTCTACAACCTGTGGCGCGACGCCGAGCACGTGCAGGGCCTCTGGCGGCGCACGACGCTCGACGAGTACGAGGCGCCCTCTCCGGAGTGGGAGGTGCTGCTCGACCTCGACGCGCTGGGCGCGGCCGAGGGCATCCCGTGGCAGTTCTCGCACGCGCAGCTGCTGCCGGAGGAGCGGGACCGGGCGCTCGTGTCGCTCTCGCCCGACGGCGGGGACGCGGTGGCGGTGCGGGAGCTCGACCTCCTCATGGGCCGCTTCGTCGCGGGCGGCTTCGACGTGCCCGTGGCGAAGACGATGGTGTCGTGGATCGACCGCGACACCGTGTTCGTCGGCACGGACTTCGGCCCCGGCAGCCTCACCGAGAGCTCGTACGCGCGGACCGCCCGGCGCTGGAGCCGCGGGCAGGCCCTCGCCGACGCCCCCGAGGTGCACGCGGTCGCGGCGACGGACATGCTCGTCCACGTCACGCACGACCCCACGCCGGGGTTCGAGCGGGACGTCGTGCGCGAGGTGCCCGACTTCTTCACGTCGCGCACGCTGCTGCTGACGGACGCGGGCACCGTGCCGATCGAGGTCCCCGAGGACGTCGACGTCGACCTGCACCGCGAGTGGCTCGTGCTGCGGCCGCGCACGGACACCGAGATCGGCGGCGTCGTGCACGCGGGCGGCTCGCTGCTGGCGGCGCGCCTCGACGACTTCCTCGCCGGATCGCGCGAGCTCGCCGTGCTGTTCGCCCCGACCTCGTCGCGGAGCCTCGAGGACTGGGCGTGGACGGCGGGCCACCTCGTGCTCACGCTGCTCGAGGACGTCGCCAGCAGGATCCGCGTGCTCACGCCGCCGGCGTCGCACGGTCCCGCGGGCTGGCACGAGGAGGACGTGCGCGTGGGGACGCCCCTCGCGTCCGTCTCCGTCGTCGCCACCGACCGGGAGACCGACGAGTACTGGCTCGCGGTGACCGGGTTCCTCACGCCGCCCACGCTCCTGCTCGGGGTCGTGGGGGAGGGCGCGCCGCGACCGGTCAAGGAGCAGCCGGCGTCGTTCGACGCGGAAGGGCTCGAGGTCGCGCAGCACTTCGCCGTCTCCGACGACGGCACGCGCGTGCCCTACTTCCAGGTGGGCCCGCGGGACCTGCCGCTCGACGGATCCGCCCCCACCCTCCTCTCCGGCTACGGCGGCTTCGAGAACAGCCGCCTGCCCTCGTACAGCGGCATCGTGGGCCGCGGCTGGCTGGCGCGCGGCGGCGTCTTCGTGCTCGCCAACATCCGGGGCGGCGGGGAGTACGGGCCGGCGTGGCATCGGGCGGCGCTGCGGCAGGACCGCCACCGCGCGTACGAGGACTTCGCGGCCGTGGCGCGAGACCTGGTGGCACGCGGCGTGACGGTCCCGGCGCGCCTCGGCTGCGAGGGCCGGAGCAACGGCGGGCTGCTCGTCGGCAACATGCTCACGACCTACCCGGAGCTGTTCGGCGCGGTGATCTGCGGGGTGCCGCTGCTGGACATGCGGCGGTACACCCGGTTGTCGGCGGGGGCGTCGTGGATCGCCGAGTACGGCGACCCCGACGTGGCGTCGGACTGGGAGTTCATCCGCACCTTCTCGCCGTACCACAACGTCCGCGCGGGGGTCGCGTACCCGCCGACGCTCGTCTACGCGGCCACGAGCGACGACCGGGTCGGCCCCGTGCAGGCGCGCAAGATGGTCGCGCTGCTGCACGAGACGGGGGTCGAGGACGCCTGGTACTTCGAGAACACGGCCGGCGGGCACGGCGGATCCGCCGACAACCCCGCGACCGCGCGCCTGCAGTCCCTCATCCACGCGTTCCTGTGGGAGCGGCTCCGGAGCGTGCGCGTCGGGCGGTGACCCCGGCTCGGGCGGTCCGGCGCGAGGCCGGCGGGGGCGAGGTCAGCGGCGTCGGTGGGCACCGGCCGTGGCGCCGACGACCGAGCGGGGCCGCAGCCCGGCCACGAGGTCGGTGAGCATCGCGGTCGGCTCGAGGCCCACCTCGCGGTCGAGCCGGGTGCGGTAGATCCCGTACGCCCGCAGCGCGTCCGACTGGTTGCCGGCGGCGAGGTGCACGGCGATGAGGCAGCGCTGGGCGGTCTCGCGGAGCGGATCCACGTCGATCGCCCGCCGGGCCGCCGACGCCGCCTCGTGCAGTCGGTCGCACCTGAGGAGCGCGTCGGACTGGGCCTCGAGCGCACTGACCCGCAGGTGCCGCCACTCCTCGGACGCGGGCTCCAGCCACGCGTCGAACCAGTCGGGCAGGAGGTCGGAGCTGAAGAGCGCGACGGCCTCCGGCGAGATGTCGGCCGGATCCACCGCGTCCGTCGCCGTCCGGCGCGGCTCGAGCAGGCGGGCCGCGGTGGCCCGGGCCGTCCGCAGGTCCACCGCGACGGCCTCGTGCAGGACGAGCCCGCCGGGCGCGGGGTCGACGATCTCACGGCCCCCGTCGCCGAGGCGGGCGAGCGCGGACCGGAGGCACGAGGCGGCACGGCCGTCGAGCGCGCCGGGCCACAGCTGCGCGGCGAGGGTGCCGCGGTCGGCCGCGCGGGTGCGGATGGCGAGGGCGGCGATGAGGCGACGGGTGCCGTCCGAGAGCGTGGCGCCGGCGGGATCCGCACCGGGCGACGGCGATCCCGGCAGCGCGCCGAGCCCGGCGACGCGGAAGCCGCCGAGCACGTCGACGCTGATCACCGCGACGCTCCGGAGCGTCGTCGGCGGCATCGTGTGGCTGTCGGGGAGGCCGGCGAGCGGCGCGCGGGTGAGGATCTCCTGCCCCGCGCCTGCTGATCCATGCGACCCCCCGTCACCGCCACGGTAACCGCTCCGAGGTGGATCCCCACCACCGGGGGGCTTTTGGGGCTACCGACGACCCATCGCCCGTCGACGGATCGACGGGCGATGGGCGGCGTATCGCAGGGTGCCTAGCCCTGGGCGGACCGGCGGCGGGAGTGGATCCCGAGCCCCAGCGCACCGAGGACGAGGGCGGTGAGGCCCCAGCCGATCGTGGGCGTCGGGTCGTAGCCGGTCACGGGCAGCGAGTCGTCCGGGGTGGTGCCGCTCGGGATGAGGGGCGCCGCGGTGGTGCGCGACGGGGACGGCGTGGCCGAGGGGACGGGCGTACCCGCCGTCGCGGACGGCGTAGGCGCGGTGGGCGTCGGCGTCGGGACCCCGGGGGTCGGGACGGGGACGGTCGCGCTGGGGGTCGGGATCGGTGCGGTGGGGGTGGGGACAGGCGCGGTGGGCGTCGGCACGGGGACGGTGGCCGTGGGGGTCGGGACCGGTGCGGTGGGCGTCGGGACGGGGACGGTGGCTGTCGGCGTCGGGACCGGTGCGGTGGGCGTCGGGACGGGGACGGTGGCTGTCGGCGTCGGGACCGGTGCGGTGGGCGTCGGGACGGGGACGGTGGCCGTGGGGGTCGGGACCGGTGCGGTGGGCGTCGGGACGGGGACGGTGGCCGTGGGGGTCGGGACCGGTGCGGTGGGCGTCGGGACGGGTGCGGTCGGCGTCGGGATCGGCGTCGTGGGCGTCGGGGTGGGCACGGGTGCGGTCGGCTCGACGGTCGGCGTCACGGTGGGCTCGACGGTCGGTGCGATCGTGGGCTCGACGGTGGGCTCGATCGTGGGCTCGATCGTGGGCTCGATCGTGGGCTCGATCGTGGGCTCGATCGTGGGCTCGACGGTGGGCTCGACGGTCGGCTCGATCGTGGGCTCGACGGTCGGCTCCACCGCCGGCGTGACGAAGTTGCGGATGGACGTGCGGCAGATGGCGGTCGAGCCGCCGCCGTTCACGGAGCGGTTGCACTGGTCCACGTCGACGAGGAGCGCCGATGTGACCGTGGACCCGGGCACGGTGCAGATGACGCGATCTGCCGCGCCGCCGCCGTTCCCCGAGCCGTTGCACTGCGTGACGTCGGCGTCGGTGGTCGCCGACTCGGGTGAGCACAGCGTGCCGCCCGCGGCGCCGTCGGTCGCGGATCCGATGCACTGGTTGACGGTCGCGGCGGTGGTGGTGCTGTCCCCGACGAGGTTGTTGGTGATGTCCACGGAGCAGATGAGGTTGCTGCCGCCGCCGTTCGCGACGTCGTTGCACTGCTGGACCGAGGTGATGATGATCCCCTCGCGCTGGGACACGTTCGTCGTGCAGAGGGGCACGGTGCCCGCGGCGCCCGTGCACGCTCGCGTGGTGACCGTCGAGGATCCGGTCTGCGTCGCGACGTCCAACTCGTTCACGACGGTCACGTCGCATTCGACCTGGTTGCCGCCCCCGTTGGGTACGTCGTTGCACTGGGCCGTGGTCGTGGGGGACACGGCGGCGGATGCGGACTGCATCTGGCCGGTCATCCCGGCGACGGCGACGAGGGCGATGAGCGCCGCTCCCGCCGACGCGGCGATGCGCGTGCGGAGGGCATGGCGGCGGCGGGTGGCGGGCTGGGCGTTCCCGGGTCTTGCGAGGTGTCTCGGCACGGTGCTCCTTCTTCCCCGCCAGGATGCTCGCGCCGTCGCGACGGACCCGCGACGGGAGCGTGACGCGCGCGTGACACGCGGCGCGCCGAGGTCGCGCATCCCCGTATACCGGGAGCAGCGGAATTCATTACGGAGTGCCCGCCTACGACGACGAGGGCCGATCCTGTGGCGGATCGGCCCTCGTCGTCGTGCTCGCGCGCGGATCGCGCGCCGTATCGCCCTACTTGTTGGCGCGGTATTCCTCGAGCAGGTCCGCGGAGATGCGTCCGCGCTCGGAGACCTTGTGGCCGTGCTCGCGCAGCCATTCGCGCGCGGCGCCGAGGTCCTCCTTCGGGGCGCTCGAGGACGAGCGGCGCGGGCTGGAGGAACGGCCGGTGGAGGCGCGGCCGACGCGGCGCGCGCGGTCGACGTAGGTGTCCAGCGCCTCGCGCAGCTTGGCGGCGTTCGCGTCGCTCAGATCGATCTCGTAGTTCACGCCGTCGAGGGCGAAGGGGACGGTCTCGCCCTTTCCCTCTTCGATGACGACGCCGTCGATGTCGTCGACGAGCGTGGTGACAACCTTGCGAGCCACGTCTGTTCCTCTCCTTGCAGATGGTGCATCAGATGATGCGGTGATCCACACGATACCTGTTCTCCGCGGCATTTCCGACATCGTGCGGAAGTCGGGTCGATAAACGCGGTGAATGCCCGTCCATTGTCCGGCTGAGCGTTCCGCGGCATGCGCATCCGGATTGCACACCGGCACCGGCGCCCATTCCGCAGCGATTAGCGGTGATGCCGGTCGACGGGAGCATGCATTCCGCGATGGCGTCGCCGAGAATCTCCCCAGGGGCGGAATTAGTCGCGATCCGAAATGGACACCGGGTGCGGACGCGCGAGGGCCCGCGGAGGCGTGCTCCGCGGGCCCTCGTCGGCGCTGGTCGGGTTCAGTAGTACTGGCCGTGGCGGTAGTCCCACGACGGGAACGACCGCGCGAGCGCCGACATGATGACGTCGACCGCGAGGCCGCGGCGGATGAGCGTGGGGTTCGGCGTGACCGAGCGCTCACCGCGCTGCTCCGGCACGAGGGCGCCGGCCTCGTCGACCATGGAGACCATGACGCCCTGCTCGTGCCGGCTCGTCTCGTCGAGGCCCGGCTGGATGGAGGCGACGTAGTCGTCGGCCGCGACGATCACGTCGGCCTGCTGCTCGATGCGCTCGCCGATGCCCTCGACGCGTCCCCGGTTGCCCTTGCCGGACGGGTTCGCGGAGCTGGCGAACGCGAGCCGCCCGCTCGCCCACAGGTGCTCGGCGAGCTGCTCCGCGGGGCGGCCGAAGCGGATCACGAAGCAGCTCGTGCCGCGGCGGTCCATGGCGAGCTGCTTCGCGGTCTCGTCGGGCAGCAGGTGCTTCGCGTCCTCGCGCCAGGGGAGGATGCAGCCGAGCAGCACGTCGGCGTCCCAGTGCTCCTGGTAGAAGGCGAGGATCTCGTCGTTCAGCACCGCGAGCTGCTGCAGCTGCTCGATGCTCGTGCAGAGCACCACGCCCGGCTTGTCGCGGTTGCGCTGCTTGGCGTCGAACTTGCGATCGAGGCCCGCGCCGTCGGTGGTCATCAGGATGTAGCCGACCTTGGTGGCGGCGACGACGAGGCCGCCGGGCGCCTCGACGGCCGTGGCGGCGCGCGGGTCGAGCGTGCCGTCCCAGGGGATCGTGCGGGTGGTGTCGGTCATGGGGGCATGCCTCTCGTGGGTGGCGGGATGGAGCCGCCCGGGCGCACCTCCGTCGGGTCGGGGTGCGTCGTGCCGCGAGTGCGGCAGGAGGGCGGTGGAGACGACGGTAGGCGCGGGGGAGCGGCGGCGCGGCTGAGCGTCCACAGGGCGGGCCGCCTCGAACGGGGGCTCCTGACGGCCGGTGTCCCTACCTAGCCTGGGCGGATGAGCGCTGCTGCCGGCTGGTACGACGACAAGGACCCCCGCTTCATCCGATGGTGGGACGGGGTGCAGTGGACGGATCACGTGCAGCAGAAGCCGGAGGCTGTGCCCGCACCCGAGGAGTCGGCTCCTGAGGAGCCGGCCGCGCTCGCGGCGCCTCCCGTCGACCGTCTCTCGAAGCGCGACGCCCGGGAGCGGGCGGCCACCGCGGAGGCGCACATCGCCGTCTTGGAAGACCTGATCGCGCGCCACGGCGCACGGTCGTTCGCTGAGATCGACGACTACCGGGCAGCAGCCGACCGCGAGGCGGAGGCGAGCCGTCGGACGGGGGCCGAGGCGGCTGCCTCGCTGGTCGCCGCGGCAGGCGAGGAGCGGGACCGGATCCTGGCGGAGGTCAATGCCTCGCGATCCCGGGCCGAGGCGGAGCTCGCGGCGGTCGATGAGGAGGTGCACGCGCGGCTGGAGACCCGACGGCTCGTGGAAGCGCAGATCCAGGCGGCGCGCGCGGAGCTGGTCGAGGTGACGACGACCGCGGACCTCCAGGGCGTCGGCCTGTTCGACTATGACCACCCGGCAGAGACCTCAGCGGAGCTCGCCTCGCGGCTGGAGGCCCTGCGGTACACGATCAAGAACGCGGTGCGGGACAAGAAGGCGGTGACAGCGACCTCCGGCTTCACCTTCAACGGCTCGGAGGCACAGGGGCGAAAGTTCGTCGGCGACATGTCCAAGGTTCTGCTGCGCGCTTACAACGCCGAGGCGGAGAACGCCTTGAAGGCGACGAAGGCGGGAAACCTCCAGACAGCGCAGACCCGCTTGACGCGCGCTGCGGAGCAGATCGCGAGGAGCGGCACCATGATCGACCTCCGCATCGAGGACGGGTACCACGAGCTCCGACTGGAGGAGCTGCAGCTCGCGAGCGCCCACCTCCGCGTCCTGCAGGCGGAGAAGGAGATGGAGCGGGAACGCCGGGCCGAGCTGCGCGAGCAGGCGAAGGCCTCCGCCGAGCTCCAGGCGGAGCACGACCGACTCGACAAGGAGCGCGCCCACTACGCCGCCACGCTGGCAGCGCTCGAGAGCAAGGGCGACCTCGAGGGAGCGGCGCGCATGCAGGCGCGCATCGACGACGTCGACCGCGCCCTCGTCGAGGTCGACTACCGCGCTGCGAACGTGCGCGCCGGATACGTCTACGTCATCTCGAACGTGGGCGCGTTCGGGGAGCGCATGGTGAAGATCGGCATGACCCGGCGGCTGGAGCCCATGGACCGGGTCGTCGAGCTCGGCGATGCTTCCGTCCCCTTCCGCTTCGACGTCCACGCGCTGTTCTTCGCGGACGACGCCGTGGGGGTCGAGGCGATGCTGCACCGCACGTTCGCCGAGCACCGCGTCAACCGGATCAACCTGCGCCGAGAGTTCTTCTACGTCACCCCGGACGAGGTGCTGGAGGCGCTGAAGGCGCACGCCGTGGAGATCGTGGAGTTCGCCCTGCACCCGGCCGCGGAGGAGTACCGGGCGAGCCGAGCGCTCGAGGGGACGGAGCCGGTGCTGGCCTCGTGATGGCTGGCCCGTGACGGCGGGATCGGATGTCGGAGCGCACGGTGCGCCATCACGAGGGCGAGGGTGACATCGCGGAGCGCCCGCATGCGATTCGGCGCTCGTCCCGAAATGGGGTCACGCCCATCTCCATGAGCGTGCATCGACGCCCGTATCGTCTGACCCACCGAGACGAGGGAGTCCCCGTGGAATTCGCCGAACGCCTGGCCGCCCTGGCCCTGAAGGTCCGCAATCAGCGCGACGCCATCCAGACGGAGGAGGCGACGAAGAACGCGTTCATCATGCCGTTCATCTCCACGATCCTCGGATACGACGTCTTCAACCCCCTCGAGGTGGTGCCGGAGTTCACCGCCGACCTCGGCCTCAAGAAGGGCGAGAAGATCGACTACGCGATCATGCGCGACGGCGAGGTGCAGATCCTCATCGAGTGCAAGAAGTCGACGGAGCCGCTGAAGATCGAGCACGCGTCACAGCTGTTCCGCTACTTCGCCGTCACCAATGCCCGCATCGCCGTGCTCACGAACGGCGAGGTGTACCACTTCTACACGGACCTCGACGCGCCGAACCGCATGGACGAGAAGCCGTTCCTCGTGCTCGACCTCGCGGACATCGACGAGACGCTGCTGCCGGAGCTCATGAAGCTCACGAAGGATGTGTTCGACCTCGATTCGATCATCAGCGCCGCGGGCGAGCTCAAGTACGTCGGCGCGTTGAAGCGGGCGATCGCGGCCGAGTTCCGCGAACCGACCCCGGAATGGGTGAAGCTCCTCACCCGTCGCGTCTACGAGGGCTCGTTCACGGAGAAGGTGCGCGAGCAGTTCACGACGCTCGTGGGGAAGGCGTCCAAGCAGTACCTGAACGAGCAGGTGAACGACCGCCTGAAGACGGCGCTCGGCGCTCCTGCGTTCCCGTCCGCGCCGAGCGCCCCGTCGGCCGACGCGATCACGAGCGAGGCGGTCGTCGAGGCGGACCTCGATCGCGACACGGAGATCGAGACGACGCTCGAGGAGCTCGAGGGGTACCAGATCGTGAAGGCCATCGCCTGCAGCGAGGTGAAGCCGCAGCGCGTGGTGCACCGCGACGCGAAGTCCTATCTCGCCATCCTCCTGGACGACAACAACCGCAAGCCCATCGCGCGCCTGCACTTCAACGGCAAGAAGCAGAAGTACCTCGGGCTCTTCGACGCGCACAAGGCGGAGACGCGGCACCCCATCGCGTCGCTCGACGAGATCTACGCGCACGCCGATGCGATCCGGGAGTCCATCCGGAGCCACGCAGGAGAAGCGGTCGGCGCCTAGCCGCGGCGCGCGCTGTCTCGCTCGAGGAGGAGCGGCACGGCGGGCGGCCTGAGCGACGGCAGATGGACGTCGGCGGACGAGGGTGCCCCTGGAGGGACTCGAACCCCCAACCCTTTCCTTAGGACGGAACTGCTCTTCCATTGAGCTACAGAGGCTGACCGGCCCATGGTAGCGGAGCCGCGCCCGGACGGCCGGGCCCGCCGGGTGCGCACGGCGATCGCGGGGAGGGCGGTGTCGTCGCGGCCCGGCGCGAGGGAACCAGTGGTCGGCGTGCCCCGCGGATCCGCGCCCGCGCCGCCCTGCCTGCCGGTTTCCCCGCCCGACGCGTCGTACTGTTGCCGGGTGTGGCGTGCCAATGAACGATCCGACGACGACGACGACCTGCTCTCCGGGTTCGCCTCCGAGCCTCTTGAGGACCCCCACGTGAATGCTTCCCACAACAGCACCAGCCCCCACGACCTCCGGGTCGGCGACGTGCACCTGGGGAGCGGCAACGTGGCCGAGCCCCGCTGGCGCGAGTGGCGCGAGCAGCTGGCCGGCATCGGCGGCTCCTCCCCCCTCCTCCACTTCGTCGACGCCCCGGGCTCGCGCATCGAGCTGAGCACGACGCACCCCGGCGGCCTCGCGCAGTTCATCACGGGCAAGACGACGCTGCTGTCGTCCCTGATCCGCGACGAGCTCGCGCTCCGCAGCGCCCGCAAGGCGGCGAACCGCATCACGCAGAAGGGGATCGAGCTGGTCTCCGCCCGGGGGATCGAGTCGATCCACCTGGCCATCGGCCTCGCCGAGTGGCGCTTCGCGGACGAGCAGTTCCGCGGGCCGGTGCTCCTGCGCCCGCTCGCCATCCGCCGCCACGGCAGCGACTACGAGGTGCGCCTCAAGGGCCAGCCGTTCCTCAACCCGGCGCTCGCGCGGGCCCTCGAGGAGCAGTTCCAGATCACGCTGGACGCCGACTCGTTCGTCGCCCTCGCCGTGCAGAACGGCGCCTTCAAGCCGCAGCCGGTCATCGACCGCCTCCGCGGCCTCACCTCGCACCTGCCCGCCTTCACCGTGCAGCCGCGGCTCGTCGTCTCCTCCTTCGCCGAGGTCGGCCAGGCGCTCGCCGAGGACGCGGCGGACCTCGAGCACCTCGTCATCGACGCGATCGCCGGCAACCCCACGGCCAAGTGGGGCGTCGGCGAGGCGTACGCGCCCGTCGACCCGATCCCGCAGGACCAGCGCCCGCCCGTCACCGACACCCTGCTGCTCGATGCGGATCCCGAGCAGGAGTACGTGATCGCGCAGATCAACGCGGGCAACTCGCTCGTGGTGACGACGCTGCCGGGCACCGGCGGCACGCAGACCATCGTCAACTCCATCGGCTGCCTGGTCGCGCAGAACAAGCGCGTCCTCGTGGTGAGCCCCCGGGCGTCGTCGCTCAAGGGGATCGGACAGCGCCTCGCCGACGTGGGCCTGCCGGGGCTCGCGGTCGCGCCGAAGTCGCTCAAGCGCGACGTGGTGCAGTCCATCGTCCGCAACGAGAAGGCCGCGCCCGCGCAGACCGCCGAGGTCGACGACGCGCTCGTCCGCCTCCGCCACGTGCTGCTCGACTACCGCTTCGCGCTCGGCCGTCCCGACAAGGACCTCGGCGTCTCCGTGCTGGATGCGCTCGGCGAGCTCTCCCGCCTCGCCCTGCTCCCCAGCCCGCCGGCCACGACCGCCCGCCTCACCCGCGGCGCCGTGACGGCCATCGCGCACGACCGCGCGAGCGCCGCCGCCTCCCTCGTGAAGGCCGCGAGCCTCGGCGAGTTCCGCTACGGGCCGGGCGACTCGCCCTGGTACGGCGCCACCTTCTCCACGAGCGCCGCGGCGAGCCACGCGCACGACCTCGCGAAGTCCCTGTCCGCGGACGGCCTGCCGCGCCTCCTCGAGCGCGCCGACGAGCTCATCGGCCAGACGCGGATGCGCGCGTACCGATCCGTCGACGAGCTGGGCGTGTACCTCCGCCTCCTCCTCGACGTGCGCGAGACCCTCGACAAGTTCCAGCCCGTCGTGTTCGACCGGTCGCTCAGCGAGATCATCGCGGCCACCGGGTCCCGCCGTGACGCCCCGGAGATGACGAGCATCACCCGCCGTCGCCTCCGCAAGCTCGCGCGCGAGTACGTGCGCCCGGGCGTCCACATCTCCGACATGCACGAGAGCCTGAAGGCGATCCAGAAGCAGCGGATCCTGTGGCAGCGCTACGTCGCGGTCGGCTCGACCCCGGAGGTCCCGCGCGGCATCTCCGACGTCCACGCGCGCTACCAGGAGGTCGCGGCCGACCTGAAGGTGCTCGACGAGCCGCTGAGCATGGTCACCCGCCCGACGCCGCTCGCCGAGCTGCCCGTCGACGAGCTGCGCGAGAAGGTCGCCCAGCTCGCCGAGGACAGCGAGGTGCTGCAGAACCTGCAGGAGCGCACGTCGCTCCTCGCGGACCTCCGCCGCCTCGACCTCGACCCGCTGCTGCACGACCTCTCCGACCGGCACGTGCCGCAGGAGGCCGTCGCCGCCGAGCTCGAGCTCGCGTGGTGGCAGTCCGTGCTCGAGCAGATGCTCGCGGGCGACAAGGCGCTCCTCAACGCGAACACCAGCGTCCTCGACCGCCTCGAGTCGGACTTCCGGCTCGTGGACGAGGCGCACGCGACCGCCAGCGCGGGGCTCCTCGCCTGGCAGCTCGCGGAGACGTGGAAGATCGGCGTGGTCGACTGGCCCGAGGAGGCGCACCACCTGCGCGAGCTCCTCGGCGGATCCGCCCCGGTCGACGCCGCGGCCCTCCACCACTCCGCGCCCCACCTCTCCCGCACCATCGCGCCGGTCTGGCTCGCGTCGCCGTACGAGGTGCCGACCATCACGGACGAGATGCCGTTCGACGCCGTGTTCCTCGTGGATGCCGGCGCCATGACGCTCGCGGAGGCCCTCGGCGGCATCCGCCGCGGGAAGCAGACCGTCGTGTTCGGCGACCCGGTCACGCAGACGCCGTCGCCCTTCACCATCGCGGTCGTCCCGCAGCCGGAGCGCTCTACGCCGCAGCTCGCGGACGACGACTCCACGCTGGAGGAGCGCCACGCGGACTCGGCCCTCGCGCGCCTGAGCGAGCTCCTGCCCGCCCTCTCGCTCACGCGCAGCTACCGCGCGGGCGGCGAGGACCTGGCCGAGCTCGTCAACCGCCGCTTCTACGGCGGGCGGATCCAGTCCCTCCCGTGGGCGGGCACCTTCCTCGGCCACGGCAGCCTCTCGCTCGACTTCGTCGCCGACGGCCACGGCATGCCCGACGAGGACACCGGCGCCGTCGAGAGCGTCGACGCCGAGGTGATCCGCGTCGTGGAGCTGGTCCTCGATCACGCGAGCCACCGCCCGCGCGAGTCGCTCATGGTCATCACCGCGAGCGCCCGGCACGCCGTGCGCGTGCAGCAGGCCGTGCTCCATGCGGCGGCGAAGCGCAGCGACGTGACCGAGTTCTTCATCGGCGACCGCGCGGAGCCGTTCATGGTCGCGACCCTCGAGCAGTGCGTCGCGCAGAGCCGCGACCGGGTGATCTTCTCGGTCGGCTACGGCCGCACCCCGCACGGCCGCGTGCTGTCGAACTTCGGCGCTCTCGCGGCGCCCGGCGGGGAGCGCCTGCTCGCCGTCGCGATGACGCGCGCCCGCCGCTCGATGGTGGTCGTCTCCTGCTTCCAGCCCTCCGACATCGACCAGGACCGGATGAAGCACGGCATCGTCGCGCTCGCCCAGATCCTCTCCGAGGCGGAGGCCCGCTTCAAGGAGGACCCGATCCCGGACGACGGCGACGCCATGCTGGTGGACCTCGCCCGCCGCCTCGAGGGCCTCGGCCTCGCGCCCGCCCTCGGGCACCGCGACAAGCTGGGGCTCGTCGCCTCCTACGGCGGCCGGGCCATCGCGATCGAGACGGATCCGGTGGTCAACCAGACGAGCCTCCGCGAGTCGCTGCGCCTCCGCCCGGAGATGCTGAAGCGCCTCGGCTGGCACTACCTCCGCGTGCACTCCTTCGAGCTGTTCGCGGATCCGGACGCCGTCGCCCGCCGCATCGCGACCGCCCTCGGCGCGATCTCGGACGCGCACCCGATCACCGCGCCCGTGCAGGTCCAGGCCGGCGCGCACCGGGCGGAGTGATGCCGGAGCGCGACGCGGCGGACGGGGTCGACGCGTCCGCCGGTGAGGCCGGTCCCGCCGCGTCCGCCGCGGGGGAGCGCCGCCCCGCACGCCGGTCGCGGCGCGCCTCCACCGCGCCCGTCCCCGGATCCGACCCGACACCCCAGGCCGACGCGCACGAGGCCGCGGTCCGCGCCGCCGAGGACGCCCCGCAGGGCTGGGGCGACGCCCCCGCCGCCTCCGACGCGAACGACGACCGCCTCCGGCTCGACCGCCCGCCCCACTGGGGCTGAGGGCGGACACAGGAGGCGGTCGGGTCGTGCGGGTGAGGCGCCTCGCGCGCTAGGCGGGCCTCCCGGGCTCGGCCACGTGCTGGCCGGACGACGACGGGATGCCGTGCGCTCCCTCGGGCGACGGCCGCCCGGCGAGCAGGTCGCGGATCTCGATGAGCAGCTCGGTCTCCGTCGGCGGCACGTCCTTCGGCGTCGCCTCCTCCTCGGCCTTCTGCTTCGCGAACGCGACCTTCTTGAGGTGGTTCACCGGGAGCACGAGGGCGAAGTAGACGACGGCGGCGACGATCAGGAAGTTGATGATCGCGGCGATCACGGCCCCGAAGAAGATCTTCGCCTCGCCGCCCGAGGCGGTGGGGATCGTGACGGGCAGGGCCTCCGCGAGCGTCGACGCGTCGAACAGCGCCCCGATGAGCGGGTTGAACACGGACGTGACGATGGCCGTCACGATCGCGGTGAACGCCGCGCCGATGACGACCGCGACCGCGAGGTCGATGACGTTGCCGCGGAGGATGAACTCCTTGAAGCCCTTCACGGGTGCTCCTGTCGGACGGGCCGCCCGATCAGGTGGACGGCGAGGACGATCCCGAGCCGGAGGACGCCGGGCCGGAGGGGGTGCTCGGGGTCACGGTACCGGAGCCCTGTCCGACGGTGCCGGAGCCCGAGGAGCCGGACGACCCCGAGGACCCGGAGGAGTCGGACGACCCCGAGGACGACGAGGAGTCGGAGGACCCCGACGACGAGGACTCCGACGAGCCGGACCCCTTCGCCGAGGACGAGCCGGACGACGAGCGCGACCGCTTGGCCGCGTCCTCGGTGCGCGAGTCGTTGCGGTAGAAGCCGCTTCCGGTGAAGCTCACGCCGACGGCGGCGAAGAGCTTGCGGAGCTTGCCGCCGCAGACGGGGCACTCGGTGAGGGAGTCGTCGGTGAACGCCTGGACGATGTCGAAGGCGTTGCCGCACACCGTGCAGCGGTAGGAGTACGTGGGCATGGGTCCCTAGAAGGAGTGGATGAGGGTCGGGGTCACGATGCCGTCGACCGGCATGTCGTGCTTCTCCCGCGGGAGCTCGTCGACGAACTCGGCGTCGAACACCACAGCGTAGACCGGGGGGCAGGCCTCCATCGAGCCGAGGGTCTTGTCGAAGTAGCCGCGCCCCCAGCCCATGCGCATGCCGCCCTGGTCGACCGCCGCCGCGGGGACGACGATGAGGTCGACGTCGTTGATCGCGATGGGCCCGAGCAGCTCGCCCACCGGCTCCGGCAGGCCGAACAGGCCCTCGGTCTCGGTGCCGTCGCTCACGACCCAGTCGAGCAGGCCGTCGTTCCGCGACACCGGCAGCAGCACCTGGCGTCCGTCCGCGTGCAGCCACTGCAGGAACGGGCGCGTGGTCGGCTCGTCCACCGTGGAGAGGTAGCAGGCGACGCGGCGGGCGTCGTGGTTGGCGACGAGCTCCGTCAGGCGGCTCGTGAGGCCGTGGGCCGCCTCGTCGCGCTCCGTCGAGGTCATCTGGCGACGACGCTCCCGCAGCTGGGCGCGCAGCGCCCTCTTCTCGTTCCCGACTTCGCTCGGCATGGGTCGAGTCTAGGTATGTCGGCCCGCTACGCTCGATCGCATGGTCACCCACATCACGAAGGCCGTCATCCCCGCAGCGGGACTCGGAACACGATTCCTGCCCGCGACGAAGGCGATGCCGAAGGAGATGCTGCCGGTCGTCGACCGCCCGGCCATCCAGTACGTGGTGGAGGAGGCCGTCGGGGCGGGCCTCCACGACGTCCTCATGATCACGGGCCGCAACAAGACGGCCCTCGAGAACCACTTCGACCGCAACGCCGAGCTCGAGGCCACCCTGCAGCTCAAGGGCGACGCGGCGAAGCTCCGCAAGGTCAACGAGTCCACCGACCTCGCCGACATGCACTACGTCCGCCAGGGCGACCCCAAGGGCCTCGGCCACGCGGTGCTCCGCGCCGAGATGCACGTGGGCCGCGAGCCGTTCGCCGTGCTCCTCGGCGACGACATCATCGACAAGCGCGACGTGCTCCTCTCCCGCATGATCGAGGTCCAGCAGCAGCGCAACTGCTCGGTCGTCGCGCTCCTCGAGGTCGACCCCTCGCAGACGCACCTCTACGGCGTGGCCACGGTCGAGGAGACGGACGACGACGACGTCGTGCGCATCACCGGCATGGTCGAGAAGCCGGCCGCCGGCACGGCGCCCTCCAACCTCGCCATCATCGGCCGCTACGTGCTGCGCCCCGAGGTCTTCGACGTGCTGCACAAGACGGAGCCCGGCAAGGGCGGCGAGATCCAGCTCACCGACGCGCTCGAGAAGATGGCCGCCGCACCCGAGTGGACCGGCGGCGTGTACGGCGTCGTCTTCCGCGGCCGCCGCTACGACACGGGCGACCGGCTCGACTACCTCAAGGCCATCGTGCAGCTCGGCGTCGACCACGAGGACCTCGGCGAGGGCCTGCGCGAGTGGCTGCCCGAGTTCGTCAAGACGCTCGAGCGCTGATCCCGCTCCGCGGCGCGCGGACGGCGCCCGACGGGCCGCTGCGCGCGGGAACGTCGCGGGGTCGCGCCGTCGCGTCCGGGCGGGCCTAGGCTCATGGACGTGCCGCAGACCGTTCCCACCATGCGGGACGGGCGCATCTCCGTCCGGCCCATCCGGCTCCGCGACTCGCGGGCCCTCGAGCGCTCCCTCCTCGACAACCGCTCCTGGTTGCGGAAGTGGGAGGCCACGAGCCCCTACGCGCCGATGGCCTTCGACACCCGCGCGAGCATCCGGTCGCTCCAGGCCAACGCGCGCGCCGGTCTCGGCGTGCCGCTCGTGATCGAGTACGACGACGAGTTCGCCGGGCAGCTCAACGTGTCGTCCATCTCCTACGGCTCGCTCTCGAGCGCCACCATCGGCTATTGGGTCGGCCAGGAGTACGCCGGCCGCAACGTGACGCCCACGGCGGTCGCGCTCGCGACCGACCACTGCTTCACGACCCTCGGGCTCCACCGGATGGAGATCTGCATCCGCCCGGAGAACGCGCCCAGCCTCCGCGTCGTGCAGAAGCTCGGCTTCCGGTACGAGGGGCTGCGCCGCCGCTACATCCACATCAACGGCGACTGGCGCGACCACTTCTGCTTCGGCCTCGTCGTCGAGGAGCTCTCCACCAGCGTGCTCGCGCGCTGGAAGGAGGGCGGGGTGGATCCGGAGTGGTCGCGCGTCCCCGACGCCGACGTCGAGGCGGCCGCCGCGCCCCTCGCCGTGCAGCGCCGCATCTGACCCCGCACCGGGCCGCGTCCCGGACCTGTCGGCGCGCCGACCTGCGGATGCGCCGGTCCGGCCGTGGACACGCGGCGCGCTTCCCGCGTCGCGACCGCCGGACCTCCTAGCCTCGGGATCATGCAATCCGGCGGCATCATCATCGCGCTCTCCGCGGTGCTCTGGCTCGCCTACCTCCTGCCCACGTGGCTGCACCGGCGCCAGTACATGGCGACCGAGCGCAACGCCGTGCGCCTCCAGCAGACCCTGCGGATCCTGGCCGAGACGGCCGAGGTCCCCGACGCCGTGCGGGCGGAGACCAGCGCCCGCAGCGTCGTCGAGCAGCAGCGCGCCCTCCGTCGGGCCGCCGAAGAAGCCGAAGCCGCCGCGCGTGCGCGAGACGCCGCCGCCCAGCGCGCCCTACCGAAAGTGGCCCCCGTGTCCGCAACGTCGCCCTCCGCCGCCACGCGCCTCCGCCGCAGCCGGCTCACCGCCACCGTGGTCCTCGCGCTCGCCCTCGTCGGCGTGATCGTCGGCCTCGCGCAGGTCACGACCGCCGGTGCCTGGACGCTGCTCGTGATCTCCTCCCTCGCCACCATGGGCTCGCTCGCGGCCCTGCAGCGCATGTCCCAGATCGCCGCGGCGCGCCGCCTCCAGGCGCCCGAGGCCCGCCCGCGCCCCCGCACCGGCTTCACCGACTTCCACGAGACGGCCGCACCCGTCGCCGAGACGGTCGCGGATCGCGAGGAGGGCGAGTCCTGGACGCCCGTGCCCGTGCCCAAGCCGCTCTACCTGTCGCGCTCGCAGGCGCCCGGCCCCCGTCCCGGCGCCGGCAGCGCGCCCCGCACGCCGATGTCGCCCGTCGAGGAGATGCGCCGGGCCGCCGCCGCGTCCGAGGAGACCCTGCGCCGCGCCCACCTCGAGCCCGAGGTCGCGCGCCTGGCCGCCGACGAGGAGGCCGCGCCCGCGGCCGTCGCGTCGGCCGCCCCCGCCGCCCGCACCGCGCCCGCGAGCCGCTTCTCCCGCATGGGCATCGTCGACGACGCCGAGCCCGGCATGGGCGACCTCGACGAGGTGCTGCGTCGCCGGCGAGCCGTCGGCTGACCCAGGTTCCCTTCCGGCCCACGCGGTCCGGAGGGCTCCCCGCGACGTGGTAGTCTCGTGGAGTTGTCAGGGCCTATGGCGCAGTTGGTAGCGCGCCTCGTTCGCATCGAGGAGGTCAGGAGTTCGAATCTCCTTAGGTCCACAAGAACCCCGCTCCGGCGGGGTTTTTGCTTTCCCCGCACCCGCGTTGCCGCTCAGCACGTACGAGATCGAAAATTGCACGAGGGCTGGCCCCTCTTCCGCGCAGGGCTGCCGTATCTGCCGGTGCATTGTGACATTGGAACATCCAGCTTTGCAATGGCGATCCATATTAGCTAGACATGCACTTGCGACTCAGCCTGCTGCGCATGAACGTTTAGTAGGGGACCGGTCATCGCGCGTGGCATAACTGTGCGCGGTGAGGGTGTCGCGGGCTCGCGATGGCAAGCTCTACTGCGAATCTGAGCACAGCCCCAACGTCCGGGCGCCTAGCGTTTCCTAACGTCCGGACGGATCACGCCTCGCGAGACGCATTCTGGCGTCGACGCTCATTGAGCCAGGTCTGGCTCATCTCGGACCAAGCTTCCTTTCGCCGAAGGTCAAAAGCGAGAAGCTCACTTGGATCTAGATCCTCCTCGCGTCGGGATGCCACGTAGAGCTCCAACTCTTCCTCAGCACGGTGCCATGAAGCTAGAGCGGCATCTGCGGCAATCCACCTCGCGCGCCAGTTGAAGAACCCTTCCAGCGCGGATACGGCTGTCCCTGTGGCGGTGCAAATGAAGCCAGCTATTGCAAAACCATCGAGATCCGCTATCCCGAGGAACACGATAGCCAGGACCGACATCGTGAAAACTGACACGCGGAGCAGCGTTGATCCAGCACTCCAATGGCTCCTGCGGATCCGGGCCCAGTGGCGGTCGGTGTAGAAACGACCGCGGATCATGGTGGCAAGAGCGAGTGGGGAGCTGCCAGGCTGCAGTGCGTTGGTAGGGTCTTTCGGCCTCATGCGGTCTTCACGATTCATGCGATAACGGCTGAGCCACGAAGGCCGCGCGCCTTCTATTGCCTGCACGGGAAGAAATCTGTCATTGTCTGAGCGTGTGTCGGGCATGTCCTGAAGATAGGGCATATCGATCTTGTCAGCCAGGCCGTTTCTGCTACGGCTGCTTCACACTTGCGCCATCGACATATGCGCGCGGTGCCTCGCGCACCCCGGTTAAGATCGAGCGGTGCCCCGCCCCGCGATCCCGTCCGTGACCATCGCGACCCCGGAGGTGCAGGCGCTCCGGGCCGATCTCGAGGCGGCGCCCTTCTCCCTGGCCTCCGCCCTCGACGTGTGGGGCGACGCGGCCGGGCAGGCCCTGCACCGCGGGAACCGGATCCCCGCCCGGCGCGCCGTGGCCGCCGCGCGCACCGTCGACGGCCTGCCCGCGGCCGCCGCGCTCGCGGCGCTGTTCGTGCTCGGCGATCCGGTCGACGCGGACGACCTCCGCCGCGCGCTGCCCGCCCTCGGCCTGGACGGCGCCGTCCGGCTGGGGCTGGTCGAGGTCGACGGCGACCGGGTGCGCCCCGCGGTCGATCTCCGTCCCTACGGCTTCATCGACGCGCACGGCGTGGGCGAGTGGTGGATCGCCTCCGACCTCGGCGAGCTCGCCACCGGCGGCGCGCTGGACGAGGACCACGTGCTCGGCGTCGGCGGCGCGTCCGCCACGCTCAGCGGCCTCATGATCTCCGCCCCCGTCGCGTCCGCGCTCGACCTCGGGACGGGCTGCGGGATCCAGGCGCTGCACGCGTCCCGGCACGCGGACCGCGTGGTCGCGACCGACATCTCCGTCCGCGCCCTCGCCTTCGCGGCGCTCAACGCCGCGCTCAACGGGGTGACCACGATCGAGCTCCGGCTCGGCAGCCTCTTCGAGCCCGTGGCGGGGGAGCGGTTCGACCACATCGTCTCGAACCCGCCGTTCGTCATCACCCCGCGCGCCGAGGGCGTGCCCGCGTACGAGTACCGCGACGCCGGCCTCGTGGGCGACGCGCTCGTCGAGGGCGTGGTCGCGGACCTCGTCGACCACCTGGCGCCCGGCGGCGTCGCGCAGCTCCTCGGCAACTGGGAGCACCGCGCGGGGGAGCCCGGCCTGGAGCGCGTGGCGGGCTGGCTCGACGCGGCCGCGCGGCGCACCGGATCCGGCCTCGACGCCTGGATCGTCGAGCGCGAGGTGCAGGACGCGGCGCTGTACGCCGAGACGTGGATCCGCGACGGCGGCACCCGCGCCGGAACCCCGGAGTCCGAGGCCCTCGTCGACGCCTGGCTCGACGACTTCGCGGCCCGCGGGGTCGACGGCGTCGGGTTCGGCTACCTCACGCTCCGCCGTCCGGCCGCCGGTGCGCCCACGCTCCGCCGCCTCGAGCGGCTGCCCGGCGGCCTCGGCCACAACCCGACCGGCCTCGGCGACCACCTGCGCGCCTCCCTCGCCGCGCACGACGCGCTGGCCGGGATCGACGACCGCGCGCTCGCGGCACTCGCGCTCGTGGTGGCGGGCGACGTCACCGAGGAGCGGCACTACTGGCCGGGCGCCGAGGACCCCACGGTCATGACGCTGCGCCAGGGCGCGGGCTTCGGGCGCGAGGTTCCGCTCGACACGGGGCTCGCGGCGCTGGTCGGCGCGTGCGACGGCGAGCTGGCGGTCGGCGCCATCGTCGACGCGGTCGCGCAGCTCACCTCGGTGGACGCCGGCGCGCTGCGCGCCGAGCTGCTGCCGCGGATCCGGGCGCTCGTCGCCGACGGCTTCCTCCTGCTGCCGGCCGTGGCCGACGGCGCGACGGTCGCCGACCGCCCAGCCCGCGACGCCTAGGATCGCGGGGTGACCCGCCGCTCATCCCGCCCCGCCGCCCGTCCCGAGATCGTCCGCGCCGTCGTGCTCGACGCCGCGCTCGTCGTCGTCTTCGCCCTCGTGGGCCGCGCGAGCCACGGCGAGGACCTCGCGCCGTCGGGCGTCCTCGGCACCGCCTGGCCGTTCCTCGCCGGAGGGCTCGTGGGCTGGATCGTCGCCCGGGCGTGGCGGAGCCCCTCCCGCGTCGTCCCCACGGGGCTCGTGGTCTGGGCCGTGACGGTGGTCGTCGGCGTCGTCCTCCGCGCGCTCACGGGCGAGGGCGTCGTGGTGCCGTTCGTCATCACGACCGCGATCATCCTGGGCGTCCTGCTGCTCGGCTGGCGCGCGATCTCGGCGCTCATCGTCCGCCGGCGCGCGCGGCGCTGAGACCGCTCTAGGCAGCCGGCGAGGCGGAGTCCGCCGCCTCCATCACCGCGATGAGCGCCTTGGCGTAGGCCTCCTCGGCCTCGAGGTCGCGGTGCTCGACCTCCACGCCGTCCATCACGACGAGCACCACGTGCGCGCCGTCCTCCGCGCCGCCGATCTCGCGGCGGAGCGAGCGGAAGGCGCCGCCGAGCAGGGCCCGCAGCTGGTCCTCGCGCGGCAGCCACAGGCTGTCCTCGAGCGCGACGGAGTCGAGCGCCCACTCGGTCGTGCCGTTGAAGCCGAGCACGGTGCCCGTGGCGTGCTCGTGCGCCTCGATGGTGAGCTCGCTGATGGTGAACACGTCGGACTCGAAGCCCTGGCCGCGGATCCGGAACCGGTCGCCGGGCTCGGGGCTCCACTCGAGGCCGAGCTCCAGGAGGGTCGTGGCGTGCGCGGTGGAGATCATCCGTGCAGTATGCCCGGCGCTCCCGGGCGTCGCCTCCGCAGATGAGGGAATCCGGGTGCGTTAGATTCGGGGACACCGCCCGCGGCGCATCCCGCGGCCGGCCGGCCCGGGGAGGACCATGCGCGCGACAGTCAAGGACGTCGCGGCGCGCGCCGGCGTCTCCCCGAAGACCGTGTCCAACGTGGTCACCGGCCGCGTCGCCGTGAGCCCCGCCACCCGGGAGCGCGTCGAGCGCGCGGTCGACGAGCTCGACTACGTGCCGAACCTCAGCGCCCGCGGGCTCCGCAACGGGCGCACCGGCGTGATCGCGGTGGCCCTCCCGGACCTCGGCACGGCGTACTCCGCGGAGCTCGCCCACCACCTGGTGGAGGTGGCGCACGAGGCCGGCTACAGCATCCAGATGGAGGAGACGGGCTCGCGCCCCGACCGCGAGCGCGACCTCATGTCGCGGGCGCGCGAGCACCTCGTCGACGGCCTGATCCTCAACCCCGTGCTGCTGTCGAAGAGCGCCATCGTGCGCGCCGAGTCGCTGCCGCCCGTCGTCGTGATCGGCGAGGTCGAGCAGGAGATCGCGGACCGGGTGGGCGTCGACAGCGTGGCGGCCGCCCGTGACATGACGCGCTTCCTCCTGGCGACCGGCGCCCGGCGCATCGCCGCGGTGGGCACGGCCACGCGCGAGGAGTCCGCCGCGGGCGACCTCCGGCGGATCGGCTACCGGCGCGCGATGGAGGAGGCGGGCGAGGCGCCGATCGAGATCGACCGCACGGGCTGGACGAGCGCGTCCGGAGCGGAGGCCGTCAAGACCTGGCTCGCCGACGGCAATCCGCTGCCGGACGCGCTGTTCTGCTTCACCGACGGCCTCGCGTTCGGCGTCCTGCGCGCCCTCGCCGACCACGGCGTGCGCGTGCCCGAGGACGTGCAGGTCGCGGGCTTCGACGACGTCGACCAGTCCCGCTTCTCGATCCCCACCCTCACCACCGTCCACTTCGACATCCGCGCGTACGCGGAGGCGGCCGTGGGGCAGCTCGTGCGCCGGATCGAGGAGCGCGAGGGGCCGCCCGTGCAGCTCGTGATCCCGCACCGCATCGTCGTCCGGGGCAGCACGCGGACCTCGATCCCGGCCTGAGAGCGCTCCCTCGGCTCGTCCCGCGGAATCGTCATCCCGAAATGTTGCGCGGGGCGTTACAACGATGTAATGATTCGGGGATCACGAAGGGGTGATCGATGGATTCGAATGAGAACTACACCGGGGGACGACCCTCGGCCTGGTCCAGGCGCCAGCTGCTCATGGGCGGCGCGACCGCCCTCGGCGGCATCTTCCTCGCGGGAGGACTCTCGGGCTGCGCGCCCGGGGTCGCGTCCGCCGGCGGCATCGTGGACCTGAAGTACTGGCACCTGCTCTCCGGCGGTGACGGCATCCGCATGGCCGCCATGGTGCAGGAGGCGAACGACTCCGGCGACGGCTTCGCGGTCGAGCAGACGGTGCTCGCCTGGGGGGCGCCGTACTACACGAAGCTCGCCATGGCGTCGGTCGGCGGGCGCGCCCCGGAGCTCGCCGTCATGCACGCGGCCCGCGTGCCCGGCTTCGCGCCCGGCGGCCTGCTGGACCCGTGGGACCTCGACGAGCTCGCGGAGCTCGGCGTGCGCGAGAGCGACTTCGAGCCCCGGGTGTGGGAGAAGGGGCTGTTCGAGGGGCAGCTGTACTCCATCGCCCTCGACAGCCACCCGTTCGTCATGATGTACAACACCGACATCGCGGGCGAGGCCGGGGTGCTCGGCGACGACGGCCAGATGGCGCCCGTCGACTCGCCCGACCAGTTCCTCGACGTCATGCGCAAGATGCAGGCGGTGACGGGCGTCCACGGGTTGAGCTTCGGCTACCTGGGCGACGGCGCGCAGATGTGGCGCGCGTTCTACACGTTCTACAAGCAGATGGGCGGCGACATGGAGCTGCCCACGGGCGGCGAGGTCGTCTACGACCGCGAGAAGGCCATCGCCTCGCTGGAGTTCATCCAGTCGCTGCTCGACGGCACGATCGCCACGCCGAGCGGTGACGCCGGCAACGCCATCGCGGAGTTCGCGGGCACCAAGAGCGGGGCCATCTTCACGGGCGTGTGGGAGCTCCCCACATTCCAGACCGCGGAGATGCCCTTCGACGCCATGCCGATCCCGAACCTCTTCGGCACGGCGGCGACCTACGCGGACTCGCACGCGTTCGTCCTCCCGCACCAGAACTCGCCGGACCCGGTCAAGCGCCGGAAGACGTACGAGTTCGTCGCGGACATGCTCAAGAACTCCCTGCAGTGGGCGGGGGCCGGCCACATCCCCGCGTACAAGCCCGTGATCGACAGCCCCGACTACGCGGACCTGCTGCCCCAGGCGCACTACGCGAACGCGGCCGAGCAGATCAACTACGACCCCGTGGCCTACTTCACCGGCTCCGGATCGGACTTCCAGTCCTTCTTCGCGGAGAACGTGCAGAACGTCTTCCTCGGGCGGCAGGACGCGGCCGAGGGCATCGACGCGTTCGTGCGCCAGATCAACGCCCTGCTCGCCAAGCCCAACCCCACGGCCTGATCCCGGCCCGACCCCCTCCGGCCCGGCCGGATCCGCACGAGCTCATCCAGCGATACGACGAAGGAGTCCATTCGTGACAACGGCAGCACCACCCACCCCCGTCGCTCCCGCGGCGAAGACCGCGGGCGCGGGCCCGCAGAAGGCCCCGCCCCGGGTCCGCCCCAAGGAGCAGATGCAGGGCATCCTGTTCATCGCCCCCTTCGTGATCACCTTCCTGCTGTTCCTCGTCTGGCCGGTGCTCTACGGGTTCTTCCAGAGCCTCACCGGCCAGAGCCTCACGGGGGCCAACGGGCAGATCATCGGCTTCGACAACTACGCCGAGGCGTTCGGCGACGCCCAGATGTGGCGCTCGCTCGGCAACACCGTGGTGTTCACCATCGCGAGCACGGTCCCGCTCCTCGTCGTCGGCCTCGTGATGGCGCTCCTCGTGAACCTCGGGCTCCCCGGCCAGTGGCTGTGGCGGCTGTCGTTCTTCCTGCCGTACCTGCTGGCGTCCACGGTCGTCTCGCTGTTCTGGCTCTGGATGTACAACCCGCAGCTCGGCGTGATCAACGCCATCGGCGGCGCGCTCGGGCTCCCGCAGCCCGCCTGGCTGCAGGACGCGAACTTCGCGATGGCGAGCGTCGTCGTCACCACGGTCTGGTGGACGGTCGGCTTCAACTTCCTCATCTACCTGGCGGCGCTGCAGAACATCCCCGACCAGCAGTACGAGGCGGCGGCCCTCGACGGCGCGGGCAAGTGGCGCCAGCTCCTCTCCATCACCATCCCGCAGCTCGGCCCGACCACCGGCCTCCTCGCGATCCTGCAGGTGCTCGCGTCGCTCAAGGTGTTCGACCAGATCTACCAGATGACCGCGGGCGGCCCCGGCGGGGCGACCCGGCCCATCGTGCAGTACGTGTTCGAGACCGGCTTCACCGGCTTCCGCCTCGGCTACTCGGCCGCCATCTCGTACATCTTCTTCGCCCTGATCGTCGTGATCTCGGTCATCCAGTTCACCGCGACGTCCCGGAGGAAGTCATGACCACCGCCACCCGTCCGGCGCCCGTCGGCGCCCCGCCCCGGAGCCGCTCCGCCGCCGTCGCCCGCGAGGGCCGCACCGAGAAGCCGCGCTTCGACCTGGCGAAGGTCGTCGCGCTCATCGTCCTCGGGGTCATGTCCGCCGTCTGGCTCCTCCCGTTCCTCTGGGCGGTGCTCACGTCGTTCAAGTCGGAGACGGACGCGGCCGCGTCCCCGGTGACCATCCTCCCCGCCGGCGGCTTCACCCTCGACGCCTACGCCAGCGTGCTCGGCGGCGGCAGCATCCCGCTGTGGACGTGGAACAGCCTCATCACCAGCGTGGTCATCACCGTCGTGTCGATCGTCTTCTCGGCGCTCGCGGGCTACGCGCTCAGCCGCATCGACTTCCGCGGCAAGAAGCTGCTGATGGGGGCGATCATCGCGTCGATCATCATCCCGCCGCAGATCCTGATCGTCCCGCTCTTCTACCAGATGCTGTCCTTCGACCTGGTGGACACCCTCTGGGCCGTGATCCTGCCGCAGATCGTGCAGCCGGCCATGGTGTTCATCCTGAAGAAGTTCTTCGACCAGATCCCCGTCGAGCTCGAGGACGCCGCCCGCGTCGACGGCGCGAACCGGGTCCGGGTGTTCCTGCAGATCGTGCTCCCGCTGTCGCGCCCCATCCTCTCGGCGGTGTCGATCTTCGTGTTCATCGGCGCCTGGAACAACTTCCTCTGGCCCTTCATCGCCACCAACGACGCGTCGCTCATGACGCTGCCGGTGGGGCTGCAGACCGTGAAGAGCGCCTACGGGATCCAGTACGCGCAGAACATGGCCTCCGCCGTGCTCGCCGCGCTGCCGCTGATCATCGTGTTCCTCTTCTTCCAGCGCCAGATCATCAAGGGCATCTCGACCACCGGGTTCGGCGGGCAGTGACCGCCCGCCCCGCACCCGCCACCGACCGATCCACCCACCCCGCCCGGGACGCACGCGCCCGGCCGTCCGTCCAGGAGGACGCTCCATGACCCGCGCCCGCATCACCATCGACCGCGACTTCACCATCGGCGACGTGCCCCGCCGCCTGTTCGGCTCGTTCGTCGAGCACATGGGCCGGTGCGTCTATACCGGCATCTACGAGCCCGGGCACCCCACCGCGACGCCCGAGGGCTACCGGCAGGACGTGCTCGACCTCACCAAGGAGCTCGGGGCGACGGTCGTCCGCTACCCCGGCGGCAACTTCGTCTCCGGCTACGACTGGGAGGACGGCGTCGGCCCGGTGGAGGACCGACCCCGCCGCCTCGACGGCGCCTGGCACACGGTGGAGACGAACGCGTTCGGCCTGCACGAGTTCATGGGCTGGTCGAAGGCCGCCGGCGTCGAGGTGATGGAGGCCATCAACCTCGGCACGCGCGGCGTCGACGCGGCGCGCTCGCTCGTGGAGTACGCGAACCACCCCGGCGGATCGAAGTACTCCGACATGCGTCGACGCAACGGCGCCGAGGAGCCCTTCGACATCAAGCTGTGGTGCCTCGGCAACGAGCTCGACGGTCCGTGGCAGATCGGGCACAAGACGCCCGACGAGTACGGGCGCCTCGCACAGGAGGCCGGCAAGGCCATGCGCCTGGTGGATCCGAGCATCGAGCTGGTCGCGTGCGGCAGCTCCAACTCGGGCATGCCGACGTTCGGGCAGTGGGAGCAGACCGTGCTCGGCCACACCTACGACGTCGTCGACTACATCTCGCTGCACGCCTACTACCAGGAGCAGGAGGGCGACGTGCGGAGCTTCCTGGCGAGCTCCGTCGACATGGACTTCTTCATCGAGTCCGTCGTCGCGACCGCCGACGCCACCGGCGCGCGCCTGAAGAACCGCAAGCGCATCGACCTCTCGTTCGACGAGTGGAACGTCTGGTACCAGCGCGGGCTCGACGGCGAGGACCAGCCGCACCGCATCGAGAAGGCCGGCTGGCGCGAGCACCCCCGCGTGATCGAGGACGAGTACAACGTGACGGACGCCGTCGTCGTGGGCACGCTCCTCAACTCGCTGCTGCGGCACGGCGACCGGGTGAAGATCGCGAACCAGGCCCAGCTCGTCAACGTGATCGCGCCGATCCGGAGCGAGGAGGCCGGACCCGCCTGGCGCCAGTCGATCTTCTGGCCGTTCGCCCGCATGGCGCAGCTCGCGACGGGACGGATCCTCCAGGTCGAGGTCGACAGCGACCGCTACGACAACGACCGCTTCGGCACGGCCGACGTCGTCGACGTGAGCGCGACGTGGGACGACGAGGCCGGCACCGTGTCCCTCTTCCTCGCGAACCGCGACCTCGAGGAGTCGGCGTCCACCGAGGTCGCGCTCCGCGGGCTCGACGTCGGCCGGGTCCTCCGGGCCGAGGTCCTGCGCGTGCCCGAGGGCGGAGACCGCTTCACGAGCAACACCGAGCAGTCGGGTGAGCAGGTCGGCCTCGTGCCGCTCGAGGGCGTGCACGCCGAGGGCGGCCTGCTGACGCTCACGCTCCCGGCGCTGTCGTGGGCGGTCGTGGTCCTGGACGTCACGCGGAGCTGACGCTCGACGCACGACGACGGCCCGCCCTGCGCGATGCAGGGCGGGCCGTCGTCGTCGTGGTGGAGGGGATTAGCCGACCGGGCCCTCGGTGAGGGTCACGGTGCCGGTCTGCTGGGCGCCGGCCGCGGTGGTCCACTCGAGGGCGACCCGGTCGCCGGGCTCGTGCGCCGAGATGGCGGCGCTGAGCTCGGACGCCGACGCGACGGCCTTCCCGTCGACCGAGGTCACGACGTCGCCCTGGGCGAGGCCGGCCTGCGCCGCTCCCGACCCGTCGACGACGCCCTGCACGGGAGCGCCCGCGACCGTGCCCGCGCCGTTCGCGAGCAGCACGCCGAGGAACGCCGGGTAGCCGATATCCACGGTGCCGGACTCGACGCCGCTCTCGATCTGCTTCGCGATGCCCATGGCCTTCTCGATCGGGATGGCGAACCCGGCGATCTGCGCCGACCCGGAGGACGCGGCCGTGTCGATGCCGACGACCTCGCCCTCGGCGTCCACGAGCGGCCCGCCGGAGTCGCCGGAGACGATGGGCGCGTCGGTCTGGATGAGCTCGGTGAGCGTCTCGCCCGCCGCCGTCCCCTCGGACTGCGTGGTGATGGTCTGGCCGAGCGCGGTGACCCGGCCGGCCGCCGCGGTGAGCGTGCCCGTGCCGCCCGCGTTGCCGACGCCCGTGACGGCCTCGCCGACCTGCACGCCGTCCGCGTCGAGCTTCGCCGGGGTGAGTCCCGAGGCGCCCTCGAGCTCGAGGACCGCGACGTCGTTCGCGGCGTCGGTGCCGACGACCTTCGCGACGTACGCCTTGCCCGTGGACTCGACGGTGACGCGGATGCTCGTGGCGCCGCTGACCACGTGGTTGTTGGTGAGGATCGTGCCGTCGGACGACAGGATGATGCCCGTGCCGGCGCCGGCCGCGTTCTCGTAGGTGAGCGCCGAGTCGATGGTCACGACGCCGGCGGTCTGGGCGGCGTCCGCCGCGGGGGACGTGACGGACGCGCCCCGCCCGGTGCCCGGCTGCGTCCCGGAGTCCGAGCCGCTGCCCGACCCCTGGCCGGGGAGCGTGGTGGTGCCGCGGCCGAAGCCCTCGCCGGGCGTGAAGGAGCCCGGGTCCTGGATCCGCGTGTCGCCCGCCGGGGAGGAGGAGCGGCCGAGGTCGGCCATGAACCCGACCGCCGTGCCGCTGCCGAAGGAGAGGAGCAGGGCGAGGGCGGACGCGCCCGCGATGAGGCCCGTGCGGAGGCCGCGTCGCATGGGCTGTCGGGGCACGGGGGCTCCCGCCGCGTCGACGGGGAGGGGGTGGCCGAAGGCGTCGGTCGCGGGTGCGGGCCACGGGGAGCCGGCGGGGTGACCTGCGGCGGGCGGAGCGCTGGCGTACGCGGCGGCGGGCTGGTGCGGCGCGGGCTGCTGCGTCGTGGGGGCGGCTGGGCCGGCGGGGGCGGCTGGTGCGGCGGGTGCGGATCCCGGCGCGGCCGGTCCGTCGACCGCGGGCCCCGAGGGGGCGGTCCAGGTCGCGGCCCGCTCCTCGGGTGCCGCGGTCGCGGCGGGCTGCTCGGGCGCACGGCCCGCGGGGGCGGAGCCGGTCGCGCGGGTGTCGTCGGTGGGGGCCTCGTCCGGACGTCCGGTCGGCTCCTGGGGTGTCTCGTTCATGACGGGTCCTTCGTGTCTGGGGTGGGCCCGGCGGGGGCCATGAGGAGATCACAGCGGCCGACCCTATGAGCACCCCATGACGCGCACGAGCGTCCGCCATGGATCCCCGTCCCGGCCCCGGGCGTACCCTGAGCGGCATGACGCGGAGGTCCGACGGCGACGGCGAGCCCCTCGACGTGGATCCGCGCTACGACCCGGCGTTCCAGCGCGTCACCGGATCCGCCGCCCCGCCGGCCGGCGCCGCGTCCGCGGAGCCGCCGCCCGCCGCCGTCCTCGCCCCACCGCAGCGGGATCCCGGATCCGGAGAGCAGGGGGAGCGGCGCGAGGGCGGCGGCGACCGCCCGCTCGTCGCCCGCTGGCTCGCCCCCGTGCTGTGGATCCTCGCGGTCGCCTTCCCCGCCGCGGGCCTCGGCCTCCGCGCGCTCGCCGCCGGGATCGCGACGTCCATGCCCTACTCGAGCTTCGGCGAGGCGCTCGGGCAGCGCTGGCTCCTCGAGGTCGTGCCGCTCCTCGTGACCCTCGCCCCGGGCGTCGTCGCGGGCGGCCCGCTCGCGGTGATCGCGGCGCTCGCCGTGCACGCCCTGCGCCGCCGTCCGCACTGACCGCCCCGACGGCACGGGTGCCGCCCTCCCGCCCGCGTAGGCTCGACCCATGGAGCAGAGAAGCCTCGGCAGGACCCATCGGAACGTCTCGGTCATCGGACTCGGGACCTGGCAGCTCGGCGGGGACTGGGGTGACGTCGCCGAGGACGACGCGCTCGCGGTGCTCGACGCCGCGGCCGACGCGGGCATCACCTTCTTCGACACCGCGGACGTCTACGGCGACGGCCGCAGCGAGACGATCATCGGATCCTGGCTCCGCGCGCACCCCGGTGCCGGCGTCACGGTCGCGACCAAGATGGGCCGGCGCGACGCGCAGGACCCCGCGAACTTCACGCTCGACCGCTTCCGCGAGTGGACCGACCGCTCGCGCCGGAACCTCGGCGTCGACACCCTCGACCTCGTCCAGCTGCACTGCCCGCCGACCGCCGTCTTCTCGAGCGACCGCGTCTACGACGCCCTCGACGAGCTCGTCGCCGACGGCGCCATCGCGTCCTACGGCGTGAGCGTCGAGACGACGGACGAGGCGCTCCTCGCGATCGCGCGCCCGGGCGTCGCGAGCGTGCAGATCATCCTCAACGCGTTCCGCCACAAGCCGCTCGATCGCGTGCTGCCGGCCGCCGCGGAGGCGGGCGTGGGCATCATCGCGCGCGTCCCGCTCGCGTCGGGCCTCCTCAGCGGGCGGTACACCGCGGAGACGACGTTCGCCGAGACCGACCACCGCAACTACAACCGGCAGGGCGAGGCCTTCGACGTCGGGGAGACCTTCTCGGGCGTCGACTACGAGGAGGGCGTGGCCGGAGCCCGCGAGTTCGCGGCCGCCGCGCACGAGGCGGCACCCGACCTCACGCCCGCGCAGGTCGCGCTCGCCTGGATCGTGCAGCGCGAGGGCGTCTCCACGGTGATCCCCGGTGCGCGCAACGCCGAGCAGGCGCGTGCCAACGCGCAGGCGGGCGACGCCCCGGTGCTCGGCGAGGTCTTCGAGCGGCAGGTCGCGGACATCTACGACCGGCGGTTCCGCGCCGCGGTCCACCCCCGCTGGTAGCGCCACTTGAATGTGCGACGGCCCCGCTCAGCGATGCTGACCGGGGCCGTCGTCCGTGCGGACGCGCTACTGGAGGGAGTCGCAGGCGCTCGACATCTGCGTCTTCAGCTCGTCGGTGATGGGCTGGCCGACGCCGGGCGCGAGCTGGTCGGCGAGGGCCGTGATCTGCTGGCCGGCCGCCGCGGCGCCGCTCTCGGTGGAGGCGGAGATCTCGGTGCCGAGGTCGCGGAACGCCTGCACGTCGGACTCCTCGAGCGTCGACTTGTCCTTGAGGCCGCACGCGATGTCGCGGGTCTTGGCGGCGATGGCCTCGCGCGATCCGGGGGCGGCGGCCGCGCCGGATCCGGCCTCGCCTACGGTGGTCGCCTCGGGCGTGGGGGTCGCGGCCTCGGCGGGCGCGGATGCGGAGGCGGACGGGGTCGGCGTGGTGGCGTCGTCGGCGGCGGGCGAGCTGCAGCCGGCGAGGGCGAGGCCGAGGACGAGCCCCAGTCCGGCGATCCCGGCCCGCAGCCGGCGCGTGGTCAGAGGGGTCTGCTGAGAGGTCATGCCCTCACACTATCCAGCGCGCGGTCCGGTATTCCCCGGGCGCGGGAACGCGGGGTGCAGCCCCGGCCCGCGGTCGGCAGGACGGACGGCCGACGGACGCGGAGCCGCGGGCGTCACGTCATGACGGGGACGGGCTCCGTGTCCGGGATGGGGCCGGCGTCGCGGCCGCGGAGGTCGGGGCTGTGCCGGTGGAACACGGCGGCGATGGCGGCGCCCACCGCGAGCAGCGCCGCCGCCACGACGAACGCGCCCTGCGCGCCCTGCGCGTCGATGACGAACCCGGCCGCGGCCGAGCCGAGCGCGGCGCCGATGAGCTGCCCGGTGCCGACCCAGCCGTACGCCTCGGCGGTGTCGCTGAACCGCACCGACGACGAGACCACCGCGAAGAGCACGGCCAGCGCGGGGGCGATGCCGACGCCCGCGAGGAAGAGGAAGACGGAGAGCCAGGCGAACTGCATCCACACGGCGGCCAGCGCCGTGCCGACCAGGATGATCGTCATCCGCCGCGCCATGGCCCACGGGCTGATGGGGATGTGGCCGAGCGCGAGGCCGCCGATGAGCGAGCCGACCGCGAAGATCGCGAGGACGAATCCCGCCTCCGGGCCGCCGTGCCCGTAGACCGCGACGACGCCCGCCTCGATGGCCGCGCACGCCGCGATGAGGAGGAAGCCGACGACCGTGCTGAGGAGCACCGGCGGGCGGCCGAGGACCACGCCGAACCGGCGCTTGCTGCGGGGGATGCGCACGCGCCCGAGCTCGGGGGAGGAGATGAACCACGCGCCGCCGCCGACCAGGAAGGCCGCCGCGACGAGGATGCCCGCGCTCGTGTCGACCTGGATCGCGAGGAACGTGGCGATGACGGGGCCGAGCACCCAGATGATCTCCTGGGCCGACGCGTCGAGCGAGAAGAGCGGCGTGAGCTGCTTCGAGTTGACCATCTTCGGGTAGATGGTGCGGACGGCCGGCTGCACCGGGGGGTTCGCGAGCCCGGCGAGGAGACCGAGTCCCATGAACGCCGGCACCGAGGTGCTCGCGTCGCCGAGGGCCACCGCGACGACGGCGACGGTGCATACGGCCGACGTGAGGATGAGGACCGGGCGCATGCCCCAGACGCCCATCCACCTGCTCGTGAGGGGTCCCGCGATGGCCTGGCCGATGCTCGTCGCGGCGAGCACGAGGCCGGCGGCGCCGTACGACTCGTGGATCCGCTCGACGTGCATCAGGAACGCCAGCGAGAGCATGCCGCCGGGGAAGCGCGCGACCAGCTGGGCGGTGATGATCCGGCCCACGCCGCGGGTCTTGAGGAGGCTTCCGTACGTGCTCACGAGGGTCAGATCCTACCGTCCGGGGAGGGGCCGCCCGTAGCCCGGATGCCGCCAGGCGGCGATGTCGGGAGGTCTCCGTAGCCTGTGGAACATGTGGACAAGTTCGCGGACTTATCCACAGCTGTGGACGACACGCCCACTACATATGGGGTTGGGCGTGGTCGGTCGCCCGCATATATAGTGATGGAGACGGCAACGGCCCCCGGTCGTCCCGGCTCCACGGAGCGGGCGCGGAGGGGCCGACCGAGCATTTCCCCTGGTGAGGCGCAGGGCGCGGCGGGTACGTCCCGCACCGCGTCGCCGCCGACCGCAGGACAGTCCGCCGCCGATCAGCGCGGACGACGAAGACGACGAGGAGCAGAGTGTCCATCACCGTAGTGAAGCGCGACGGCACGCGGGAGCCGTACGACGCGAACCGCATCAACCTGGCCATCGAGGACGCCACGCAGGGCCTCGACGAGAACATCGGCTGGGTCACGCAGATCGCGTCGGAGCTGGAGATCACCCTCTTCGACGGGATCAGCACCCAGCAGCTCGACGAGGCCGTCATCCAGGTCGCGCTCCAGAACGTGAAGGACGACCCGGCGTTCGACACCGTCGCCGCGCGCCTCCTCCTCAAGACCATCTACAAGCGCGTCCTCGGCGACTACTCGTCGCCCGAGGAGCTCAAGCGCCTCCACGCGGAGCACTTCGCCCGCAACATCCAGCGCGGCGTCGACGAGATGCTCCTCGACTCCCGCCTCGTGCAGCTGTTCGACCTGGAGCGCCTCGCCCAGGCCCTCGAGCCCGCGCACGACGAGCTGCTGAAGTACATCGGCGTCGTCACGCTGAACAACCGCTACGGCATCAAGGGCCGCAACGGCGACGCCCTCGAGGTGCCCCAGTACTTCTGGATGCGCATCGCGATGGGCCTCACGCTCAACGAGCAGGACCCGACCGAGACCGCCATCGCCTTCTACGAGAAGATGTCGAAGCTCGAGTACCTCGCGGCCGGCTCCACCCTCGTCAACGCGGGCACCATCTACCCGCAGCTCGCGAACTGCTTCGTCATGGAGATGCAGGACGACATCGAGCACATCGCGAAGACCACGCGCGACGTCATGTGGCTCACCAAGGGCACGGGCGGCATCGGCCTCTCCGTCTCCAAGCTGCGCGCGCAGGGCTCGCCCATCCGCTCGAACAACACCACCTCCACGGGCCCGATCCCGTTCATGCACACCATCGACTCCGTGCTCCGCGCCGTCAGCCGCGGCGGCAAGAAGTTCGGCGCCCTGTGCTTCTACATGGAGAACTGGCACCTCGACTTCCCCGAGTTCCTCGACCTGCGCCAGAACTCGGGCGACCCGTACCGCCGCACCCGCACCGCGAACACCGCGGTGTGGATCAGCGACGAGTTCATGAAGCGCGTGCAGAACGACGAGGACTGGTACCTCTTCGACCCGCTGGAGGTCTCCGACCTCAACGAGCTCTACGGCAAGGCCTTCTCGGAGCGCTACGCGTTCTACGTCGGCGAGGCCGAGGCCGGTCGCATCCGGATGTTCAAGCGCATCAAGGCGCGCGAGCAGTTCAAGTCGATCCTCATCTCCCTCCAGACCACCAGCCACCCGTGGCTGACCTGGAAGGACACGATCAACAACCGCGCCCTGAACAACAACACGGGCACGATCCACCTCTCGAACCTCTGCACCGAGATCACGCTGCCGCAGGACGAGGACAACGTCTCCGTCTGCAACCTGGCGTCGATCAACCTGTCGCAGCACTTCGCCGACGGCAAGGTCGACTTCGCGAAGATCGAGCAGAGCGCGCGCCTCGCGGTCCGCCAGCTCGACAACCTCATCGACATCACGCGCTCCAGCGTGAAGGAGGCGGACTTCTCCAACCAGCAGAACCGCGCGGTGGGCCTCGGCGTCATGGGCTTCACCGACATCGTGGAGAAGCTCGGCTACTCCTACGAGTCCGAGGAGTCGTACGACCTGATCGACGAGATCATGGAGCACGTCTCCTACGCGGCCATCGACGAGTCGGCCGACCTGGCGCAGGAGCGCGGCGCGTACCCGAACTTCCAGGGCTCGCGCTGGTCGGAGGGCCTCGTGCCGCTCGACTCCATCGCGCTCATGGAGGCGGACCGCGGCGTGCCCGTCAAGGTCAACCGCACCACGCGCCTCGACTGGGACGCGCTGCGCACGAAGGTCAAGGGCGGCATGCGCAACGCGACCCTCATGGCCATCGCGCCCACCGCGTCCATCGGCCTCGTCGCCGGCACCACGCCCGGGCTCGACCCGCAGTTCTCGCAGATCTTCAGCCGCTCCACCTCCTCGGGCAAGTTCCTCGAGGTCAACCGGAACCTGGTGAAGGACCTGCAGGAGCTCGGCATCTGGGAGGGCGTCCGCGAGGACATCCTGCGCAGCCAGGGCGACATCCAGAACATCGCCGCCATCCCCGACCACGTGAAGGCCACGTACCGCACGAGCTTCCAGCTCTCGCCGTACGCCTTCCTCGAGGTCGCGGCGCGTGCGCAGAAGTGGATCGACCAGGCCATCAGCCGCAACATGTACCTCGAGACGCGCGACCTCGGCGACATGATGGACATCTACTTCGCCGGCTGGGAGCGCGGGGTCAAGACCACGTACTACCTGCACATGAAGCCGCGTCACACGGCCGAGCAGTCGACCGTCAAGGTCGACAAGTCGCAAGATGCCGACGGCACCAAGCGCAAGGGCTTCGGCGGATTCGGCGGCGGCGCGCCCGCAGCCGTCCCCGCCACCGCGGCCGGCGCGTCCACGTCCGCGGACGCCCCGGCGCCGCAGGCCGCTCCCGCGCCCCGCAAGGGCTTCGGATTCGGTGGAGTGGGAGGTGCACGCTGATGAACGACGACACGTTCGGCGACTACGTCGTCCCCATGGACCCCATGGACGAGCTGCAGTGCGACTCCTGCCAGTAGGCAGGCGCCGCTCCTAGAGCCCTCCCGGCCCCACCGGCCGCCCATCGCACGACCATGAACGACGCATTCGGAGAGAAGAAGCAGATGTCGAAGATCCTCGGCACGGGAATCCAGGAGGGCCTCCTCCTCAAGCCCGTCAACTACCAGTGGGCCATGGACCTGTACGACCAGGCCGTCGCGAACACGTGGTTCCCCAACGAGATCCAGCTCGGTGAGGACATCGCGGACTTCAAGAAGATGACGGACGAGGAGCGCCACGCGATCACGTTCCTCATGAGCTACTTCAACCCGAACGAGCTGCTCGTGAACAAGGCGCTCGCGTTCGGCGTGTACCCCTACATCAACGCGCCGGAGTGCCACCTCTACCTGGCGAAGCAGATGTGGGAGGAGGCGAACCACTGCATGTCGTTCGAGTACGTCCTCGAGACGTTCCCGATCGACCGCGAGGCCGCGTACAACTCCCACGTCGACATCCCGTCGATGGCCCGCAAGGAGGAGTTCGAGGTCAAGTTCATCAAGCGCATGACCGAGCAGACCCTCGACATCACCACCACCGAGGGCAAGAAGGACTTCGTCCGGAACCTCGTCGCGTACAACGTGATCCTCGAGGGCATCTGGTTCTACTCGGGCTTCATGGTGTCGCTGTCGTTCCGCCAGCGGAACCTGCTGCGCAACTTCGGCTCGCTCATGGACTGGATCGTCCGCGACGAGTCGCTGCACCTCAAGTTCGGGATCAACCTCATCCTCACGGTGCTCGAGGAGAACCCCGACCTGCAGACGGAGGAGTTCGCCGCCGAGATCAAGCAGATGATCCTCGACGCCGTCGAGATGGAGGAGCAGTACAACAAGGACCTCCTCCCCAACGGCATCCTCGGGCTCAACGCGAACTACATCAACCAGTACGTGAAGTACCTCGCCGACCGCCGCCTCGAGGAGCTCGGCTTCGAGGCCGAGTACAAGGTCTCGAACCCGGCGAAGTGGATGGCCACGGCGAACGACACGCTGCAGCTCGTCAACTTCTTCGAGTCGACGAACACGTCGTACGAGTCGAACGCGTCGGCCACCGTCGGCGCCAAGTAGGACCGACCGCCGCACCCGCGGTACCGCGCCACCGACGCCGCCCGCGCCGCGCATCCACCCGGATGCCGGCGCGGGCGGCGTCGTGCCGCCCGCCGGATCGTGCGACCGCACCACGCAGCAGCGCACGACCGCACGACGCACCAGCGAACGACCGCACCATCGAGAGGGCCCATGGACCAGCCGCACGACACCGCCAGCCGACACGTCGCCCGTGATGGGCGCGCCTACGTCACCGAGGTCGTGGGGTGGGACGACGCGCGCGGAGCCCGCATCCGCCGCGCCATGGAGGACGAGATGGACGTCCGCTACGAGGGCCGGCACGCGGACGACCCCGACTGGCCCGCGAAGGCGGCGGTCGCCTTCGCGCTCGACCCCGCGGACGTGGAGGCGGTCGTGCTGCTCGTGCCCGAGGGCGACGAGGCGGAGGCGGCCGCGCACGGCGTCATCCGGCGGCTGGGCGGCGAGCTCGAGCTGAAGAAGGTGGTCGTGGATCCGGCGCACCGCGGCACCGGCCTCGCGCGCGTGCTCATGACGGAGCTCGAGCGGGTCGGCCGGGAGCTCGGCGCGCCGCGGCTGATCCTGCAGACGGGCGACCGGCAGCCGGACGCCGTGCGGCTCTACGAGACCGCGGGGTGGCGGCCGATCGACGTGTACCCGCCGTACCTCCCGGTCACGAACTCGATCTGCTTCGAGAAGCCGCTGGGCTGAGGTCGGCTGACGCCCGGCCTGCGAGCATGGGCGGATGGACATCCTCATCACGCCGGCCGAGCTGGACCACGCCCTCCGCACCCGCGACGACGTGCGCGTGCTCGACGTGCGCTGGTCGCTCGGCGGCCCTCCCGGTCGCCCGCTGCACGAGGCCGGGCACATCCCCGGTGCCGTCTACGCGGACCTCGACACCGAGCTCGCCGGGCACGGCGCGCCCGAGGACGGCCGGCACCCCCTGCCGACGACGGCCGACCTCGAGCGGGCCGCGCGCCGCTGGGGCGTCCGGCGGGGCGACACGGTGGTCGTGCACGACGGCGGCGGCAACATGGCGGCCGCGCGCGCGTGGTGGCTGCTGCGTGACGCCGGGATCCGGGACGTGCGGCTCCTCGACGGCGCCCTGCCGGCCTGGGTCGCCGCCGGCCTGCCGCTCGCGACGGGATCCACGACGCCCGACGAGGGCGACGTGACGCTCACCCGCGGCGTGCTCCCGACCCTCGACGAGGACGCCACCGCCGACCTCGCCCGCACCGGCGTCCTCCTCGACGCGCGCGCGGGGGAGCGGTACCGCGGGGAGGTCGAGCCGATGGATCCGCGCGCCGGCCACATCCCCGGCGCCCGGAGCGCTCCCACCGCCGAGACGGTCGGCGCGGACGGTGCGTTCCTCCCCGCCGACGCGCTGCGCGAGCGGTACGCCGCGCTCGGGATCCGGCCGGGTGGGACCGTGGGCGTCTACTGCGGGTCCGGTGTCACGGCCGCGCACGAGATCGCGGCGCTCGCCATCGCGGGGATCGACGCGGCGCTGTACCCGGGGTCCTGGTCGGCGTGGTCGAACCGGCCCGAGCGGCCGGTGGCGACGGGCGCGGAGCCCGGCGGCGGCCGCTGATCAGGCGGTGCGGCGGACCGCGATGACCGTGCAGTCGTCCGGCTGCCCCTCGGGCGTGAGCTTCACCAGCGCGTCGACGAAGCCCTGGGCCGATGTGTGCCGCCCCATGAGCGCGCCGAGGAAGGCGTAGGTCGCCTCCTCGTCGTCGAAGAAGTCGAGCAGGCCGTCGCTGAAGATCACGAGGCCGTCGCCCGGGTCGAGGCGCACGGACTCCTCCTCCCACGCGTCCTCGGCCTCGAGGCCGAGCGGGAGGTGGCGACCGTGCAGGCGCTGCAGGCCGCCGTCGGCACGGACCACGAGCGACAGCCCGTGCCCCGCGTCGACGTAGGTGAGGACGCCGGTCGCCAGCGACAGCCGCGCGTGGAACAGGGTCGAGAAGGACCCGGCCGTCGAGAGATCGTCGACGAGGGAGGCGGCGGTGCGCACCATGGTGCTGCGGACGCCGTGCGTGCGGGACGCGAGGCGGATGGTCGCGCGCACGCCGGCGGCGAGGATCGCGGCGCCCACGCCCTTCCCCATCACATCGGCGAGGGTGAGCCGGAGGTCGCCGCCCTCGACGAACCAGTCGTGCACGTCGCCGCCCACGACCTGCGCGGGGATGCTCGTGCCGGCGACCTCGTAGCCGTCGAGGTGCACGGCGGCCTTCGGCGAGAGCGCATGCGCGACCTCGGCCGCGCGCCGGCTGTCGGTCTCGCGCGCGAGCTCGTCGGAGAAGAAGTCCCCGATGACGGCGAGGCGCGCGCGGTCGGTCGCGCCGAACTCGCGCGGCGACGTGTCCGCGATGAAGAAGACGCCGATGACGTTGCCGTCGGGGGCGCGCAGGTGCTGCGCCGCGTAGAAGCGCACGCCGAGCGGACCGGTGACGCTGGTGGAGGTCGCGAGTCGCGGATCGAGCAGCGCGTCCTCCACCACGAGCATGCCGTCGTCGGCCGCGAGGGCCGTGTCGGTGAAGGTGCCGTGGCGCGCCCACCGCGGCGTCGGCAGGCCGAGGCTCGACTTCATCCAGATGGCGTCGGCGCCGATGATGCCGATCGCGGCGATGGGCACGCGGTAGAACTCCGCGATCATCATCGTGATCCGGTCGAACCGCGTCTCGGGCCCCGTGCCGAACAGGTGCAGGGTCTCGAGCGTCTCGAGGCGCTGGCGCTCGCGGAGGTCCGTGTCCATGCGCGCCCCTGTCCTCCCGCGGCGGATCCCCCGATCCGTCGACTGCGCCGGCCGGTGCTGCCGGGCAGGCGCGATGATCGGAGTCTACGCGCCTGGGGAAAACGCGGGGAGCCGGTCCGACCCGGCCGAGGGGCCCGGGCGCCGACCGCCGCCGATCGGCCGGCTAGCTCGCGAGCACCTTGCGGATGCGCTGCAGCGACACCGGCTCGGCCGTCGGCAGGTGCTGGGCGAAGAGGCTGAGGCGCAGCTCCTCGAGCATCCACCGGGCGTGCACGAGCGACTCAGGCGCGTGCGGCGCGGACGGGATGATGCCGCCGGCCTCGCGGTAGAGGTCGGTCGCCTTCTGCACCTCGGTCATCCACGCGCGGTCGCGGGCGGGCTGGTCGGGGAGGCGCTGCACGCGGTGCGTGAGTCCGGACAGGTAGGCGGGCAGGCGCTGCAGGCGCGCGAGGCCGGTCGCCGACACGAAGCCCGGGTGCACGAGGCCGGCGAGCTGCTCGCGCGCGTCGGTGAGCGCGCCGATCAGCTGCATGCTCGTGGCCGCCTTGATGGCCCGCTCGGCGTCGCGGTAGCCCGTGAGGATCCGGTTCACGAGCGCCACCGTGTCGAACATCGAGTCCATGACGACGCCCGAGACGCGGTCGCGCGCGGTCTCGAACAGCTCCTTCGAGTAGATCGCGCCGCCGGGGGCCACACGCTCGAGCACCTGGTCGATGCACGCGAGCAGGCAGTCGTCGAAGAGCGCCTGGACGTTCGGGTACGGGCTCGTCGCGAGCATCAGCTTCTCCTGGCTCGTGAGGTGCTGCTTCACGTAGGCGGAGGGGTTCGCGATGGCGAGGACGAGCAGGCGCCGTACGCCGCCGGGCATGGCGCGCGCCTGGTCCTCGGCGGTCGCCATGAGGCGGATCGCGACGGTGGATCCCTCGTCGACGAGCGCCGGGTAAGCGCGGATGACGTGCCGGCTGTCGCCCGTGCCGCCCTGCGCGGTGTCGACGAAGCGGGGCAGCTCGTCGAGGTCCCACGTGGTGAGGCCGGTGCGCTCCATGCCGCGGGTCGCGGATCCCGTCGCCCCGGCGACGCGCTCCACTGGGCGCGCGGTGGCCCGGGCGACGCTGTCGCGGGCGCGGCTGGAGAGCCGGGCCTGCAGCTCGGTGAGGTCGCGGCCGGCGGCGACCTCGCGGCCGCGCTCGTCGACCACCCGGAACGTCATGCGGAGGTGCGCGGGGATCCGGTCGAGGTCGAAGTCGTCGTCCGCGACGCGCACGTGCGCCTTCCGCATGATGAGCGACGCGATCGTGGTGGTGAACGCCACGGGGTGCTGCGGGTCGGGCTCGGGCAGCCCCTCCAGGAGCCGGTCGGCCCAGTCGGCGGCGGGTACGACGTTCTTGCGCAGCGCCTTCGGCAGGGCCTTGATCATCGCGGTGACGAGGTCGCGACGCATGCCCGGCACCTGCCAGTCGAACCCGGCGGGGCTCAGGCGCGCGAGGAGCGCGAGGGGGACCTGGACGGTCACGCCGTCGTCGGGCGCGCCCGGCTCGAAGCGGTAGGTGAGCGAGAGGCGCTGGTCGCCCTGCTGCCAGGTGGGCGGGAAGGCGGCCTCGTCCACGTCGATCGCGTCCTCGGCGAGGAGCTCCTCGGCGGTCATCGTGAGGAGGTCGGGCGTCTCCTGCCGGGCCTTCTTCCACCAGCCCTCGAAGGCGCGCGTGGAGGCGACGTCGCGCGGGATCCGCTTGTCGTAGAACTCGAAGACGGCCTCGTCGTCGTTGAGGATGTCGCGGCGGCGCGTGCGCTCCTCCACCTCGGCGAGCTCCTCGCGGAGGCGGCGGTTGGCGCGGTCGAACGCCTGCTGCGACTCCCAGTCGCCCTCGACGAGCGCGTGCCGGATGAAGAGCTCGCGCGCGTACGCCGGGTCGATGCGGGAGAGCTGCACGCGGCGCTTGAGGATGATCGGCACGCCGTAGAGCGTCACCCGCTCCCACGCCACGGTCGCGCCCTGCTTCTTCTCCCAGTGCGGCTCGCTGTGCGTGCGCTTCACGAGGCCGCCCGCGATGGGCTCGGCCCACGCCGGGTCGATGGCCGCGTTCGTGCGCGCGAACAGGCGGCTGGTCTCCACGAGCTCGGCGCTCATGATCGCGTCGGGCTGCTTCTTCGCGAGCGCGGACCCGGGGAACACCACGAACCGCGACTGCCGCGCGCCCACGTAGTCCTTCTTCTGCGCGTCCTTCAGCCCGATGTGGGAGAGGAGGCCCGCGAGGAGCGACTTGTGGATCCCGTCGGGGTCGGCCTTCGGCTCGTTCATGGTGAGGTCGAGCGGGCGGGCGAGCTGGCGGAGCTGCCGGAACACGTCCTTCCACTCGCGCACGCGCACGTAGTTGAGGAACTCGGCCTTGCACATGCGGCGGAACGCGCTCGAGGAGAGCTCGTCCTCCTTGGCCTCGAGGTGGTTCCACAGGTTGAGCAGCGTGATGAAGTCGCTCGTGGGATCCACGAACCGCGCGTGCTGCTGGTCGGCCTGAGGGCGCTTCTCGAGGGGGCGCTCGCGCACGTCCTGGATGGTGAGGCCGGCGACGATGATCATGACCTCGCGGCTGACGCCGTGCTTCCGGGACTCGACCACCATGCGCGCGAACCGCGGGTCGATCGGCAGGCGCGACAGGTCGCGGCCCACCTTCGTGAGCGCGGGCGTGCCGTCGGGGGAGCGGACGACCGCGCCCAGCTCGGTGAGGAGGTCGACGCCGTCCTTGATGCCGCGCGAGTCCGGCGGCTGGAGGAACGGGAACGCGGCGATGTCGCCGAGGCCGAGCGACACCATCTGCAGGATGACGGCCGCCAGGTTGGTGCGGAGGATCTCCGGCTCCGTGAACTCGGGCCGCCGGAGGAAGTCCTCCTCGGAGTACAGGCGGATCGCGATGCCGTCGCTCGTGCGGCCGGATCGCCCGGAGCGCTGGTTGGCGGACGCCTGCGACACGGCCTCGATGGGCAGGCGCTGCACCTTCGAGCGCACCGAGTAGCGCGAGATGCGCGCGGTGCCGGCGTCGATGACGTACTTGATGCCGGGCACCGTGAGGCTCGTCTCGGCGACGTTGGTGGCGAGCACGATGCGGCGGCGGACGCCCGCCTGGGTCGACGGCCGGAAGACGCGGTGCTGGTCGGCGGAGGAGAGGCGGCCGTAGAGCGGCAGCACCTCGGTGTGCGGGAGGTTCCGGCTGCGGATCGCGTCCTCGGCGTCGCGGATCTCGTTCTCCCCGCTGAGGAAGACGAGCACGTCGCCCGAGGACTCGCCCGCGAGCTCGTCGAGCGCGGCGTTGATCCCCTCGAGGTAGTCGCGGTCGTCGGCCGGGCGCTCGAGCGGCGCGTCGGCGAGCTCGTCGTCCTCGCCCGCGACGGCGGCCTCCGCCACGAGCGGCCGGTAGCGGATCTCCACCGGGTAGGTGCGGCCGGACACCTCGACGATGGGCGCGTCGCCGAAGTGCTTCGAGAAGCTCTGCGGGTCGATGGTGGCCGACGTGATGATGAGCTTGAGGTCGGGTCGGCGCGGCAGCAGCTGCTTGAGGTAGCCGAGCAGGAAGTCGATGTTGAGGCTGCGCTCGTGGGCCTCGTCGATGATGATCGTGTCGTACTTCCGGAGGAGCCGGTCGCGCTGCAGCTCGTTGAGGAGGATGCCGTCCGTCATCAGCTTGATGCGGGTGTCGGCCGAGACCTTGTCCGTGAATCGCACCTGGTAGCCCACGAGCTGGCCGACCTCGCCGCCGAGCTCCTCCGCGATGCGCTCCGAGATGGTGCGCGCGGCGAGCCGGCGGGGCTGCGTGTGGCCGATGCTCTCGCGGCCGAGCTCCAGGCAGATCTTCGGCAGCTGCGTGGTCTTGCCGGACCCGGTAGCGCCCGCGACGATGACGACCTGGTTGTCGCGGATGGCGTCGGCGATCTCGTCCCGCATCCGGCTGACGGGGAGCTCCGGCGGGTACGCGATGCTGAATTCCATGCTGGATCCATCCTATCCGCGGGCCGTCCGGCCCCCGGATGGCAGGGGGCGGTGGCTATCGTCAGGGGACGGGCGCCGATCAGCTCGGCGCGCGGGGGGCGCGGCCTCCCGAGTCGACGACGACCGACGGGATCCGCCATGACCTCCGACACGCCCCTCCTCCCCGAGCACGATCGCGAGCGGGCGGACGCCGGATTCGCGTCGGTCTCCGTCGCCGCGATCCTCGCCGAGTCCGCCGAGCGGCACGCCGACCGGGTGGCCGTGGTCGTGGGCGACGTGTCGACCACCTACCGGGAGCTGTGGGACGAGACCCGCGCCTACGCCGGGGCGCTCGCCGAGCGCGGGGTGGGGGAGGGCACGCGCGTCGCGATGCTCATCCCGAACGTCGCCGACTTCCCGCGGGTCTACTACGCGGTGCTCGCCCTCGGGGGCGTCGTCGTGCCCGTGCACGCGCTGCTGAAGGCGGAGGAGATCGCGTACGTGCTCCGCGACTCCGGGTCCGCCCTCCTCGTCTGCGCCGGCCCGCTGCTCGAGCAGGGCGGGAAGGGCGCCGGGCTCGCCGGCGTGCCGGTGCTCACGGTGCTCGTGCCGGCGTCGTCCGAGGGCGGCCCGGACCGGCTGGAGGAGCTCGCGCGGGCCGCGACACCGATCCGCACGTACGTGCCCCGCCGCCCGTCCGACACCGCGACGATCCTCTACACCTCCGGCACCACCGGTCAGCCGAAGGGGGCCGAGGGGTGCCACCTGGCGCTCGTCATGCAGGTCGACGTGCTGCTGCTCGACACCTTCGACCTCCGCACCGGCGACCGGATCCTGGGCTGCCTGCCCCTGTTCCACACGTTCGGGCAGACCTGCACCATGAACGCGTCCTTCCGGACCGGCGCGACCATCGTGATGGTGCCGCGCTTCGACGGCGACACGGCCCTCGCGCTCATGGTCGAGCACGACACCCAGGTGTTCATGGGCGTCCCGACGATGTACTACGCCCTGCTCGCCGCGGCCGGCCGGAACCCCGCCCGCCCGCACCTCCGGTACGCCGTCTCGGGCGGCGCCGCGATCCCCGTCGCCGTCATCGACGCCTTCCGCGAGCAGTTCGACGCCGAGATCCACGAGGGCTACGGCCTCACCGAGACCTCGCCGGTGGCGTCGTTCAACCACGTGGGCGTGCCCGCGCGGCCGGGCACGGTCGGGAAGCCGATCTGGGGCGTCCAGGTGGAGATCGCCGACCCCGAGCACGAGGACCGGGTGGAGCTCCTGGAGCGCGGGACGCTCGGGGAGATCGTGATCCGCGGCCACAACCTCATGAACGGCTACCTGCATCGGCCCGAGGACACGGCGCGCGCCGTCGTGGACGGCTGGTTCCGCACCGGCGACCTCGGCACCATCGACGACGACGGCTACATCCGCGTGGTCGACCGGACGAAGGACATGATCCTGCGCAACGGCTACAACGTGTACCCGCGCGAGGTCGAGGAGGTGCTCGCCCGGCACCCCGCCGTCGCGCAGTGCGCCGTGTTCGGCGTGCCGCACGACGAGCACGGGCAGGAGATCGTCGCGGCGGTCGTGGCGCGGGCGGACGCGGCCGTGGACGCCGAGGAGGTCGTGGCCTGGATGCGCGAGCGCGTCGCGTCGTACAAGCACCCGCGACGGGTCGAGGTGCTCGAGGCGCTGCCGCTCGGGCCGAGCGGCAAGATCCTCAAGCGCGCCCTCGTGGAGTGGTTCGGCGCGTGAGCGACGGACGCACGGCGCTGCGCAGCCCCATCCCCTCCGTCCCGATGGGCGACGGGATCCCCATCCCGCAGTTCGGCGTCGGCACCTACAAGGTGTCGGACGCGGACGCCGAGCGGATCGTCGCGGAGGCGCTCGAGGTCGGCTACCGGCACATCGACACCGCGGCGATGTACGGCAACGAGGAGGGCGTCGGCCGGGCGATCCGCGCCTCGGGGATCCCGCGCGACGAGCTGTTCGTCACCACCAAGGTCTGGAACGACGACCACGGCCGCGACCGCGCGCGCGACGCGATCCGACGCAGCCTCGACCGGCTCGACCTGCCCGCGGTCGACCTGCACCTCATCCACTGGCCGGCGGCCGAGCGCGGGCTCTACGTCGAGACGTGGGAGGCGCTCGCCGCGGCCCGCGAGGAGGGGCTGACCCGCTCCATCGGCGTCTCCAACTTCCTCGTGCCGCACCTGGAGGCGCTCGCCGCGGCCGGGCTGCCCGCGCCCGCCGTCGACCAGATCGAGCTGCACCCGCGGCACCAGCAGCGGGAGACGACCGCCTACCTGACCGAGCACGGGATCGCCGTCGAGGCCTGGAGTCCGCTCGCGCGGGGCGCCGTCGCCGACGCGCCCGTCGTGCGCGAGGCCGCCCGCGCGCACGGCCGCACCGACGCGCAGGTCGTGCTGCGGTGGCACGTGCAGCGCGGCGCCATCGTCTTCCCCAAGACGACGCGGCGGGAGCGGCTGGTCGAGAACGCGGACGTGTTCGACTTCTCGCTGACCGACGCGGAGATGGCGGGGATCACCGCGCTCGAGTCCGCCGGACGCGTCGGCAGCCACCCGGACCAGGTGGTCTGACCCGCGTCCCCGCCCGGCCGTCGACGGGTGGCGGGGATGGCGTCACCTCCGGCGGGTACGGTGGCCGTCATGTCCCAGCACCGCATCCGCACGCGCCTCAAGTCCGTGGTCGCCCGGGGCGTCGCGCCCCTCGGCGGGAGCGTCGGCGGTGCCGCGGGAGCCGACGCCGACGGAGTCGACCACGGCACCCGCGCCGCCCCCGGCGGTGCACGCCGCCCGAGCCTCGTCGACAACGGCGTGTACGTCGACGGCTGCCGCGTCGCGAGCCCCGCGACGCTCGCCGACACCTTCCGGGAGCTCGACGAGCGGCCCGACGCCATGGCGTGGATCGGCCTCTACCGCCCCACGGTCGAGGAGCTGCAGGCGCTCGCCGAGGAGTTCGACCTGCACGAGCTGGCGGTCGAGGACGCGATCCAGGCGCACCAGCGTCCCAAGACGGAGCGCTACAGCTCCACCCTCTTCACGGTGCTGCGCGCCGCCCGCTACGTCGACGAGCGCGAGGAGGTGGAGTTCGGCGAGCTGCACGTCTTCCTCGGCCGCAACTTCGTCATCACCGTGCGGCACGCGGAGTCGCCCGACCTCTCGGCCATCCGCACCCGCATGCAGGAGCGGCCGGAGCTGCTCGCCGACGGCCCCGAGTCGGTGCTCTACGCGATCCTCGACGCGGTCGTCGACGGCTACGCGCCCGTCGTCACGGGCCTCGCCAACGACATCGACGAGATCGAGGACCAGGTGTTCGACGGGGACCCCGCCGTGTCGCGCCGCATCTACGAGCTGTCGCGCGAGGTCATCGACTTCCAGCGCGCCGTGCGCCCGCTCACCGGCATGCTGCAGCAGCTGCAGGCCGGATCCGGCAAGTACCGCGTGGGGGAGGGGCTCCAGCAGGCGCTCCGCGACGTGGCCGATCACGTCATCGTCGTCAACGAGCGCGTCGAGGAGTTCCGCGTGCTGCTCCGCGACATCCTCACCGTGAACAGCACGCTCGTCGGCCAGCGCCAGAACGAGGAGATGCGCGAGCTCAGCGAGTCGAGCAACCGGCAGAGCGTGGAGACCCGCAAGATCTCCGGCTGGGCAGCCATCCTCTTCGCGCCGACCCTGGTCTCCAGCGTCTACGGCATGAACTTCGACCTCATGCCCGAGCTGCACTGGGACTGGGGCTACCCGCTCTCCCTCGTGCTCATGCTCGGCGTGAGCGGCGTGCTCTTCGGGATCTTCCGCAAGCGCGACTGGATCTGACCCGGGCGCGGGCCCGACCCGCCCCCGGATCCCGACCCGCGTCAGGACCCGCGCGTAGCGTGGACGCATGCCCAACCGCCTCGCCGACGCCGTCAGCCCGTACCTCCTCAGCCACGCGGACAACCCGGTCGACTGGCGGCCGTGGGGCGAGGAGGCGTTCGCCGAGGCGCGGCGCCGTGACGTGCCCGTGCTCGTCTCGGTCGGCTACGCGACCTGCCACTGGTGCCACGTCATGGCGCGCGAGACGTTCTCGGACCCCGCGCTGGCCGAGCGCCTGAACGCCGGCTTCGTCGCGATCAAGGTCGACCGCGAGGAGCACCCGGAGGTGGACGCGGCGCTCATCACCGCGGCCGGCGCCTTCACGCAGCAGCTCGGCTGGCCGCTCAACGTGTTCACGACGCCCGAGGGGCGCACCTTCCACGCGGGCACCTACTCGCCGCCCGAGCCGCGCGCCGGGCACCCGTCGTTCCGGCAGGTGCTCGACGCCGTCGGCGACGCCTGGACCACGCGACGCGACCAGGTGGAGCAGGGCGCGGGCCAGCTGAGCGCGGCGATCCGCGAGGCCTCGGCGCGCGGAGCCGTCGCCTCGCCCCTGCCGGACGCCGCCGCCCTCGACCGCGTGGCCGCGGAGCTCGCGGGGTTCGAGGACCCGGAGCACGGCGGGTTCGGATCCGCCCCGAAGTTCCCGGTCGCGCCCGTCGTGCTGCTGCTCGACACGCTCGCGACCTCCGAGGTCCTCGCGGCGGGGCGCGCGGAGGCGACGGGCGCGCTCGTCCGCCGCACGCTCGACGCGATGGCCCGCTCCGACCTCCGCGACCCGGTCGAGGGCGGCTTCTTCCGCTACTCCACGCGCCGCGACTGGTCCGAGCCCCACTACGAGCGGATGCTCTACGACAACGCTCTCCTCCTCGACGCGTACGCGCGCGCGGGCGACGAGGACGTGGCGGCCGGGATCGCCGCGTTCCTCACGACCACGCTCCGCCGGGCGTCCGGCGGCTTCGCGTCGGCGCAGGACTCGGAGAGCACGGTCGGCGGCCGCCGCGTCGAGGGCGGGTACTACGCGCTCGACGCCGCCGGCCGCGCGGCCGAGGAGCCGCCCGCGGTGGACGGCAAGGTGCTCACCGGCTGGAACGGCCTCGCGATCGGCGCGCTCGCCCGCGCGGGCCGCGCGTTCGACCGGCCCGCGTGGATCGCCGCCGCCCGGGATGCCGCCGACATGCTGCTCGCGGAGCACGTGCGTGCCGACGGGTCGCTCGTCCGCGCGTCCATCGACGGCCGCGTCTCGCCCGCGGTCGCCACGCTCGAGGACCACGGGATGCTCGCCGACGGGCTGCTCGCGCTGGCGCTCGCGACGGGCGACGTCGCCTACGCGGTGCGCGCCCGCGACCTCGTCGACGCGCTCATCGCGGCGGCCGACGCGGAGCCCCAGCCCGGCGCAGCGGGGTTCCGGGTGCCGACGGGCGCGGATCCGGTGCTCGCGGGCTTCGGCCTCGACCTCGCCGCCGACCCGTCCGAGGGCGCGTACCCGTCCGGGCTGACCGCGGCGTCCTCGGCGGCGCGCGTCCTCGGGCGGCTGACGGCGGATCCGCGCTACGAGCGCGCCGCCCGCGCCGCGCTCGCGACGGTCGCGGCGGCCGGCGCGACGCGACCCATCGCGTTCGGCGGCGCGCTCGAGCAGGCGGTCGCGATCGACGCGGCGGGCCGGCAGCTCGTGGTGGTGCTGCCCGACGGCGCCGATCCCGCGGGCGACCCGCTCGCCGACCTCGCGCGGGGTCGCATCCGCCCGCCGGACGTCGCGCTCGTCGTCACGGCGTCGGCCGCACGCGCGTGGGCGGACGCGGGCTTCGAGCTGCTCGCCGACCGCACCGCGGGATCCAGCGCCACCGCCTACCTCTGCGCCGACTTCGTCTGCCGCCTCCCGGTGAAGACCGCGGACGCGCTCCGGGCGCAGCTCGCCGACGACCCGGCCGCCTGACCCCGGACGAGGGCATCGCGCCGGGCTTCGACGCTGCCGCCGCGGCGCGTCACGCCGCTGGGGAGCATCACGACGCTGCTGCCCGCCCGACTCCTACCCTCCGAGGGCGCGCGTCAGCGACGCGCGACACCACCACACCCCCGAGGAGAGGACCACCATGCCCCTGCCCACGAACGCCGCCTCCGTGCGGAACCTGCTGATCGCCGCCGCCGTCGTCGTCACGACGAGCGCCCTCGCCGTCGCCGGACCCGCACCCGTCGCGCACGCCGAGGCGGGCTTCCGCGTGTGCGGCGTGTACAACTCGAGCAACGCGCCCACGAGGGGCGGCATCGGCACCGGGCTCGTGATCAAGGTGTCACGGAGCGGCAAGGACACCTGCGGGAGGAAGGTCACGGAGATGGAGCAGCGGTACGCCCAGGCGTACCCGGGCTCGCGCGCGGAGTACAACTACCAGATGCTGAGGTGCGAGGACTGGATGACCCGCATGGCCTTCCCGGGTGCCGACTTCTGCGTGAACATGGCCAAGGACGTCATCTACAAGGTGTCGTCGCCCGCCGACCTGCTGCACCCGGTGACGACACCGGTCCTGCAGGAGCTCGGCTAGCGTGCGTGGATCCTCGACCCCGTCGATCGTCGCTTCCGCTCACGCGGTCAGCTCGTCGCCGCGGTCGAGGATCCGGGCGAGCCGCTCCAGCTGATCCGGGCTCGGGTCCACGAGCGGCGCCCGCACGGAGCCGACGGCCAGGCCGCGGAGCCGCAGCCCCGCCTTGATGAGCGACACCGCGAACCCGGGCGTCTCGTCGCGGAGGCGCACGAGCGGCGTGAAGAACCCGTCGAGGAGGCGGTGCTGCGTCGCCTCGTCGTCGGCCAGGTACGCGGTGTGGAAGGCGAGCGCGATCCGCGGCGCCATCGCGAACACGGCGGACGAGTAGAGCGGCACGCCGATGGCGCGGTACGCGGCCTGGCTCGCCTCCGCGGTCAGCATCCCGTTGAAGAACCGCACGTCCGACCGCCCCGCCCGGCGGGCCGCGAGCACGAAGCGCTGCATCTGCGCCATGTCGCCCACCCCGTCCTTGATCCCGGCGAGGGTCGGCAGCCGCAGCAGGCGCTCGACGGTGGCGTCCCCGAACGTGGCGCTGCCGCGGTGGTAGGCGATGACGGGCAGCGGCGTCGCCCGCGCGACCGCCTCGACGTACGCGGCGACGCCCTCCTGCGGACCGGTCACGAGGTACGGCGGCAGCACGAGCAGGCCGTCGGCACCGGCGTCGGCCGCGATCCGTGCGCACCGGCGCGCGTGCCCGAGGGGTCCTCCCGCCCCCGCGATCACGAGGTGGCGGCCCCCGGCGGCGGCGACCGCCACGCGCACCGCCTGCGCGTACTCGTCGACGTCGAGCGCATGGAACTCGCCCGTGCCGCAGGCGACGAAGGCGGCGCCCGCGCCGTCCGCGAGCCCGTCGGCGACGTGCCGCGCGAGCACGTCCTCGTCGACCCGGTCGGCGGCGTCGAACGGCGTGACGGGGAAGAAGAGGACCCCCTCCAGCGGCGGGAGCGGGCGGTGCCCGGTCGGCACGGCCGTCGTCGGGTCGGCTGTCTCGGTCATGGGTGCCTCGTCGCATCGTGGTGGTCGGATCACGACCGGCATTCACCTACGTGAATTTCTTCCGTCATCGTGAACGTGGCTGCTACCGTAGGCGGCATCGGGTCCGCCGTCAACGAGGACGGACCCCGGAGGGAGACCACGGCATGGCCGACGCACGACGCATCGTCATCACCGGCGCGGCGGGGCAGGTGGCCCGCGGGGTGCGCCCGCTGCTGCGGGAGGCCGGCCACCGGCTGACGCTCCTCGACCTGGTCGACCCGGATGCGGTGGACGGCGAGACCGCGGTCGTCGCCTCGGTCACCGACACGGCCGCCGTCCGCGCGGCCCTCACCGGCGCGGACCTCGTGGTGCACCTCGGCGGGCTCAGCCGCGAACGCCCCTGGGCCGCGCTCGCCGACGCGAACGTCGAGGGCACCCGGAGCGTGCTCGAGGCCGCGCGCGACACCGGCGTGCGCCGCGTCCTGCTCGCGAGCTCGAACCACGTCGTCGGCTTCCACCCCATCCCGCCGCAGCCCGTCGAGGAGCTGGATCCCCGGCCCGACGGCTACTACGGCGCGAGCAAGGCGGCGATGGAGGCGCTCGGCTCCGTCTTCGCGGACCGGCACGGCCTCGCGGTCGTCAGCGTGCGGATCGGGAGCATCCTCGAGCGGCCCGTGAACCGGCGGACGCTCTCGACCTGGTTCTCCTTCCCCGACGTGGTGCGGCTGATCGAGGCCGCCGCCGTGCTCGACGAGCCCGGTGCCCACGTCGTCTGGGGCGTGTCGCGCAACACCCGCGCGTGGTTCTCGCCCGTCCCCGGCGAGCGGATCGGCTTCCATCCGCGCGACGACTCCGAGGTCCACGCCGACGCCGTCCTCGCGGCGGCCGGCGACGGGGACGACCCGGACGCGAACGGCCTCATCGGCGGGGAGTTCGCGGCCCCGCAGCACGCCCTGGGGGAGCCGTGGTGACGGCGGAGGCGGTGGTCGACGAGGCGGTGGGCGAGGCGCCGGCCGACCGCGCCCTCCGTCCCGTGAAGTCCGCCGAGCGGACGCTCGCCCTCCTGGAGCGGCTGGCCGATGCCGGTGCGCCCGTCGCGGTCGTCGACCTGCACCGGGCATCCGGCTACCCGCGTTCGAGCCTCCACCAGCTGCTGCACACCATGGCCGCGAGCGGCTGGATCGAGCTGCTGCACGACGGCACGCACGTCTCCATCGGATCCCGCGCGCTCGTCGTCGGCACCGCCTACCTCGACCGCGACCGGGCGCTGCCGCACGCGCTCCCGGCGCTCGAGCGGATCCGCGACGAGACGGGGTACACCGCGCACTACGCCCGACGCGAGGGCGGACGGGTGCTCTACCTCGCCACCCGCGAGACGACCGAGCCCCGGCGGGCGGCGTCCCGCGTGGGCCGGCAGCTCCCCGCCCACGCGACGGCGCTCGGCAAGGCGCTCCTCGCCGAGCTCACGCCGGAGGAGCGGCGCCGGGCGCTCGGCACCGGCACCCTCGCGGCCCTCACGCCCGCGACCGTCACCGACGGGGCCGCCCTCGACGCCCAGCTCGACGCGGCGCGCGCGGCCGGACATGCGACCGAGCGGGAGGAGAACACGCCCGGCGTCGCGTGCGTCGCCGTGGCGGTCGGCTACCGGATCCCCGCCACCGACGCCGTCAGCTGCTCCATCCCCGTCGAGCGGGCGGATCCCGACGAGGTCGCCCGCGTCGCCGCCGTCATCGAGGCGCACGCCCGCCGCCTCGCCGAGACCCTGCGCTCGACGGGCGTGCGATGAGCGCCCCCACCCCGCGCCTCTCCTTCTGCGCCTACCCCTGGGATCTCGTGGACGATCCCGACGCCGTCGCACGCGTGCGTGACGCCGGCGCGGACGGCGTCGCCATCGCCTCGGCCTATCACTCGGCGCGCGCCGCCACCCCGCTGCATCCGCGGCACCGGATCGTCGACGCGCGGTCCGCCGCGCTCTACCTCCCGGTCCGCGACGGCGCGTGGGGCGAGCTCCGCCCCGACGACCGGACGCCGTGGGTCGGGCCCGACGCCTTCGCCCGCGCCGCCGCGGTCGCGCGCGCGGGCGGACTGCGCGTCGAGGCGTGGATCGTCCTCACGCACTCCACCAGCGTCGGCAGCCGCCATCCGGGCAGCTGCGTCGTGAACGCGTTCGGCGAGTCCTACCCGTACGCCCTCTGCCCCACGCGGCCCGAGGTGCGGGAGTACGCGACCGCCCTGGTCGCCGAGACCGCGGCCGTCGCCCCGCTCGACGGCGTGCTGCTCGAGGCGTGCGGCCCGATGGGCGTCGCGCACCTGGGCCACCACGAGAAGACCGCGGGCGCCGACTGGTCGGCGGACGCGGAGGCGCTGCTCTCGATCTGCTTCTGCTCGGCCTGCGGCGACGCGCTCCGGGCGGCGGGCGCGGATCCGGACGCGCTGCGCGGCCTGGTCCGCGAGCGCGTGGACGCGGGCGGCGGACTCGAGGGCCTCGACGTGGTCCTCGTGGTGCGCGCCGCCGCGCGTCGGCTGCTCCTCGAGGCGTGCGTCGCGGCAGCCCGGGCGGCGGGCGTCGCGCGCGTGGTCGTGCACGCGCAGGCGGATCCCTGGGGCACCGGCCCCTTCGCGGCGCTCCTCGACGAGGCCGACGCGGTCGACGGCGTCGTGCTGACGGACGCCGTCGCGTCGGACGCGGCCCAGCTCACCGCGCTCCGCGCCCGGCTCCCCGGCACCGCGCTCGGCGGCTGGATGTGGGCGCTGCCGCCGGCGACCCCCGCGAGCATCCGCGCCGACTGGCCGGCCGCGGTCGCCGCGCTCGACGACGTGTACGCGTACCACCTCGGCCTCCTCGGCCGGGAGCGCCTCGACGCGGTCGGCGACGCGCTGAGCTCCGGCCGTCCGGTCGGGAGCTAGCCGCGGCGGAGGGGCGGGCGCTCGTCCTCGCGGCGGCGCGTGACGGCGCGTGCCGCCCGCCCGGCCCGGAACGTGCTCCACACGATGCCGCCGACGAGCAGCAGGCCGCCCCAGCTCGCGACGCTGTTCATGCCGGCGCCCGCGGCGATGCCGCCGATCACCCCGCCGATCGCGACGGGCAGGCACGTGCTCCGGAGGGCGGGGAGCGCCGCGCGGTGGCCGGCCCGCCAGGCCTCGTCGCTCGCCATGAGGGGGCGGGTGCGGATCCCGATCCAGCCGTTGCGCTTGAGTGCGCCCCCACGCGGCGAGCTGGGTGGTGCCGAGGATCAGCAGCGCCGCGACGGCGAGGAGCAGCGCGGGGACACCCATGCGCCCAGCCTGACACGGCGGGCGGCGCCGCAGGCCCTCAGCACTCGATGACGTTGACCGCGAGGCCCCCGGTGGACGTCTCCTTGTACTTGGTGGACATGTCGAGGCCCGTCTGCCGCATGGTCTCGATCACCGTGTCGAGCGAGACGAGGTGCGTGCCGTCGCCGTGCAGCGCCATGCGCGCGGCGTTGACGGCGGTGGACGCGGCGATGGCGTTCCGCTCGATGCACGGGATCTGCACGAGCCCGCCCACGGGATCGCACGTGAGGCCGAGGTGGTGCTCCATCGCGATCTCGGCGGCGTTCTCGACCTGGCGCGGGGTTCCGCCGAGCACCGCGCAGAGCGCCCCGGCGGCCATGGCGCACGCGGTGCCGACCTCGCCCTGGCAGCCGGCCTCCGCGCCCGAGATGGACGCGTTGGCCTTCACGAGCGAGCCGATGGCGGTGGCGGTGAGCAGGAAGTCGCGGATCCCGTCGCGGTCGGCGCCGGGCACGAACCGCAGGTAGTAGGAGCCGACCGCGGGGATGATCCCGGCGGCGCCGTTCGTGGGCGCCGTGACCACGCGCCCGCCCGACGCGTTCTCCTCGTTGACCGCGAGCGCGAACGCGTGCAGCCACTCGTGCGAGGTGTCGCGCGCGCCCTCGGCGTCGATGGCGGCGAGCTGCGAGGCGACCCGCGCGGCGCGCCGCCGCACGTTCAGCCCGCCGGGCAGCGTGCCCTGGCCGCCGAGGCCGGCGGTGACGCACGCGGCCATGGCGTCCCAGATGGCGTCGAGCCCGGCGACCGCGCGGCGGGATCCGTGGATCGACTCCTCGGTGTCGCGCGCCACGTCGGCGATGGAGCGGCCCGTCGACTCGGCCAGCGCGATGAGCTCGTCCGCGTTGGAGAAGGAGTGGGGCAGCCCCGTGGGCAGCACGGCCGACGGCGCCTGGTCCTCGCGCAGCACGAACCCGCCGCCGACGGAGAACCACGTGCTCTCGAGCACCGTCCCGCCGTCGGCGTCGAGGGCCGCGAGGTGCATGGCGTTGGGGTGCCGGGGGAGCCGCGTGAAGGGCTCGAAGGTCAGGTCGCGCCCGACCATCCGCACGGGGTGGATCCCCGCGAGCGGCACGTCGACGCCCTCGCCGAGCCCGGACCAGCGCCCCCGGACCTCGTCCGGGTCGCACGTCTCGGGCGCGAGCCCGGCGAGCCCCGCGACGACCGCGTCCGGCGTGCCGTGGCCGAGCCCGGTCGCGCCGAGCGAGCCGAAGAGGCGCACGGTGACGCGCGCGATGTCGGTGAGCCGGGGCGAGGCGGCGCACTCCTCCGCGAACAGCAGGGCGGCGCGCATGGGGCCGACGGTGTGCGAGCTCGACGGCCCGATCCCGATGGAGAAGAGGTCGAGTGCCGAGACGTACGCTGTCATGCCGTCAGACTATGCCGCGGCTCCGGCTCGCCCGGCGAGCCGGTGGCGGAGCCCGCGCGGGCGGAGCGGTCGGCGCGGGCGGTGCGCGCGGGGCCGCGGGAGGCGAGCGCCAGCCAGGTCCAGCCGACCGCGAGGCCGAGCATGGTGATCACGCCGCGCGGCGGGAAGATGTGGCTGTCGACGAACGAGACGGCCGCGACCACGGCGATCACGGCGCCCGGCAGCGCCCGCAGCCCCGCGTGCCGGATCACGAGCGCGCTCGCGAGCACGGTGGCGGCGACGTACGCCCACACGCCGGTGACCACGATCCCGTCCGCGAGCGCGTACATGGTGGTCACGCCCTGCCCGCCCTGCATCTTCAGGGCGCCGGCCGCGATGCCCGCGAGGATGTCGAGCGCCTGGTAGCAGACAGCGTACGCGAAGCCGAGGGCGATCGCGAGGATCCCGAGCCGGCGGTCGTGGCGGCGCGTGAGGAGGATCGGCGCGATGGCGAGGAGCGGGAAGAGGGGGAGGAGGGCGATGTGCAGGTCGCGCCACCGCAGGGCGGTGTCGTCCGTCAGCGAGGTCGGGTGCGTGAGGCCCGCGACGGCCAGGGCCAGCGGCGGCAGGGCGACGGCCACGAGGACGGCGGCCGTGCGGGATCGGGTGGGGGCGGCGGCGTCGGGCATGCGGTCATCGTAGGCAGGGCGCGGCCGGGATCCCGCGCGGATCAGGAGCCCGACAGGACCCGGCCGGACATGGGAAGAGCCCCCGCCGTCGATCCGGTCCGGATCGACGACGAGGGCTCCTCGAGCTGCAGAAGGACTAGGCCTTCTTGCGGCCGACGATCGCGCCGTAGACCAGCAGGACGATGATCGCGCCGACGATGGCGAGCGCGAGCGAGCCGAGGTCGAAGCCGTCGACCGGCTTGTTGAACAGCGCGCTGCCGATGAAGCCGCCGAGGAACGCGCCGACGACGCCGAGGATCAGGGTGACGATGATTCCGCCACCCTGCTTGCCCGGGAGGATCAGCTTGGCGAGCGCGCCGGCGATCAGGCCCAGAACGAGAAAACCGATGATGCCCATGTGAATTGCTCCTAAAGATGACGTGCTGTGTGGCACCCGAATGCGGGTGGACGTGCCCTAGTCAAGCACCCTGAGGACCATTCGTGCAAAAACGTTTAGTGGATACGCCTTTACGGGACGGAGTCCGGCAGCCGGATCCGCCCCGGGCTACGGGCCGTCCAGGCGCCCGCGGTACGGTCGGCGCATGCGCATCCCCCCGGTCCGTCGTCCCCGTGAGATCCCCGGCGAGGGGCAGGAGTCCGTGTGGGACTACCCGCGCCCGCCGCGCGTCGACCCGTCGCGGGAGCACGTCGTGATCGAGCTCGGCGGGAAGGCCGTCGCCGACACCCGCGCGGCGGTCCGCGTGCTCGAGACGAGCCACCCGCCCGTCTACTACATCCCCTCGGGCGACTTCGCGGCCGGCGTCCTCGCCTCGGCCGCCGGACGCTCCTGGTGCGAGTACAAGGGGGAGGCGTCGTACCTCACCATCACGGGCGGCGGCGTCACAGCGGACCGCTCCGCGTGGTGGTACCCGTCGCCGACGCGCGGATTCGAGGTGCTCGCCGACATGATCGCCGTGTACCCCTCGCGCATGGACCGCATCACGGTCGACGGCGTCGTCGTGGAGGCGCAGGAGGGCGACTTCTACGGCGGCTGGATCACGCCGCGGGTCGTCGGCCCGTTCAAGGGCGCCCCCGGCACGCTCGGCTGGTGAGGCGCGCGGGCTCCCCGCCGCCGGATCCGCTCCGCTAGACGACGGCCTTCCGCGAGCTGATGACGCCCGTGTCGAAGCCGAGCAGGTGCAGGCCGCCGTGGAAGCGGGCGTGCTCGACCTTGATGCAGCGGTCCATGACCACGGTGAGGCCCCGGGCCTCCGCGTCCTCGGCCGCCTCCTGGTTCCAGATGCCGAGCTGCACCCAGATGACGGGCGCGCCGACGGCGACCACGTCGTCCACCACCGACGGGATGTCGCCGGCCTTCCGGAACACGTCGACGATGTCGGGCACCTCGGGCAGCGACGCGAGGTCCGGGTACGCCTTCTGGCCGAGGATCTCGGTGGCGTTCGGGTTCACGAAGTACACGCGGTAGTCGCTCGACTGCTGCAGGTACGTGCCGACGAAGTAGCTGGACCGGGCGGGATTCGGGGACGCGCCGACGATGGCGACGCTCGTCGCGCGGCGGAGGATCGCCTGGCGCTCCTTCGCGCTCGGGCCCGTCCAGCTGCGCTCCGAGCGGAGGAGCGCGGCGAGCGGGCTGGAGCGGGGGATCGCGCAGGTCAGGCCGTTCTGGAGCTGCGTGGTCTGGGTGCCGTCGGCGTCCGGGTCCGCGACCGGGGTGACCGGCGCGGTCGCGTCGTCGTCCTGCGCCTCGGCGGCGTCGCCGGCGGCGCGGTCGGCAGCCTCCTCGGCCGGGTGGAGGGGCGCGAGGTCGGCGGCGTCGGCCGACGGGTGGGACGTGGATCCGGTGCGCTCGGGCGGCACCCCGCCGGTGTCGAAGCTCACTTCGCTCCCTCCGTGGCGGCGGCGAGCGCCTGGTCCAGGTCGTGGATGATGTCGGCGACGTCCTCGATGCCGACGCTGATGCGGACGATCCCGGGCAGCACGCCCGCGTCCACCAGCTGCGCCTCGCTCAGCTGCGCGTGGGTCGTGGAGGCCGGGTGGATGACGAGCGTCTTCGCGTCGCCGATGTTGGCGAGGTGGCTCGCGAGCTCCACCGACTCGATGAAGCGCTGGCCGACGGCACGGCCGCCCGCGACCTCGAACGTGAACACGGATCCGGGTCCCGTCGGCAGGTACTTGCGCGCCCGCTCGTGGTGCGGGTGCGCCGGGAGGCCGGCCCAGTTGACGGCGGTGATGCGCGGATCCGCGTCGAGCCACTCGGCGACGGCCCGCGCGTTGTCGATGTGCGCCTGCATCCGGTACGGGAGCGTCTCGACGCCCTGTGCGAGCAGGAACGCGGAGTGCGGCGCGAGCGCCGGCCCGATGTCGCGGAGCTGCTCGGCCCGGAGCCGGGTGAGGAACGCGTACTCGCCGAAGTTGCCCGTCCAGTTGAGCCCGCCGTAGCTCGGCACGGGCTGGTCGAGGAGGGGGAAGCGCGCGCTCTCCCAGTCGAAGAGGCCCGACTCCACGACCACGCCGCCGAGCGTCGTGCCGTGCCCCCCGAGGAACTTCGTGGCCGAGTGGATGACGATGTCGGCGCCCCACTCGATGGGCCGGTTGAGGTACGGGGTCGCGATGGTGGAGTCGATGACGAGCGGGACGCCGGCGGCGTGCGCGACGGCCGCGAGGCCCTCGATGTCGGCGATCTCGCCCGACGGGTTCGCGACCGTCTCGGCGAAGACGAGCTTGGTGCGGTCGGTGATCGCGGCGGCGTAGTCGGCCGGGTCGCTCGACTGCACGAAGGTGGTCTCCACCCCGAAGCGGCGGAGGGTGACGTCGAGCTGGGTGATGGATCCGCCGTAGAGGTTCGCGGAGGCGACGATGTGGTCGCCGGCGCCCGCGAGCGACGCGAAGGTGATGTACTGCGCGCTCAGCCCGCTGGCCGTCGCGACGGCGCCGAGGCCGCCCTCGAGGCTCGCCACGCGCTCCTCGAACGCCGCGACGGTGGGGTTCGACAGGCGCGAGTAGACGTTGCCGTACTTCTGCAGCGCGAAGCGCGCCGCGGCGTCGGCGGTGTCGTCGAACACGAACGCGCTCGACTGGTAGATGGGGAGGGCGCGTGCGCCCGTGGTGGCGTCGGGGATGTTGCCCGCGTGGATCGCCCTCGTCCTGAACCCGTACTCGCGATCGACCATGGCCTCACGCTAGCCCGGGCTCCCGGGGGTTCCCCGGCCGCGTCGTAATGCGGCGACATGCGCCCGACGCGGCGTGCCCGTCGGGCGGGGCGGCGGTCGCGGCGGACCTAGGACAGGCGCACGGCCGCGAGCGCCAGGCCCGCGATGAGGGCCCAGGAGAGGAGGCCGGCGGCCAGCGCGGAACCGCCCTGGCCGACGAGCTCGCGGAGGCGCACCGCGGACCCGAGCGCCACCAGGGCGATCGCGAGGAGCGCCGTCTGCACGAGCTGCGCGGCATCGAGCACGCCGTCCGGCAGGGGGACGAACGTGCGCACCAGCACGGCGGCGAGGAAGCCGAGCACGAACAGCGGCACGATCGGCGGACGCGCCGTGCCCTCGACCCGGCCCTCGCGGCGGCGCATCACGACGCCCGCGACGGCGACCACGGGCGCGAGCAGCAGCACGCGCGTGAGCTTCACGGCGATCGCGATGGTGAGGGCGGCGGATCCCGCGATCTGCGCGGTCGCGACCACCTGCCCCACGTCGTGCACGCCCGCGCCGACCCAGTGGCCGAACGCGACGTCGTCGAGCCCGAGCGGGCCGGCGAGCGGCGGCAGCACGGCGATCGCGAGGGTGCCGCAGAGGGTGACGAGCGCGACGGGCGCGCCCTGGTCCGCGGGCCGGGCGCGCGTGACGCCGGCCATCGCGCCGATCGCGCTCGCGCCGCAGATGGAGAACCCGGTGGCGAGGAGGAGCGGCTGCTGGCCGGGCATCCGGAGCGCGCGGGCGATGGCGTACGTGCCCGCGAACGACAGCACCACCACGGCGACCACGAGCAGCACCGCACGCCCGCCGAGCCCGACGATGTCGGAGAGCCCCAGCTGCAGGCCGAGGAGCACGACGCCGATCCGCATCAGCCGCTTCGACGCGAGCGTGAGGCCGGGCTTCAGCGGGCCGGTGAGCGCGGGGCGGGCGGCCGGGACCTGCGCGGCGGCGATCCCGAGGGCGACCGCGACCGTGAGCAGCGGGATCGCCGGGACGAGCAGGTGCACGAGCCACGCGACCAGCGCGGCGGCGGCGGCCGCGGCGAGGCCGGGGAGCGCGGGGTGGACGCGCGCGGCGGTGGCGGGCATCAGACCCAGCCCGAGGGGATCCACGCGTGCAGCCGCCAGAACCACGTCGGCACCAGCTGCCCCGTCCAGAGCGGGTAGAAGAACGCGCTGACCAGCACGCACACGACGAGGACCGCGCCGACGATCACGATGCCACGGGTGCGCCGGGGACGGGGATCGTCCCGGTCGCCGAGCACCATCCCCAGCACCATCGCGAGGCCGAGGAGGAGGTACGGCTCGAACGCGATCGAGTAGAACTGGAACACCGTCCGGTCCACGTAGAGCAGCCACGGCAGGTAGCCCACGACGATCCCCATCAGCACGAGGCCCACGCGCCACTCGCGGCGGGCCGCGAGCCGGTACACGAGGTAGAGCATCGCGGCGACCGAGAGCCACCAGATGATCGGGTTGGCGATCGAGGTGATGGACTCCGCGCACGCGTCGATCGTGCAGCCCGCCTCGCCGGGTCCGTAGCCCTCGTAGTAGAACTGCGTCGGCCGGTAGAGGAGGAGCCACAGGCGCGGATCCGCCCGGTACGGGTGCGTGACGTCGAGCCCCACGTTGAACTGGTACTGCTGCGACAGGTAGTGCCACAGGCTCTGGACCGACAGCGGCACCCACGCGAGCCCGCCCTGCCAGGCGTTCGCGCCCTCCGCCGCCCAGCCGCGGAAGTAGCCGCCCGCCGTCGCGAACCAGCCCGCGTAGGAGGCGAGGAACGCGGCGATCGCCGGCGGCACGAGGAGCAGGAAGGAGATCGGGCCCTGCACGACCGCGCCCGCCGTGAACCACGCGGCGAGCCCGTGGCGGCGGCGCAGGAGCATGTCGGTGAGCACCACGTAGAGGCCGAAGCCCGCGAGGAAGAAGATCCCCGACCACTTGACCGACGACGTCGCGCCGAACGCGAGGCCGGCCGCGATGAGCCAGGGCCGCCACAGCACGACCGGGCCCCACTCGAGCGGGCGGGCGTCGTCCGGGCGGGCGTCGCGGCGGAGGGCCAGCAGCCGCGCGAAGCGGCGCTCGTGCCAGGTGCGGTCGAGGAGGATCGCGCCGAAGCCCAGCAGCCCGAGGAACATGACGTGCGTGTCGAGGAGCGCGACGCGGCTCATCACGATGGCGTGGCCGTCGATCGCGAGGAGGAGGCCCGCGATGGCGGCGACCACCGGGGAGCCGGTGAGGCGGCGGGCGATGAGCATGAGGAGGACGACCGCGAGCGTGCCGACCACGGCCGTCGCGATGCGCCAGCCGAAGGGATCGGCGGCGCCGGACACGGCGAGCCCGAGCGCGATGATCCACTTGCCGAGCGGCGGATGCGCCACGAACGCGGGCGCCTGCAGGTAGCCGTCGGTCTGCCCGGCGATGAAGTCGGGGTTCGGATCCGTGGGCCAGGAGCCCTCGTAGCCGAGGTGGAGGAGGGTCCACGCGTCCTTGACGTAGAACGTCTCGTCGAACACGAGGGTCGCCGGGTGGCCGAGCGACTGGATGCGGAGCACCGCCGCGAGCAGCGTGATGAGGATCGGCGTGCCCCAGTGCCAGGCGCGGCGGCGCGCGGGCGCGGAGACGAGGCGCGCCCACCGGTCGTCGAGCCGGGAGCCGCGGGCGGTGAGCGCCCGCTCGTCGGCCCGCTGGGACGCGCGGGTGGGGACGCCGTCCGTCGCGTCGACCTGCCGGGCCTCGTCGACGCCGTGCGCGGCGGAGCGGTGGGGCATGTCGGGCACGGCTCATCATCGCATGCCGGTGCGGGACCGCCCCGGCCGGAGCGGGTGCCGGCGGTCCGCTCGGGCGTCGGCATCCCGCCGCGTGCTGCGGCCGGTCGCACCGCCCGTCGACGTGGAGGCGCCCCGGCGCTACGGTCGGCATGTCGACCGATCGCGCACGAAGGGGGGACCCGTGCTCATCGCCCTCTGGGCCGTCTCCGCCATGCTGGCCGTCGGCGTGCTCGGCGCCGGGATCCTCAAGCTCGTCCGCTCGCGGCGGGCCCTCATCGACGGCGGCATGCCGTGGGCGGAGGACTTCCCCGCGGCCGCCATCACGGCGATCGCCGCCCTGGAGGTCGTCGGGGCCGTCGGGCTGATCCTGCCGCTCGCCACCGGGATCGCGCCGGTGCTGAGCCCCGTCGCGGCGGTCTGCCTCGCGGTGCTGATGCTCGGGGCGGTCGTGGTGCACGCCCGTCGGCGCGAACCCGTCACGCCGCCGCTCGCGCTCCTGGTGCTCGCGGTCGCGGCGGCCGTGCTGGGCTTCGTCGTCCTGGGGTGACCCGGCGGCGGCCTACCGGTCGGCGTCCTCCTCGTCGGACTCCGGCTCCTCGTCGAGCAGCAGGAACAGGCCCGCGTACGGCTCGAGCTGCACGGGGAAGCTGGACAGGTCGTCGACCGTGCCGATGACCTGGTCCGTGGTGGCGTCGCGGACGGCGCGACGGCTCGGCAGGTGCTCGGAGCGCACCGTGGCGAGGATCGGCTCGCCCGTGAAGTTCAGCACCGTCAGCTGGAGCCGCGCGTCACCCGACGGGTCGCCGTTGTCGAGGCGGTGCACCATCACGAGCATGCCGTGGTGGCCGACGTCCGGGACGTCGACCTGCGTGCCGACCGCGACGTCGAAGCGCTCGCGCACGTCGAGGACGCTGCGGAGGCCGGACACGAACGACGCGGGGTCGTCCACCTGCGCGGGCAGCGACCCGTAGAGCGAGCGGCCGCGCGGCATGCCGGATCCGGACGTGGTCGCCTCGGGCGCCGCGTCGAGCAGGTCGTGGCCGCCGCGGTGGACCCAGCGGGTGTCGCCGCCCTCGATGAGGTCGGCGACCTGCGACGCCTGCAGCGGCAGGACGCCGAGCAGGTCCCACGCGGAGAGCGCGAAGACGCCCGGCTGCCACGCGTTGAACTTCGCGAGCAGGAGGTGCGCGGCGCGGATCCCCGCGACGTCGTCCTCGCCGATGGCGTCGAGGGTCGTGAAGCCCTGCGCCGCCGCGATGACGGAGGCCGTCGTGCAGGCGATGCCGTTCGTGGTGAACACGTGGTTGTAGTCGGCGCTCTCGCCGGTGAGCTCCTCGAGGAGGTCGCCGCGGATCGTGACGGCGAGGTCCGCGCCGGTCACCTCCTCGCCCCGGAACGGGAACACGTCCGCGCAGTGCTCGGTCGCCCAGTGCACGAGCTCGTAGGTGAGCTCGTCGTGGTTCTGCAGCGCGTGCACGAGGGTCACGGGCTCCACGCCGACCTCGAGCGAGGTGCGGAGCGTGAGGCGCAGGAACTCGGTGTCGCCGGTCGCGAGCGCGTGCTGGTACGCCGGCCGGTTGATGAAGTCGTACGACAGGTCGGCGCCGACGCGGCCCGTGTCCCGGATGTCCTCCATCGTGAGGTTCAGCTCCTGGAAGGAGAAGCCGCCGACCTTGCGCACCATGCTCGCGATGAGGTGGTTCGCGGCCTCGGAGAGCGGGTGGCCCTCGGACCACGCCGGTCCCTCGACGCTCTTCTCGACGCCGAGGAAGCCGTTCGCGTCGAGGCGCAGCGCGCTGGCGCCGAGGTCGCCGAGCGAGTGCAGCGCGTCGCCGATGACCATGCGCATTCCGGCGAACGTGGGGTCGAGCCAGTTGATGGAGGGCTGCCCCTGCTTGAAGTAGTGCAGGTACACCCAGCGGCGCGTGCGGCCGTCGACGCCGAGCACGGGCGCGGTGGCGCTCCAGTTGGTCTCCTTGACGCCCGGCGCGTAGAAGATCACGCGCTGGAGGCGGCCGATGATGTAGCCCTGGTCGGCGAGCGCCTGCTCGGCGACGACGTCGAGGTTCACGGCGTCGCGGCCCGGCAGCACGTCGGGGAGGAGGTGCCAGTCCTCCTCGGGGATCTCGACCATGTGGTAGATCCCGGGGAAGTCCTTGTAGCCCATCTCCGCCAGGCGGAAGTCGGCGCCCTTGCCGGTGTGGCCGGGCACGATGTCGTCGATGACGCTGCCGCCGTGCTCGTCGGCGACCTCGGTGAGGCGGCGGAACTCGTCCTCCGTGCCGAACGCGGAGTCGATCTGGGTGCTGATGCGGTCGAAGTGGCCGTCGACGCTCGCGGTCTGCGACCACTCGGTGATGCCGCCGGCGAGCTTCACGGGCCCGGTGTGCACGGCCTCGATGCCGATCGACTGGAAGATCTCCCACAGCTGCGGGTCGCCGAGCGCGGCGAGGTACGACTCCCCGGGCTTGGTGATGAGCGAGATCGGATACGCGGTGAACCACACGGAGGCGGTGTCGATGGCGCGGCGGGCGTCCGGGCGCGCGTACGGGTTCGACCACATGCTGGGCGAGCCGGAGAGGCCGCGGCTCAGCACGTCGGCGTCGCCGAGCATCGACTGGCGGCGGAGCCACTCCACGTAGGAGGGGTTCGAGGCGTCGGCGGCGCGCGGATCCGAGGAGGAGCGGCGGATCCCGCTCGCGCGCATCTGGGGACGGGAGCGGAGACGCGCGGGACGCGCGGGGAAGCGGTCCTCGTCGTAGGTGATCTCCGTGGGCTCCGGGTCGGGGATCGCGTTCGTCTCGATGGCGTCGTCCACTGTGGTGCTCCTCGGGGTGGTGGTGCGCGCCCGGTCCGGGCGCCGTCGGCTCGCAGGCCGCTGCCACGAGCGTACGCAGGATGGCGGGCCCCGTGGTCCGCCGCGGCGTCGCCCGGGCGCGAGTCGCGTCGAGGGGCGGGGACGCTAGGAGCGGGGCCGGGTCGTATGGGAGCATCGCGCCATGGGGAGCGACGACACGGGGGATGCGCCGGCGATCCACGGACCGGCGTGGGAGCGCACGGTGCTGCTGCTGGTGCCGCCGAACGACGTCGACGAGGTGCACGAGTCGGTCGACGACTTCTGGCACCTGAACGCCGACCTGGGCGACCGGGAGCGGATCCGCTTCGAGACGGCGCTGGTCGAGCTCGCGGGGAACGTCATCGAGCACGCCGACGGGGGCGAGCGGCTGCTGTGCCAGCTGACCCTGCAGCGCACGGCCACCGCGTTGGAGGCCGTGCTGAGCGACAGCGGCGCCGAGGTGCACGTCCCGTTCCGCACGAAGATGCCGGACCCCGAGGAGATGGCGGAGTCCGGCCGCGGCATCGCGATGATCGAGCTGCTGATGGACGACTTCTCCTACGAGCGCGACCCCGGCGGCAACCGCTGGCGCCTCGTGATGCGCCTCCCCGACGTGCTCCAGCGCGACCACCACGTCGCCGTCAGCGGCGAGACCGCGGACTGAGCGCCCGGCCCGCCGCGGGACGCGTCGCGCCGGGCCGGGCGCACGTCACGCGGCGTCAGCCCGCGATGCGGTCGAGCTCGGCGACGTCGTCGGCGGAGAGCCGCAGGGCGCTGCCGGCGACGTTCTCGCGCAGGTGCGCCGCCGAGGAGGTCCCCGGGATGAGGAGGACGTTCGGCGAGCGCTGCAGCAGCCACGCCAGCGCCACGGACATCGGCGTCGCGTCGAGCCGCGCGGCGACGGCGGAGAGGGAGCCGGACTGCAGGGGGGTGAATCCGCCGAGGGGGAAGAACGGGATGTAGGCGATCCCCTCCGCCGCGAGCCGGTCGATGAGCGCGTCGTCCGTCCGGTTCGCCAGGTTGTACATGTTCTGCACGGAGACGATCGGGGCGATCGACTGCGCCTCGGCGACCTGGTCGGCGGTGGCGTTGCTGACGCCGAGGTGCCGGATCACGCCCTGCCGCTGCAGGTCGACGAGCGTCTCGAACGCCTCGCCGATCCGCTCCGGCACCGGTCCGTCGGCGTCGCCGAGCCGCAGGTGCACGAGGTCGAGGACGTCGACGCCGAGGGTCTCCAGGTTGTCGTCGACCTGCGCGCGGAGCTCGTCGGGCGTGCGCGCGGACGGCCAGCCTCCCTGCCCGTCACGGCGTCCGCCGGCCTTGGTGGCGATCAGCAGGTCGGCGGGATAGGGGTGGAGCGCCTCGCGGATCAGCTCGTTGACGACGCGGGGCCCGTAGGTCTCGGCGGTGTCGATGTGCGTGATCCCGGAGGCGACGGCCTGGCGCAGGACCTCGAGGGCGCCGTCGCGGTCGGCGGGCGGGCCGAGGACCCAGGGCCCGGCGAGCTGCATGGCCCCGTAGCCGAAGCGCGTCACGGTGCGGTCGCCGAGGGTCCAGGTGCCGCCGGGCAGGTCGGATGCGGTGGTGCTCATGGTGTGTGCCCTCCAGGGCTTGTGGGACGGGGTGTCGTGCTCCACCCTGGAGGTTCTGCTATCCGTCCGGAAGCAGGCACCTGAAAGTGCGTAGGTACCCGGGAGGTCCGCATGGCCACGACGACCGCTGCCGAGGAGAGGGCGACCGCGAAGGCGCGGTACGACGCGTACCTGTCGGTCTGCCCGAGCCAGCAGATCCTCGCCCGCGTCTCCGGCAAGTGGGTGACGCTCGTCCTCTCCGCCCTGGGCAGCGGCCCCGACTGCGACGGGGAGCCGCGTCCCCTGCGGTACTCGGAGCTCGGCCGGATCCTCGCGGGCGTCAGCCCGAAGATGCTGTCGCAGACGCTGCGGTCGCTGGAACGGGACGGCCTCGTCACCCGCACGGCGACCGCCACGGTGCCCGTGACCGTCACCTACGAGCTGACCGACCTCGGGCTCTCCCTGCACGGCACGGTCCGGCAGCTCAAGCTGTGGGCGGAGTCGCACCGCGACGAGGTGGCAGCGCACCAGGACCGGTTCGACGGCGGCCGCGAGGAGCGGGGCGAGAGCGCGTAGCGCCTGCAGCCGCCGCGGGTCAGCGTCCGAAGGACGCCGACGCGGGGCAGTCGAACGGGTCGCCGCCGGCGGAGAGGCCGACGCGGTTGAGGTACGCGACGACGATGCCGTACGAGGCCAGGAGGGTGGTCTCGGTGTACGGGATCGAGTGGGTGGCGCAGTACTCCTTGGCGATGACCTGGGCCTTCTTCAGCGCCGGGCGGGGCATGTTGGGGAAGAGGTGGTGCTCGATCTGGTAGTTGAGGCCGCCCATGTAGATGTCGGTCAGCCAGGTGCTCTTGATGTTCCGCGAGGTGAGGACCTGGCGGCGGAGGAAGTCGACCTTGGAGTCCTTCGGGAGGACGGGCATGCCCTTGTGGTTCGGGGCGAACGAGGCGCCCATGTAGACGCCGAACACGGCGAGCTGGACGCCGACGAACGCGAACGCCATGCCGAGGGGGAGGAAGAAGAAGACGACGGCGAGGTAGGCGATGATGCGGGTGGAGAGCATCGAGATCTCCAGCCAGCGCTTGTCGACCTTGCCGCGACCGAAGACGGTCCGCATCGACGTGACGTGCAGGTTCAGCCCCTCGAGGGTGAGCAGGGGGAAGAACAGCCATCCCTGGCGCCGGATGATCGCGCCGGCGAACCCGCGGGCGCCCTTCGCGTCCTCCGGCCGGAACACCAGCACGCCGGGGGCGATGTCGGGGTCCTTCTCGACCACGTTCGGGTTCGCGTGATGGCGCGAGTGCTTCGTCATCCACCACGAGTAGCTGATGCCGACGAACAGGTTCGCGAGCGTGCGGCCGGCGATGTCGTTGGCCTTGCCGGACTCGAACACCTGGCGGTGCGAGGCCTCGTGGGCGAGGAAGGCGAACTGCGTGAAGATGATGCCGAGGCCCGCCGCGATGAGCAGCTGGAACCAGCTGTCGCCGAGGAGCACGAAGCCCGTCACCGCGCCGCCCAGCGCCACCACGGTGGCGGAGAACATCGCGACGTAGAAGCCGACGCGGCGCCGGAGGAGCCCCGCGTCGCGGATCGTCCTCAGGAGGCCCGAGTACTCGGACGTCGGGTTCGCGCCGCCCCCGCGCTTGGCACGCGTCAGCACGATCCGCGGGGCTGCGGTGGTGTCGGTCATGTCTGCTCGTTCCCGGGCCTCGGGGCCTGATCGAGTGGTCCGCGTGGCGGACCGCTGGGTGGGACGTCGTGGAGGCACGACGCGTGCAGCCGGGGTCTGGGGCAACGCCTGAGCTTCCCACCGAAACGGGTCGTGTGTTCCCAGCCGGTCCTCAGGCGGATGGCCTCAGGTGCGCGGCGGCGACGGCGGTGCGCGCCGCGACCGGCAGCGGACGGCATGCCACCATGGATCCGTGCCCGTCGTCGAGTCCCGCCGCATCGTCCCCGTGGAGCCCGCCGTGGCCTTCGCGATCCCGCAGACGCAGGGGGAGGCCCGGAAGCGGTGGGATCCCCTCATCGCCCACCAGCACCTCATGGGCGGCGCGGGCGCGCCCGCCGCGAGCTGACCGGTGTTCCTGCGGGACCGGGCGCGCGGGCGCGACACGTGGAGCCTGGTGGTCCTGGGGGTCGTCCTGTGCGCGGTATCGGTGCTCGGGCTCATGGGCGTGTTCGGCGAGCTCGACGGCGCCGGGCGCTTCGGCACCGTCGTCCTCATCGGCGTGCCCCTGGGTCTCGTCGCGATCGGGGGCGGGATCGCGAACGGGATCCGCGGTCTCCGCGACACGAGCGCGGGCGCGGGCTCGGGCGATGAGGGTGCCCCCGCTCCTGCCGGCGACCGTGCCGACCTGTCGGGCCCGGACGGCACCGACCTGGAGCCCACCCGGCCGGATGGGATGATCGACCGGTGATCATCCTCGGCGCGACCCCCATCGGCAACCTGGGCGACGCGTCGCGGCGGCTCGTGGAGGCGCTCTCCTCCGCCACGGTCGTGGCCGCCGAGGACACCCGCACGACCATCCGCCTGCTCACCGCGCTCGGCGTCGAGAACCGGCCGCGCCTCATCGCGCTGCACGATCACAACGAGCAGGAGCGCTCCGCCGACCTCGTCGAGCTCGCGCGCGAGACCGACGTGCTCGTGCTCTCCGACGCCGGCATGCCCGCGATCTCCGACCCCGGCTTCCACCTGGTGGAGGCGGCGGCCGCGGCGGGCGTCCGCGTCACGGTGATCCCCGGCCCGAGCGCCGTCCTGAGCGCGCTCGCCGTCTCGGGGCTCCCCACCGACCGCTTCACGTTCGAGGGCTTCCTGCCGCGCAAGGGCGGCGACCGGCGCCGCGTGCTCCGCGAGCTCGTGCGCGAGCGCCGCACCATGGTCTTCTTCGAGTCGCCGAACCGGCTGCAGGCGTCGCTCGAGGACGTCGTCGCCGAGTGGGGCCCGGACCGCCGGCTCGTCGTGTGCCGCGAGCTCACGAAGCTCTACGAGGAGGTGCGCCGCGGATCCGCCGCCGAGCTCGCCGCCTGGGCGGCCGAGGGCGTGCGGGGCGAGATCGTCGTCGTCGCGGAGGGCGCGGCGGCGCTCGAGGTCGACCTCGCCACGGGCGTGACCCAGGTGCTCGAGCTGGTGTCCGACGGCGCGCGACTCAAGGACGCGGCCGGCACCATCGCCGAGGCGACGGGCCTCGGCAAGCGCGACCTGTACCAGGCGGCGCTGCAGGCCCGGTGATCCGGCCGGCGGGCTAGCCCGTCGGATCCTGCGCGCGGCGCTCGCGGAACGCCACCATGTTCATCCGGTTGCCGCAGCGCACGCTGCAGAACCGCTTCGACCCGTTGCGGGACAGGTCGACGAGCACGCCGTCGCAGTCGTCGGCCGCGCACACCCGCAGGCGGTCGGTCGCGTCGGAGCGCACCACGTCGACGAGCGCCATCGCGGCCTCCACGAGCACGCGGTCGGCGAGCGGCGCGTCGTCGGGCGTCGCGTGCAGGTGCCAGTCGAGGGCGTCGTGCCGGACGAGCCGGGGGGAGGCGCGGTGGCGGGCGAGCAGCTCGTTGACGGGGTCCACCATGGCGTCCCGGTCGAGGGTCCAGATCTCGCGCAGCCGGGCACGGGCGTCGTGGACCTCCCGGAGCTCGCGCTCGTCGCGGTCGAAGCGGCCGGAGAAGCCGCTGCGGGTCATGAGGACGGCGAGCTGCTCCGGGGTGGCCAGCAGGTCGAGGCCGGACCGGGTGGCGCGCGGGGCGGTGTTGAGGATGACGGCGTCGAACGTGAGCACGTCCTCCGTGTCAGGGGCGAAAAGCAATTTGACTCCTTATCCGAGACCAGTCTAGCGTCAGGACCGTAGGCCGCTTGGCCCCTGACGGAACGAGCTCACCATGGAACGACGCCACCTCACCACCGGACTCCTGCTCGCGGTCGTCTCCGCGGCGTCCTTCGGCCTCTCCGGCGCGTTCGTGAAGCCGCTGCTCGAGGCCGGCTGGAGCCCGGTCGCCGCCGTCACGCTGCGCGCGCTCATCGGCGGGCTGCTGCTCGCGCCGGTCGCGCTCGTGCAGCTGCGCGGCGACCTGCGACCCGTGCTGCGCGCCTGGCGGCGGGTCCTGGGCATGGCGCTCGTGGGCGTGGCCGGCGCGCAGGTGCTGTACTTCGCGGCGATCGAGCGGATCCCCGTCGGCACGGCGATCCTCATCGAGTTCATGGCGCCGCTGCTGCTCGTCGCGGTGGCGTGGGCGATGAGCCGGCGGCGGCCCGCGGTGCCGGTGCTCCTCGGATCCGTCGCGGCGGCCGGCGGGCTCGCGCTCGTGGTGTCGCCGTCGGGCGGCGGGGCGCTCGACCCGGTCGGCGTGCTGCTCGCGATCGGCGCCATGGTCGGCTGCGCCGGGTACTTCGCGATCGCGGCGCGGGGCGCCGATGGCCTCCCGCCCGTGGCGCTCGCGGCGGCGGGGCTGCTCGTCGCCGCCGTCGTGCTGGCCCTCGTCGGCGTGACCGGGATCCTGCCCTTCACCGGCTCCGTCGCCGACGTGGTCGTGCTCGGGAACGTCGTGCCGTGGTGGGTGCCGATGCTCGTGGTCGGAGTAGTGGCGACGGCGCTCGCGTACGGCGCGGGGATCACGGGGAGCGCGATGCTCGGATCCCGACTCGCGTCCTTCGTGGGCCTCCTCGAGGTTGCGGCGGCCGGCGCCTGGGCGTGGCTGCTGCTCGGCGAGGAGCTGACGGCGCTGCAGATGGTGGGCGGCCTGCTGATCGTCGCGGGGATCGTCGCCGTGCGCTTCGACGCGCGGGCGGACGCACTGCCCGACGCGCGGCCCGTCGGCGTCGAGCCCGGGACCGAGGCGGCCGCGGGCGCGGAGCCGTCGCCGTCGCCCGGGGCGGATCCGGACCCGGCGCTACGGGGCCGGTGACTCCGCCGCGTCCACCGGCTCGAGGTGCCCCAGGACGCGCGTGAGGTGCATCGCGGTGAGGACGCCGGGGCCCATGGCGCGGCCGAGCTCCTGGGATCGCCGGTCGACCGCCTCCACGAGCAGGCGCACCCGCCGGGCGGCCTCGCCCATCGCGCGGTGGCGCTCGGGGGAGTCGGGGTCGTCGAGGTCGAGCACGCCCGCGACCGCGTGGCACGCGTCGCGGACCGGCCCCGTGATCTCCCGGTCGAGGCGGGGAGCCCCCGGCCGCTCCCAGATGGTGTCCGCGAGCGCCCCGGAGATGTCGCGCACGTGGAAGACGATCTGGTCCATCGCCTCGAGCCGCGCGTGGTCGATGCGCACGTCGCGCTTGTTGAGGAGCGCGCGCGGGTTGCCCTTGCGGCTCTCGTCGGCCTCGGCGAGGTCGGCGCGCACGGCGCGCGCGGTGTCGGCGAGGCCCTCGCTGGCGAGGATCCAGTCGTCGTGCGCGGGCGGCGCATCGGACTCGACGGCGTCGCCCACCTCCCGCAGCCGCTGGGCGACCTCGCGCTGGAACGCGCCGATGCGGGCGCTCGCCGCGCCGCTCGTCAGCTGCGGGACCACGAGCACGTTGACGAGGAGGCCGGTGACGACGCCGACGGCCATCTGCACGAGGTAGCCGAGCGAGTACGTGTCGGCGTCCTGGCCGCCGATGATGAGGACGAACAGCGCCGCCATGGGCACGTACTCGCGACCCGCGCCGAACCAGCCGGAGCCGGAGAGGATCACGCCGATGCCGACGATCACGGGGATCGACCACCAGGACGGGCCCGTGGTGAGGGTCACCGCGGTCGCGAGGACGATGCCCGCGCCGAGCCCCAGGAGCGTCTGCAGCCCGGTCCTCGCGGATCCCATCAGGGTCGGGTACATGCTCACGAGCGCGCCGAGCGGCGCGTAGTACGGGTACTCGTTCGCGACCCCGGGCACGTGTGGCGCGATGGCCCAGGCGATGCCGACCGCGAGCGCCGTCTTGGCCGCCAGCAGGAGGCGGCCGGTCGAGGTCGCGGCGTGCCAGGCGCGCGTGACCTCGGTGCGCACCGCGGGGGATCTCATCCCCCGAGGCTAGGCGACGCGCGCGCGGGCTCCGTCCGGGCGGCACACGTCCGGACGGACGCCGGAGACGGTTGCCGTCAGGCCCCGGTGAGCCGCGCGACCTGCTCCGCCGTGAGCTCGAGGTCGGCCGCACGCGCGGAGTCGGCGATGCTCTCCGGTCGGCTGGCCCCCGGGATCGGCAGCACGGCGGGCGAGAGCGCGAGCTCCCACGCCAGCGCGACCTGCTGCGGGCTCACGCCCAGCTCGTCGGCGACCTCGCCGAACGCGCGGTTCTCGTCGGCGAGGCCGGCGGTGCCCTGGATGCCGCCGATGGGGCTCCACGGCAGGAACGCGAGGCCGAGCCGGGTGCACAGCTCGAGCTCGGGCAGGCTCGAGCGCCAGCCGGGGGAGAAGCGGTTCTGCACGGACACGAGCTTCGCGCCCAGGATGCGGTGGGCCGTGCGGATCTGGTCCGGGTCGGCGTTGGAGATGCCGACCGCGCGCACGACGCCCTGGTCGACGAGCTCGCCGAGCGCGCCCATGGTCTCCTCGTACGGCGTCGCCGGATCCGGCCGGTGGTGCTGGTACAGCGCGATCGCGTCGACCCCGAGCCGCGCGGCCGACGCGCGGGCCGCCTCGTGCAGGTGGGCGGGGGAGCCGTCGGTGCCCCAGGGCCCGTCGTCCCGGTGCAGCGTGCCGCCCTTCGTGGCGACCACGACGTCGGACACGTCGCCGCCGTACGCCTTCAGCGCCTCGGCGATGAGGATCTCGTTGTGCCCCACGCCGTCCGCGTCGAGGTGGTACGAGTCCGCGGTGTCGATGAGGGTGACGCCCGCGTCGAGCGCGGCGTGCACCGCCCGGATCGACGTCTCCCTGTCCTTGCGTCCCTGGACCGACATGGGCATGCCGCCCAGACCGATCGCGCCGACCTCGTACGGACCCAGCTGCCGTGCCCTCATAGTGACCTCCTCGTCGCCTGCCACGCTACGCCGGTCGCCCCCGGCCGACCCGGTCCGGCGGCGCGCACTCGTCCGGTCTCCCGACGGGGTGGGCCCCGGCGGTGGATACGCTGGACCGGTGCCGCGCGGACGAGGTCACGAGCCCTCCGCGCCAGGCGCCCGACCGTGAGGAAGAGCATGCAGATCCACCGCGTCCGCGTCCACCGCAGCGGCGAGGCCCTGCCTCCCGGGGAGCAGCTGGCGGGGCGCATCGCCGCCGTCGCCGCGGACCCGGTCGAGGTCGACGCCGACGTCACCGAGATGATCGTCAACCGCATCATCGACAACGCCGCCGTCGCGACCGCCTCGCTCACCCGCGCGCCCGTCGTCGCGGCGCGCGCGCAGGCCCTCGCCCACGGGCCGTCCACGGGCGGCGCCGGCGCGACCGTCGTGGGCGCGGATCCCCGCACCCGCGTGAGCGCCGAGTGGGCGGCCTGGGCGAACGGCGTGGCCGTGCGCGAGCTCGACTACCACGACACCTTCCTCGCGGCCGAGTACTCGCACCCGGGCGACAACATCCCGCCGATCCTCGCCGCCGCGCAGCACGCCGCAGCTGCCGGCCGACCCGACGGCCGCGCGCTCACGGGCGCCGACGTGGTCCGTGGCATCGCGACCGGCTACGAGATCCAGGTCGACCTCGTGAAGGCCATCAGCCTGCACGCGCACAAGATCGACCACGTGGCGCACCTCGGCCCGTCGGCCGCCGCCGGCATCGGCACGCTCCTCGGGCTCGACGAGGGCACCGTCTTCCAGGCCGTCGGGCAGGCGCTGCACACCACCACCGCCACCCGCCAGTCGCGCAAGGGCGCGATCAGCACGTGGAAGGCGCACGCGCCCGCCTTCGCCGGGAAGATGGCCGTCGAGGCGATCGACCGGGCGATGCGCGGCCAGACCAGCCCCACCCCCATCTACGAGGGCGAGGACGGCGTCATCGCCTGGCTCCTCGACGGCCCCGACGCCGCCTACGAGGTGCCGCTGCCCGCGCCCGGCGAGGCCAAGCGGGCGATCCTCGACACGTACACGAAGGAGCACTCGGCCGAGTACCAGGCGCAGGCGTGGATCGACCTCGCGCGCCGCCTGCACCACGCGCACCCGGTGCTCGCGGACGCCGACGCCGTCGACCGCGTGCTGATCCACTCGTCGCACCACACGCACGTGGTCATCGGATCCGGCGCGAACGACCCGCAGAAGTACGACCCGCGCGCCAGCCGCGAGACGCTCGACCACTCGATCCCGTACATCTTCACCGTCGCGCTGCAGGACGGCGCCTGGCACCACGTCGACTCGTACGCGCCCGAGCGCGCCGGCCGCCCCGACACGGTGGACCTCTGGCGTCGCGTGACGACGACCGAGGACCCCGAGTGGACCCGCAGGTACCACTCCATGGATCCGACGGAGAAGGCGTTCGGCGGGCGGGTGGAGATCCGGCTGACGGACGGCTCGACGATCGTCGACGAGATCGCCGTGGCCGACGCGCACCCGCTCGGCGCCCGGCCGTTCGCGCGCGCCGACTACGTGGCGAAGCTCCGCACGCTCGCCGACGGCGTGCTCGAGGAGACCGAGGTCGACCGCTTCCTCCGGCTCGTGGAGCGCCTGCCCGAGCTGACCGCCGACGAGCTCGCCGGCCTCACCGTGACCGCCCGGCCCGGCCTCCTCGACGGCGCCGGCTCCCCGAAGGGACTCCTCTGATGCTGCACTCCGCCCTCACCTCCGCCGCCAAGCGCCGCGCGTTCCGCGAGCGCCTCGCCTCGGGCGAGCTGCTCCGGATGCCCGGCGCGTTCAACCCGCTGTCGGCCCGCCTCATCCAGGACAAGGGCATGGACGGCGTCTACATCTCCGGCGCCGTGCTCTCGGCGGACCTCGGCCTGCCGGACATCGGGCTCACCACCCTCACCGAGGTGGCGGGGCGCTCGCAGCAGATCGCGCGCGTCACCGACCTGCCGTGCCTCGTGGACGCCGACACGGGCTTCGGCGAGCCGATGAACGTCGCGCGCACCGTGCAGATGCTCGAGGACGCCGGCGTCGCGGGCCTCCACATCGAGGACCAGGTGAACCCCAAGAGGTGCGGCCACCTCGACGGCAAGCAGGTGGTGGACGAGTCGACGGCGCTGAAGCGGATCCGCGCGGCCGTCGACGCCCGCCGCGACCCGGACCTGCTGGTCATGGCCCGCACCGACGTGCGCGGCGTGGACGGGATGGCCGCCGCCGTCGACCGGGCTCGCGCGCTCGTCGACGCCGGTGCGGACGCGATCTTCCCCGAGGCGATGGCCGACCTCGCCGAGTTCGAGGCGATGCGCGCGGCGGTCGACGTGCCGATCCTCGCCAACATGACCGAGTTCGGGAAGAGCGAGCTGTTCACGACATCGCAGCTGCGCGACGTGGGCGTGAACATCGTGATCTACCCGGTCTCGCTCCTGCGCCTCGCGATGGGCGCCGCCGAGCGCGGCCTCGACGCGATCCTCGAGGAGGGCACGCTCGCCGGCAAGGTGCCCGAGATGCAGACCCGCGCCCGCCTGTACGAGCTGCTCGACTACGCCGGCTACAGCGCGTTCGACGAGGACGTCTTCACCTTCACGCTGGAGGGGAACCGCGGCGGGGCGTGATCACGTCGAGCCGTCCTCGACGTCGCGGCGCAGCGACCCGTCGAGCGCGAGGCCCAGCGCGAGGACGGCCAGGAGGATCCCCATCGCGAGTCCGCCGACGACCCGTCCCGCGCGGGTGAGCGCGCACTCCAGGAGGCGGGGACGCGCGGCGGGGGTGGGCACCCGCCGAGGGTAACGGCGACCGCGGCCCGCTGCCGGATCCGTGCACAGGGGCGGGCGGGAGCGGGCGGGCAGGGGCCCGGCGGCGGGATCGGACCTCGCGGAGTCGCGGACGGCCGGCGCCGCCGACGATGCGGCGACCGACCTCTCCGCCCCCGAGGTAGCGGGCGCGCACCGAGTGTCGACTCCACGAGCGAGAGCGCCAGGGGACCACCTCGCGTCCTCGACGTCATCGCGTGGGCGACCACCGGAACGTGCCGGGCACCGTCCACTCCTCCGCCGGCGTCGAACGTCTCCCTGCTCGTGTGATCGCCGCCTCACCTGTCCGCGCTGGGCGGACGGTCCTCTGGTAGTCGAGGAGGCGCAGCGGCGCGTTCGACTCCGACCCGAGGCGCGACCACGCCGCCCCGGAGGCGATGGCGCTGGGAGGGCACTCGCGGCCAGGGCGGCGCTGCCGGACCAGCTCGTCAGGGTTCGAAGGGCTTGAGGTCCCGTTTGAATCCCCACTTCAGGAGGACGCCGAGACGTTGACGTCGCGATGCGAGCGTGCCGCTGGAGCCCACCTGTGCGACCAGGATCCCGACCACCGTGACGAGCGCGAGATCCAGCTGGGTGAGGAGGGATGAGCCGAGCGGGAGGTGGTAGCGCGAGACCCGGATCGCGGCATCGGTCCGAGCCCGCTCGATCAGAGCGGAATGGTGATCCTGGCTCGACGCCGCGTGGTGCGTGATCGGCGCCCCGGGGACTGCTCGGAGCGCATGCCCGAGCTGGCGCGCTCGCACCGACAGATCAGCGTCCTCTCCGTAGAGGAAGAAGCGCTCATCGAACGGCCCGAGGGACAGCAGCAGTTCCCGGCGGGCGTAGAGACCGCCACCGCTCACCTTCTGCACGCGGACGGAGGAGCTGTTGCGCTTGGCCGCCTCGAGATAGCGCCGGTAGCCCCTGCGTCGCAGCAGCCGGCCGGACGACGACCACCAGTGCATGTACGCGTCGACCTGCACCCGGTCGCCGCGCCCGAGCCAACCGCACAGGAGGGAGTCCGGATGCGCAGCTCCTTCATCGACCAATGCGTCGAGCGCGAGGGGCTCGAGCTCGGCATCCGGATTGAGCAGCAGGATGTTGTCGTGCCGTGCCATGCCGATGCCCAGGTTCGCGGCACGGCCGAAGCCGATGTTCCCGTGCCCTGATACCCAGCTGTCGACTTCAGCCCCGAACTGCTGGGCCAGGCGATCGTGCGGACTGTTGTCGACCACGATCACCTCGAGGGGGCGAGCCGACGCCGAACGCGCGCGTCGCAGTGAGCCGAGGCAGGACTCGAGCAGGGCCGGATCGGTGTCGAAGACGACGACGACCGCGGAGACGCTTTCTTCATTCATGTTCGATGAGCCCTTGCAGTTCGAGGAGCAGTGGATTGTCGGCGACGGACACGTCGGGGGTGTCGAGCAGGCCGTCGCGTTCCGGGGAGTCGGCGGCCGCGGCCTGGAGCAGCAGCTCATGGAGGGAGTCGCGGTCATGGAACATCCGGAGCGGACCGGACTCGGCGAGATCCTGGAAGGCAGCCACGTCCGAGGTGATCGCAGCGCGACCACGTGCCCATGCCTCCCACACCACGACCGGATTCAACTCGTAGCGACTCGGGAGGAACAGGAAGTCGACCGCATCGATGAGCTCGAATATGTCGTCGACGTGCCCCCGGTAGTCGACGACGAGCCGGCCCGGCTTCGCGACCAGTCGCTCGACCACCGGCCGAAGAGGACCATCGCCCGCGACCAGCAGTCGGATCGGGATGGGAGACCCGCCCAGGAGGTCCTCGATCCGATCGATGCCCTTCTGGTGGTCGAGGCGTCCCGCGAGGAGGAGTCGCAACTCGCCCAGGGGCCCGGTGCGGGGTGGGACGAGGGGGCGGGCGTACTCCGCGATCAGGTTGGGTGACATCACCCCGGCCTCCGGACGGATCAGCTTCCGTGCTCGGAGCTCACGGAGGCCTCGCGTGGAGGGTGCGGTCACGAGTTCCGCCCGGCTGACCGCACGACGGACGAGCATGTTCTCGAGGAAGCTCAAGCGCCCCTGGGCGTCGACGGAGGGCAGCTGGTGGAAGGAGGCGACCACCTTCAGCGATCGGAGCTGACGAGCAGGGAGCATCCCCAGCACGACGTGGCTTCCTCGCATCAGGGAGAAGACGACGTCGCCCGGCTTCAGGAAGGCTGCGAGCCATCGGCCGGCCTTCCACGCACCGTGGGCGCTCTTGCGTCCGCGGAGCAGATGGACCTCGTGGAACTCCGCCTCGAGGGAGGCCGTGTTCCGGTTGTCGTCGAAGCAGACGACGAGGACGGCGTTCGTCGCCTCGAGACGCCGCATGGTCTCTCGGAGTGCCGCCTGGGCGCCACCGCCCTGGAGCCACGGGACGACGACGACGAGGCGGTGCGCAGCTGGTGCGGACATGGGGTCCTTCCGTCGGTGTTCGGTCATGTCAGAGCGCCCTTCGGTGCGATCCGCTCCGCCCAGCCCAGGCAGATGCCCACCACCAGCCCGAACAGGAGCGCCATGGGCCGCACGTAGAAGACGTCGAAGGCGAGGCCGCTGGCGATGAGCGTGAGGCCCCCCATGGCTGCGCCCACCACGACCGCGTCCGTCGACCTCAGCTTCCGAAGGAGCATGACGAGGATGACGAGCATCAGCAGTGCACCCAGCAGCCCGAAGTCCCAGAGGAGGGTCACGAAGAAGTTGTCGATCGTGCTCAGGTAGTTGCCTCGGTACGCGGACAGGGTCTCCTGGAGGTCGCGCGGACCCCCGCCGATGAGGAGGACGAGCGCATCACCGGAGTTCGCCCACCGACCCAGGTACTCCGTCGCGAGCAGTCGGTTCAAGAGGGATGTGCTTCCGGTGAGGGAGTCGAAGTCCCCGATCCTGCTGCTGCGGAAGTCGCTCCCGAATCGCACGGCGAGCAGGATGCCTCCCGCGATGAGAGCGGGGCTCGCGAGCAGGAGGGGACCGATGAAGTGCACGCCGCGGCGCACGGCGTAGCGGATCAGGAACACCGCCCCGACGACGAGCGCGAGCACCAAGGCCGAACGGGTGCCGGTGAGGGCCAGGGTGACGACGACTCCCACGGAGAGAGCGGCGATCGCTGCCAGACGGCGCCGTGCATCCGCGATGCTCGCCGCGGCGGGGAGCAACGTCGCGAAGAGGAACACGGACGCGAACGCCGCGGGTACCGGTTGGCCCAGGAGGCCGCGCGCCCGGGTTCCGGTGAGCACCGAGAGCTGGTTCGGGAGACCGAAGATCGACGAGGTGACCGGTCCGCCGCCTGCCGCGTCGACGATGACGCTCAGCACGAGGACTCCCGCCAACGTCGAGAGCAGCAGGCGTGCACCTCGCCTGTCGACGACAGCAGCGACTCCGATGCCGATCAGGAAGGGGAGGATGAAGTAGGCGGACCTCCCGGGCTCCGCGCTCGCCAGCGAGGCCGTCGCCACGAGGCCGAGGCTGCTCAGCAGGACCTTCAGGCGCAGCCGTCGATCATGGAGGATGCACAGCGCGCCGAGGACCGCTGTCACGAGGAGGGCGATCTCGTCGACGCGATCCCACGTCGCGGTCAAGCGCACGAAGTCGGCCGGGACGATGCACAGGAGGAAGAACCCGCAGAGCAGGATCGCGCGGACGCCGCTCCAGCGAGGTCGCGCGGGCGCCTCGGGTTCGTGGAGCTGGATCCGTTGTCGCACAGCCCTCTCAGGCAAGGCCGTCACCCCACCGGTCGGTGGCGGTCGAAGCAGGCCAGTCGTTCAACTCGTCGACGCGTCGTCGTATCTCGTCGTCCGGCCACTCCCACCATCGCGACCTGACGATGCCCTCTCCCACCGACTCGCTGCATCGGTAGCTCAGGACACGCGCGGGGGTCCCGCCGACCACTGCGAAGGGAGGGACGTCCCGCGTGACGAGAGCGCCGGCAGCCACGACGGCGCCGTGTCCTATCCGCACGCCCGAGAGGATCGTGACGCCGAACCCGATCCACACGCCGTCGGCCACGGAGATGTCGCCGCGACTCGACGGGAACCCGTCATCTGCCGTCGGCAGGCCGAAGCGCTCTCGGATGGGGAATGTGGTCACGCGGTCCAGGGGATGGTTGCCGCCCAGGACGAAGGTGACCCGCGGGCCGATCGAGCAGAAGGCGCCGATGTCGACCCGTGTCTGGTCTCCCGCGAACGTCAGGAGCTCGGGGGCGCCGTACGTCCCCCGTCCGACCGTGAGGCGGCCGGCTCGCACCAGCGTCTTCATCCGGCTGCCCACGACCTCGCGTCGGAGTCGGTTCACGATGCGTTCAACCAGCATTTTTCGTCCATTTCATGAAACGAGGAGCCCAGAATATGAAGGAGATCGACGTGATGACCATCGCGCTGGCCCAGGTGGCCACCTGCACGAGGGGAGAGCCGGTGACGTTCCCCAGCACGTAGGCGATGCCGCAGAGGACCGCCAACGGAGCGAGGTACGCCAGCTCGACCTCCGGTCGACCCGCCCCCATGGTCAGGAAGCTGGCCGGTATGGTCATGGCGTTCACGGCGTGCGCCACGACCGCCAGGATCGCGAGGGGCGCGATGAAGCTGAGCGGTTCCGGCGTCCGCGCGCTGGCGACGACGAGCGTGATCACCAGGACCGGGAGCGTCGCCAGGGCGCTGAGCGCGGCGAAGAGCCGGCTGTAGCGCTGGTAGAGCGAGTGCAGACGGGTGCGTTCGACGTCGCCGCTCGCCTCGGTGATCAGTCCGGAACCGAACGCCAGGAGCGCGATCTTCGGCATGGTGGCGAAGCGGATGGCGAGGTCGTATGCCGTGAGCGCGGCTGCGCCGGCGAAGAGCCCCAACGACCATCTGTCCAGCTGCGTGACCGTCACACCGAGGATGACCGCGACGCCGCGTGCCGAGGCGAAGCGCCGGACCAGGGGCCACACGGAGGCGCTCGTGTCGGCCCGGAGGTCCGGTCTGGCCAGCAGCACACCCACGACGCTCTGGAGGATGCCCGCGGTCACGATCCCGTACCCCAGCGCGAGGAAGTCGACGCCGGCGAACAAGGCGCCGATGGTCACGACAGCCTGCACGAGAGCACCGCCCAACAGGACGGTCCCCCTGCGTCCGAACTGCCTTCGCCCCAGCGCGACAGCGGCGCTGATCAGGCCGAAGCTCCGCAGCGCGGTTCCGATCCCGACCAGGACGATGAGGACGATGGCGCGAGGGTCTTGAGCATCGACCAGCCCGGCATGGCGAGCGTAGGTCGGCCAGACAGCAGCCGTGATGGCGGTGAGGGCCAGGGGAGGGGCGGTCGTGAGGGCGTAGAGGGTGCCGAGAGCGCCACCGCTCAGCCGCTGTTCGGCGGCGAGCTTCGTGGCGAGGCTCGTCGTGCCGAAGTCGATGAGCAGGAAGATCGTCGTGAGCGTGGCGGCGAGAGCCCAGACGGCGTAGGAGTCGGTGCTCAGGAACAGGATGCCCGCGGCGGGGAGGAGCGCGGTGATGACGCTGCTCAGCAGCGCCGGCAACCCGCCCTTGAAGAGGTTGACGAGGGTCGTGTGACGATCTGACCGCACTAGGAGTTGCGCGCCATGTCTCGCAGGGAGGCCACGAGCCGGGCGCGGGCGTCCCGGAGATGCACCTTCGCGTCCTCGACCGCCGCCCAGTAGTCGGAGGGGTCCTCCGCCAACGCTCTCGCCTGCTCTGCGACGGCATCGACGTCGAAGTGCCGGGCGGAGTGCACGTACGCGCCCAGCCCGAGGTCCTCGAAGGCTCCCCATCCCTTTCGTTCGTAGCTGAGGTGGATGGTCGGGGTCCCCCTGTGGAGGGACTGCAGGCTCCCATGGAGGCGCACGGAGACGACGACGCTCGGGCGATCGGTACCCGACAGCGCGTCCGCGACCGCGGCGTGGCCCGTGCCGAGGCCGAGCCGCTGGTAGTAGGCGGGGTCGTCGTTCCCACGCCCGCTCGACTGCACGAGAGGTCTCGCATCGAGAGCATCCCGCAGAGCCAGGATCGCGGCGTCGTACCGGCTCGACTTCCGTCCCAGCTGCCGGGCGATCAAGCCGAAGCCCTGCCCGGTCGCAGGGCTCCCGTCGCCGAGCTCGCGGGAGAGCAGTGCGAGGTCGGGCATCCGCTCGGCGAGGACCCCGTTCTTGCGCAGGAGCGAGCGCGACAGGTCATCCCGGACGTAGACGTGACGCGCGTTGCGGAGGTCGCGCAGCATCCGGCCGCTCCCGGGGAACGGTCCGATGCTCTGCGGCAGGTAGATGAACGGCGGGGATGCGGGCGATGACGGCAGCTGAGGGAGGTGAGCCAGCGAGGTCTTGACGAAGCCCCGGACGGTGTCGGCGCGCAGGTATCCGCCCCCGACGGCGATGACGAGGTCGGCACGGGCGATCTCGTCCTGGACCGTGGGATGGAGCCTGCCCGCAGCGGCCCGGGCGAGCGCCTTCGCGCTCGCGCCACGGCGACCGTAGAGGGGGTGGAGGGCATCCGGGAACTCCGGGAACGTGTCGGGAGCCAGGGCGACCAGGTCGATCCGCGCACCGGGGAATGCCTCCCGGACGAGTTCCGCGCTCTCGTCGACCAGGAGGCCGTCGCCGGAGTTCGCCCTCGAGTACGCATGGATGAGGACCACCCGCGGGCGTCCGGTCAGCTCGCGGTCTGTCGTCATGCTCGTGTCGGCCCCTCAATTGGTTCGCACCTGATCGGGCATGGCTGAGAAAAGCGCCCCCCTGGGTGGCGGCGTCAACACGCCGCACCCCCGCCCCTGAACGATCATAGGGTCTCCCTGCGGGTGCCTCTCTCCCGCTGCGCGACCGTCCTCGCGCGTGGCACCCGGACGGCACCCCCGTGGACGACGCGACCTCGCACGCACCTCGGCGCGGCATCGCACCGGCCATGACGCCCAGGTGGTCGCCGCGGGACGTGCGGCGGTGCCGGGCGATGGCACGTCGGCCGAGCCCGCGCGACGGGCTCAGCCCCCGCAGAGCCCGTCGCGCACGAAGGCGGCCAGCGCCGTGCGCCGCCGCGCGTGCAGGTCCGCCGCGTCGTCCGTCGTCGCGACCGTCGTGATCGAGACCTGCGCCCAGCTCGCGGCCGTGGCGATGACCAGCGTCCACACGTCGTCGGGGTCGAGGTCCGAGCGGATCCGGCCCGCGGCCTGCGCGTCGACGATGTCGCGTCGGTGCCCCGCGTCGTGGTCCTCGAGGCCGGGGTAGAGGTAGCCGGTGCCGTCGCGCTCGAGGCGCTTCCACATCACCAGGCGGGCGAGCGCGGGATCCGCGAGGTAGTCGTCGTAGAGGCGCGACGCGTAGCCGGGCAGGTCGTCGGCCGTGAAGGGCACGCGGTCGCCGTTCGCGATGACGTGCGCGGCGAAGACGGCGTCGAACAGCCGGTCCTTGGCCCCGAAGTGCGCGTACAGCATCGGCTTGCTCATGCCGGAGGCGGCGGCGATGCGGTCGACGCGCGCGCCCGCGATGCCGCGGACGGCGAACTCCTCCGTCGCGGCATCCAGGATGCGCTGGCGGGTGCGGTCGGCCGACGTGGTCATGCCGCCGACTATACATGGCTACCAACTAGTAGGTAGGTTGAGCGCATGCGCACCACAGCCCTCCTCTCCCCGGCCTCCGGCCAGCCCCTGCGACCGACCGCGATCGACCGCCGCGACCTCCGGCCCGACGACGTCGACATCCGCGTCACGCACTGCGGCGTCTGCCACTCCGACCTCCACGCGCTCGGCCAGCGGGGCCGCGACCACGCCCTCGTGCCCGGCCACGAGTTCGTCGGGGAGGTGGTGGCCGTCGGATCCGCCGTCACGGCCTTCGCGCCCGGCGACCCCGTCGCGGTCGGCAACATCGTGGACTCGTGCGGCGCGTGCCGCATGTGCCGGGCGGGGCACGAGAACATGTGCGTCGAGTTCCCGACGCTCACCTACGCGGGGCGCGACCGTGTCGACGGATCCACGACCCTCGGCGGGTACTCGGGCCGCTACGTGGTCCGCGAGTCGTTCGTCTACCGCCGGCCCGCGTCGCTGGATCCCGCCGCCGTCGCCCCGCTCATGTGCGCGGGCGTCACGGTGTGGGAGCCGATGCGCGCCGCGGGCGTCGGGCCGGGCACGCGCCTCGGCGTGGTCGGCCTCGGCGGGCTCGGCCACCTCGCGGTGCGGCTGGGGCGGGCGCTCGGCGCCGAGGTCACGGTGTTCACGACGACCGCGGCCAAAGGCGCCGACGCCGTGCGCCTGGGCGCGACCCGCGTGGTCGTCTCCACGGACGCCGAGGCGATGGCCGCGGCCGGCTCGAGCCTCGACCTCGTGGTCGACACCGTCTCCGTCGACCACGACCTCGCCCCCTACCTCCGGGTGCTCGACCTCGACGGGACGCTGTGCGTCCTCGGCTTCCTCGGCCCGCTCGGCGTGCAGGCGATGGACCTCCTCACCGCGCGCCGCCGCCTCGCCTCGTCCGGCAGCGCCGGGCGGCCCGCCACGCAGGACCTGCTCGACTTCTGCGGCGAGCACGCAATCACCGCGGACGTGGAGGTCGTGCCGGTGGCCGACGTCGAGGTCGCCTTCGACCGGCTGCGCCGCAACGACGTGCGCTACCGCTTCGTGCTCGACATGGCCGGGATCGACGACGCGGTCTGATCCGCGCCCGCGCGTCAGGCGGCCATGACCGCCGCGACGACCTCCGCCACCGCACGGTCGGCCTCGGCTGCGACCGCGTCCCGGTCGCCCGACTCGGAGTCGTGGACGAACGCGGTGGCGCCGCGGCGCGCGCCGCAGTAGTCGAGGATCCCGTGCCCTACCTGCGTCTCGAACGACGCCAGGTAGCCGTGCCGGGCGAAGGACTCCCGGCTCGTCCCGGAGACGGGCACGAGGTGCACGGTGAGGCGCTGCAGCCGCTTCTCGATGCGTCCGTCGTCGTCGACGCCGAACGCCCAGCCGGCGATGAACGTGCGGTCGATCCAGCCCTTCAGAAGCGCGGGCATCGACCACCACCACACCGGGAAGACGAGCACGACGTGATCCGCCCGGTCGAGCCGCGCCTGCTCGGCGACGACGTCCGCGGGGGCGCCGGCGGCACCCGAGTAGGCGCGCCGGTCGGGCATGCCGGACACCGGGTCGAAGCCCTCCTGGGCGAGGTGCGCGACCGTCGTGCGGTCGGCGCCGAGCGCATCGGCGAGCCGGCGGGCGACGTCGTGGGTGAGGGAGTCGGGATCGGGGTGGGCCGTGACGATGAGCGCGGTCATGCGCCCATCCGACCACGCGTCGCCGAGCGTCCCCTCCGGAGCGCTCGGTGGAGGATCAGCGGAGGGCGCGCGCGTTCCGGCGGTCGAGCCCCCGCGTGGCGGCGCCGAGCGTCAGGTCGATGAGCCACCCGACGAAGCCGGCGATGGGCAGCAGCACGATGACGAGCGACCAGACGACCTTCGCCGTCCTGCTGCGGCTGCGGTCGCGCACGACCTGCACGAGCGCGACGAGGTCGAGGGCGAGCACGATGCCGATGATGATCGTGTGCCAGGCGGTGAGGGATCCCACGGTGTCCTTCCGGATGCGCGGCCGATGAGCTCGGCCTGCCTGCACGCTACGACCCGGTCGCGCCCGGGCGCGTCACCCCCGGGTACGACGCGGGTCGGCCGCCGGGCCCGGGCCCGGGCCCGGGAGCCGGGGCCGGCCCGCCGTCAGTCGAGCTCGGCCGGGGTCTGCTCCGCGAGGAGCGCGCGCGCCGCGATGCCGATGATCGCGCTGTACGTCGGGTACGCGAACCGCACGTGCGCGAGGGTCGCGACGTCGACGCCCGCGGCCATCGCGGTGGTGACCGACTGGATCACCTCGACCGCGTTCTCGCCCACGGCGTGCGCGCCGAGGATGAGCTCGCGGCGGCGGTCGGCGATGAGGAGGAGGAAGCCGGCCTCGCGGTCGTCGATCACCGCGCGGTCGACCGCGGAGAACGGCACGCGCGCGACCACGCACCCGCTGTCGCGCTCGCGGGCCTTCGCCTGGGTGAGGCCGACGCCCGCGTAGTCGGGGTCGGTGAAGCCGCCGGCGGGGAGGAGCTGCAGCGGGATCCGCCGGTTGACGCCGAGCACCGCGTTCTCGGCGGCGGCCTCGCCCTCGGACTGCGCGGCCTGCACGAGCATGTCCTTCCCGTTGGCGTCGCCCACCGCGAGGATGTGCGGCACGCGGGTGCGGAGGTAGCGGTCCACCGGGATCGCGGACCTCGCCACCTCGACGCCCGCGGCCTCGAGCCCCAGGTCCTCGACGTCGGCCGGCCAGCCGGTGGCCATGATGACGGCGTCGAAGCTGGAGGACTGCGGGCGGTCGCCGTCGCGCCAGAGCAGTGTGAGGCTTCCGTCGGCCGAGCGCGTGATGCCCGTCACGGTGTCGATGCCCACGTGCACGCGCACGCCCTGCGCGACGAACGCGTCGGACACGGCCTCGGAGATCGCCGCGTCGGAGGCGGTGAGCACGCGCGGCGCGACGTCGAGCAGCGTGACCTCGGAGCCGAACGAGCGGAACACGGTCACGAGCTGCGCGCCCGTGTTGCCGGCGCCGATCACGGCGAGGCGGCGGGGGATCTCGGGCAGCGCGAGCACGTCCTCGGGGACGGTCGCGAGGTCGGCGCCGGGCACGGGCAGGCGCCGCGAGTGGCCGCCGACGCACACGATGATCGAGCCCGCGGTGATCCGGCGCCCGCTGTCGAGCTGGAGCGTCCGGTCGTCGACGAAGCGCGCCCGGCCCTCGTGGACCAGCTCGACGCCCGCCTCCCGGAACCGCTCGCCCTCGCGCTTGAGGGAGCGCACGCGGTCGACCTGCTGGTGCACGCGCGCGACGATCGACGGCCAGTGCGGCACAGGCGTGCCCACGCCGATCCCGTTCTCGCCCGCGGAGCGCACCTCCCGGACGAGCCGCGCGGTCTTCGCGAGCACGCGCGTGGGCACGCACCCGGTGTTGACGCACGTGCCGCCGACGCGGCCGGCCTCCAGCACGACGACGGATGCGCCGAGCTCGGCGGCGCGGAGGGCGGCGGCGGTGCCCGCGGGTCCGGCGCCGATGACGGCGACGTCGTAGTGGGCCGGGGTGTCGCTGGCGGCGTCGGGCGCGGTGTCCGCTGCGGCGTCGGCGGGATCGGCGTGGTCGGTGCTCTCGGGCATGGCGTCCTCCGGGGTCGGCGCGGCTGCGCGGGCGGCGCCTCGGGTGCGCCTGCTCGTGAGGCTACCGAGCGGATCCGGCCGCGACCCGGGTCCGGAGGCGCCGCGTCATGCCGCGGATGCCGGCCGGCGACCGTCACGGACGACCCTCGCTCCCGCGCCACCCGCCCCGATACAGTGACGAACGCACCCGGAGGCACCACCCGCCGACCACGCGGGTGCGGCATGCCGCGAAGGAGCACCATGACCGACATCCGCAAGGGCCTCGCCGGCGTCGTCGTCGACACGACCTCCGTGAGCAAGGTCGAGCCGGCCACCAACTCCCTCCTCTACCGCGGCTACCCGGTGCAGGAGCTCGCGGCGCACTGCTCCTTCGAGCAGGTGGCGTACCTCCTGTGGCACGGCGAGCTGCCCACCGACGAGGAGCTCGCGCACTTCGAGGCGCAGGAGCGCGCGGAGCGGCAGCCCGACGAGGCCGTGCTGCGGATCGTCGACGCGCTCCCCGTGGACGCGCACCCCATGGACGTCCTCCGCACCGCGGTCAGCGCGATCGGCGCGGCGGATCCGACGCCGGAGGACCACTCCGCGGACGCCGACCTCGAGCGGTCCGTGCGGCTCCTCGCGCAGATCCCCGTCCTCATCGCCTACGACCAGCGCCGCCGGCAGGGCCTCGCCCCCGTCGAGCCGCGCGACGACCTCGGCCTCGCCGAGAACCTCCTCCTCATGGTGCACGGTGACCGGCCCACGGAGGCCGACGCGAAGGCCATGGAGGTCTCGCTGATCCTCTACGCCGAGCACTCCTTCAACGCGTCCACCTTCACGGCGCGCGTCATCACCTCGACCCTCGCCGACCTGCACTCCGCGGTCACGGGCGCGATCGGCGCGCTCAAGGGCCCGCTGCACGGCGGCGCCAACGAGGCCGTGCTCGAGACGCTCGACGAGATCGGGGACGCACCGCGGGTGGACGCCTGGCTCGACGAGGCGCTCGCCGCCAAGCGCAAGGTCATGGGCTTCGGGCACCGCGTCTACCGCGCGGGCGACTCGCGCGTGCCCACCATGAAGGACGCGCTCGACGATCTCGTCGCCGTGCGCGTCGCGGCCGGCGGCCCGGCGGGGGAGTCGGCCACCCGCACCATGGAGCTGTACGACGCGCTCGAGCGCGGCATGGCCGAGCGCACCGGGATCCTGCCGAACCTCGACTACCCGTCGGGCCCGGCGTACGCGCTCCTCGGCTTCGAGACCCGCGCCTTCACGCCGCTGTTCGTGGCCGCGCGCGTCGTCGGCTGGACCGCGCACATCGTCGAGCAGCGGGCCGCGAACTCGCTCATCCGGCCGCTCTCCGAGTACGACGGGCCGGCCGAGCGCCACCTGTCCTGAGCGCGGACGGACCGCCCGGCGCCCCATCCGGAGCCCGCCCCGAGCCGCTGCGCGAGCCCCCGTCACGCGGCCGGGAGCCCTCCCGCCGATCGTTAGGATGGAGCCCATGTCCCGCGGCGAGCCCTTCTACATCACCACGCCGATCTTCTACGTGAACGACGTCCCGCACATCGGGCACGCGTACACGGAGGTCGCCGCCGACGTCCTCGCCCGCTGGCACCGCCAGCGCGGCGACGACACCTGGTTCCTCACGGGCACCGACGAGCACGGGCAGAAGATCCTCCGCACCGCCACGGCGCACGACACGACCCCGCAGGCCTGGGCCGACCGCCTCGTCACCGAGAGCTGGCAGCCGCTGCTGAAGGCCGTCGACATCTCCAACGACGACTTCATCCGCACCACGGACGCCCGCCACGAGGAGAGCGTCAAGATCTTCCTGCAGCGCCTCCACGACGCCGGGTTCATCTACACGGGCGAGTACAAGGGCTACTACTGCGTCGGCTGCGAGGAGTACAAGCAGCCCTCCGACCTCCTCGAGGGCACGGGTCCGTTCGAGGGCCAGCTGGTCTGCGCCATCCACTCCAAGCCCGTCGAGCTGCTGGAGGAGAAGAACTACTTCTTCCGCATGAGCGACTTCGGCGAGCGCCTCCTCGCGTTCTACGAGGAGCGCCCCGACTTCATCCAGCCCGAGAGCGCCCGGAACGAGATCCTGTCGTTCGTGCGCCGGGGCCTCGAGGACCTCTCCATCTCGCGCTCCAGCTTCGACTGGGGCATCCCGATCCCGTGGGACGAGAGCCACGTGGTCTACGTGTGGTTCGAGGCGCTCATGAACTACGTCACGGCCATCGGCTACGGCGTGGACGACGAGCGGTTCCAGCGCCGCTGGCCCGCCACGCACCTCGTCGGCAAGGACATCCTCCGGTTCCACGCGGTCATCTGGCCCGCCATGCTCATGGCCCTCGGCGAGGAGCCGCCCCGCCGCGTCTTCGGCCACGGCTGGCTGCTCGTCGGCGGCGAGAAGATGTCGAAGTCGAAGCTCACGGGCATCGTGCCGCAGACCATCACCGACACCTTCGGCATCGACGCGTTCCGCTACTACTTCATGCGCGCCTTCGCCTTCGGGCAGGACGGCTCCTTCAGCTGGGAGGACCTGAGCGCCCGCTACCAGGCGGAGCTCGCCAACGGCTTCGGCAACCTCTCCTCCCGCGTGATCGCCATGGTCGGCCGGTACTTCGAGGGCCGCGTCCCCGAGGCGCACGAGCTCACCGAGGCCGACGAGCGCGTGCTGTCGGTCGCGCGCGCCGCCGCCTCCACCGCGGACGACGCCATCGAGCGGCTCGCCATCCACGAGGCGCTGGCCGCCGTGTGGACCCTGGTCGACGAGCTCAACGGCTACATCACGAGCCAGGAGCCGTGGGCGCTGGCGAAGAAGGACGCGGACCGCGCGCGCCTCGAGACCGTGCTGCACACGGCGGTCCGCGGCCTCGGCACGCTCGCCGTGCTGCTCGCGCCCGTGCTGCCCGGCGCCACCGCCAAGCTCTGGACCGCCCTCGGCGGCGACGGCACGGTGGGCCAGCAGCGCATCGACCTCGCCGACGAGTGGACCGGATCCGGCGTCGTCACCCCGCTCGAGGCGCCGCTGTTCCCGCGCATCGAGCAGGAGCCCACCGCCGCCACCGCGTGACGTCCCGGGTGCCGCGCCCCGCCGGGCGCGGCACCCTCCCGTCGGTAGAGTGAGCGCGATGTCCGATTCGAACTACGTGCGCCAGCGCGACACCACCGCGGTCCACGGCCAGACGCGCGACCTCACGTACCCGCCGCTGCCCGAGGCGCTCACGGTCCCCGTCTACGACAACCACACGCACCTCGAGATCGCGGACGGCGAGTCGCCCATCGACTTCACCGAGCACCTCGACCGGGCGAGCTCGGTCGGCGTCCGCGGCGTGATCCAGGTGGGCGGCGACCTCGAGACGTCCCGCTGGTCGGCCGAGACCGCCGCGCACGAGCCGCGCATGCTCGCCGCCGTCGCGATCCACCCGAACGAGGCCCCGGCCTACGAGGAGGCGGGCACGCTCGACGACGCGCTCGCCGAGATCCACGAGCTGGCCGGCCGCCCGCGCGTGCGCGCCGTCGGCGAGACCGGCCTCGACTTCTTCCGCACGGGGGAGGACGGCCGCGCCGCCCAGCAGCGCTCGTTCGAGGAGCACATCCGGATCGCGAAGGAGCGCGGCATCGCGCTGCAGATCCACGACCGCGACGCGCACGACGAGGTCGTCGCCACGCTGCTGCGCGTCGGGGCCCCCGAGCGCACCGTCTTCCACTGCTTCTCCGGCGACGAGGACCTCGCCCGCATCTGCGCCGAGAACGGCTGGTACATGTCCTTCTCCGGCACGGTCACCTTCAAGAACGCGCACGACCTCCGCGAGGCGCTCGCGTTCGCGCCGCGCTCGCTCCTGCTCGTGGAGACGGACGCGCCGTTCCTCACGCCCGTGCCGTTCCGGGGCCGCCCGAACGCCCCGTACCTCATCCCGCACACGCTGCGGGCGATGGCGGCGCACCTCGGCACCGACGTGTCGATGCTCGCCGCGCAGATCTCCTCCAACACCGAGCTCGTCTACGGCCGCTGGGACGACGAGCCCGTCACGTCGCCGTCGAAGGACCCCGCCGAGATCGACCCGGCGGGTCGCGCGTGAGCGACGAGGCGTCGACCGCGCCCGCAGCCGCCGCGCCGAACGCCGCACCGGCCACCCTGCTCGGCCCCGCGGAGATCCGCGACCTCGCCGAGCTCCTCGGCGTCGCGCCCACCAAGAAGCTCGGCCAGAACTTCGTCATCGACGCCAACACCGTGCGCCGCATCGTGCGGGTCGCGGGCGTCACGGCGGGCACGCACGTGGTCGAGGTCGGGCCCGGGCTGGGATCGCTCACCCTCGGCCTCCTCGAGACGGGCGCGAGCGTCGTCGCGGTGGAGATCGACGGCCGGCTCGCCGAGCAGCTGCCGATCACCGTCGCCCTCTACCAGCCGGACGCCGACCTCACCGTCGTGCACGAGGACGCGCTGCGCGTCGCCGAGCTGCCCGGGGATCCGACCGCGCTCGTCGCGAACCTGCCCTACAACGTGTCCGTGCCCGTGCTGCTGCACCTGCTCGAGCACTTCGCCGCCATCCGCACGGGCGTGGTCATGGTCCAGGCCGAGGTCGGGCACCGCATCGCCGCGGCGCCCGGATCCAAGGTGTATGGATCGCCGAGCGTCAAGGCCGCCTGGTACGGCGCGTGGCGCACGGCCGGCCAGGTCAGCCGCCAGGTGTTCTGGCCGGTGCCGAACGTCGACTCCGTGCTCGTCGCGTTCGAGCGCCACGCGGAGCCCTTCGCGTCCGAGGCGCTGCGCGTGCGCACCTTCCGGATCGTGGACGCGGCCTTCCAGCAGCGCCGCAAGATGCTCCGCCAGGCGCTCGCCGAGCTGCTCGGCGGGAGCGAGGCGGCGTCCGCGCTCCTCGAGGCCGGAGGGGTGGCCCCCACTTCGCGGGGCGAGCAGCTGAGCGTCCACGACTACCTCCGCGTGGCGCTCGCCTGGGCCGATCGGGACGCGGACGGAGCGCCTCCCCGCCTCCGCTAGGTTGGAGCACATGACCTCCGCGGCCACCACCTCCGACGTGGTGCATGCGCGGGCTCCGGGCAAGATCAACGTCTCCCTCACGGTGGGCGCCCTCCAGGAGGACGGCTACCACGACGTCGCCACCGCCTACCAGGCCGTGAGCCTCTACGAGGACGTGTGGGCCACCCGGTCCGACGGCTTCTCGGTCGAGTTCGGCGGGTCCATCGACACGTCGCACCTCACCACCGGCGCCGACAACCTGGCCATCCGCGCCGCCCGCCTCCTCGCCCGCGCCACGGGCTACCGCGGCGGCGTGCACCTGCGGATCGAGAAGCACGTGCCCATCGCGGGCGGCATGGGCGGCGGATCCGCGGACGCCGCGGCCACCCTCCTCGCCTGCGACGCCCTCTGGGGCACCGAGCGCACGCGCGACCAGCTGCTCGCCCTCGGCGCGGAGCTCGGGGCCGACGTCCCGTTCGCGCTCGCGGGCGGCACCGCCATCGGCACGGGCCGCGGCGACCGCCTGAGCCCCGCGCTCGCCAAGGGCACCTTCCAGTGGGTGCTCGCCATCGCCGAGTTCGGCGTCTCCACGCCCGACGTCTACGGCGAGCTCGACAAGCACCGCGAGCGGCACGCGCAGGACATCTTCCCGGCGCAGCAGATCCCGCAGGTCGACTCGGGCGTGCTGCAGGCGCTCCGGGCGGGGGATCCGCACATGCTCGCCGAGGTCCTCCATAACGACCTCCAGGCGCCCGCGCTCCACCTCGCGCCCGGGCTCGGCGAGGTGCTGCAGCTCGGCGAGGAGAACGGCGCGCTCGCGGGCATCGTCTCGGGATCCGGCCCCACGGTCGCGTTCCTCGCGGCCGACCTCGACAGCGCGCTCGAGCTGCAGATCGCCCTGAGCGCCGCCCGCCTCACGGTCATCCGGGCCACCGGGCCCGTGCACGGCGCGCGCATCATCACCGGCTGACCCGGGCACGGCGCGCCGCCCCGGCGGACGGTCAGCTCACGACGACGCGCGTGAAGACGACCGCGTCGACGTCGCTGGCGTTCGCGTAGGCGTACGGCCGGGCCGTGGAGAAGGCGACGTGCTGCCCCACGGCCAACGGCACGACGTCGTCCGCGCCGCGCTCGAGGAGGAGCGTGCCCGCCGTGACGAGGAGGATCTCGTGCCAGCCCTCCGGGTCGGGCTGCGCGTCGTAGCGCTCGCCCGGGCCGAGGGACCAGGTCCAGAGCTGCGCCTCCGCCCGGGCCGGGACCGACGACATCAGCACCGCGACGCTGGCGGGGTGGCGTCCGCGCCAGGCGACCTCGTCGATGGCCGCGGGCGAGGCGCCGGGCGCGGAGACGAGGGCGGTGAAGGTCGTGCCGAGGGCCTCCGCGAGGCGGTCGAGCCCGATGAGGCTGATGTTCGCCTCTCCCGCCTCGACCATGACGATCGTGCGGCGGCTGATCCCAGACCGCTCGGCGAGCGCCGCCTGGCTCATCCCCGCGGCGTGGCGGACGCGACGGAGGTTGCCGCCCACGTGGACGAGGACGGCGGTCGACGGCGACGGTGGCATGTGCGACATCCTGCACCATAGAGTGTGCAGGATGTTGCGCATTCCTCTGCCGCGAGCGATCCGGCCCTCCCGCCCCGAGTGGGCCCTCATCGGCATCACGGCGATCTGGGGCGGCACGTTCCTCGCGGTGCACGTGGCGATGGAGCACAGCGGGCCGCTCTTCTTCGTGGGGCTCCGCTTCCTCGCGGCGGGCCTCATCAGCGCGGTCGTCTTCCGACGGGCGCTCCGCGGGATGCGCCGGGTCGACCTCGGGGCCGGCGCCGCGATCGGCCTGATGATCTTCCTCGGCTACGGCCTGCAGACGTACGGGCTGCAGACGATCCCGAGCAGCACCTCCGCCTTCATCACCGCGCTCTACGTGCCGCTCGTGCCGCTGCTCCAGTGGGCCGCGTTCCGGAAGCGGCCGAGCGCGCTCGCGCTGGTCGGCGTCGCGCTCGCCTTCGTGGGGCTGCTGCTCGTCGCCGGTCCGCAGGAGGGCGTGGCGCTCGGGGCGGGGGAGCTGGCGACGCTCGTGAGCACGCTGCCCATCGCGGCCGAGATAATCCTCATCGGCCTGTTCGCGGGCCGCGTGGACGTCGGCCGGGTGACCGTGGTGCAGCTCCTCGTCGCCGGGCTGCTGTCCCTCGCGTGCATGCCCGTGGCCGGCGAGGCGATCCCGGCTTTCTCCTGGGTGTGGCTCGTGGCGGCGCTGGCGCTGGGCGCGAGCAGCTGCCTCATCCAGGTCACGATGAACTGGGCCCAGCGCTCCGTCTCGCCCACGCGGGCCACCATCATCTACGCGGGCGAGCCGGTGTGGGCGGGGGTCGTGGGCCGTGTGGCGGGCGAGCGGCTGCCGGCGCTGGCGATCCTCGGGGCGGCGCTCATCGTCGCCGGCACGCTGGTCAGCGAGCTGAAGCCGCGGGCGGGGCGGGAGCCCGACGCGGCGCCGCTCGCGGAGGGCGGGGACCCGCGGGCCGTCGGCTGACGACCGCTCGGCTCAGCGCGTCCGCCGGGCGTGCGCGCGGGCCTTCATCCGGTTGCCGCAGGTGGCCATGGAGCACCACCTGGCGGTGCCCGGGCGGCTGCGGTCGAGGAGGAACAGCTCGCACTCGTCGTTCGCGCACGGGCGGAGGCGGCCGGGCAGACGGGCGGTGACGCTCGACCACGCGAGCACGGCCTCCACCGGGAGCCGGTCGTCGCGGGACGCAAAGAGCTCCCAGTCCACGCCCTCGGCGGTCACGCGGGGTGTGCGCACGACGCCGGCGACGACGGCTGCGAGGTCGGCGACGGCGTCCGGAGCGGCGGCGTCCCCGCGCACGACGGCCTGGATCGCGTCACGGGCGCGGCGGAGCCGGTCTAGCTCGGCGGCGGTGCCGGTGCCGCCCCAGGTGCGGGCGAGCTGGCGGCCGGATGCGCCGTCGAGCCGGTCGTCGCGCCGGCCGTCGACCACCGGCGCGCTGTTCAGCACCGCCAGCAGCAGCTCCTCGTCGCGGTCCACCGCTCCTCGATCCTCCGCGCCCGGGTGGCGCGATGGATCCATGCTACCGTCCTGCTAACCACCAAAACAAGCCGAAGGGGTTAGCCATGGCCACCGTCCACCACCGCACCGTCTCGATCGACGGGCTCGACGTCTTCTGGCGCGAGGCCGGGCCCGCCGACGCGCCCGTGCTCGTGCTCCTGCACGGCTACCCGTCGAGCTCGCACATGTTCCGGCACCTGATCCCCGCGCTCGCGGGCCGCTTCCGGGTCATCGCGCCGGACCTCGTCGGGTTCGGGCGCTCGTCCGCGCCGTCGGTCGACGAGTGGCACTACTCGTTCGCCGCGCTCGCCGACGTGGCCGGCCGGTTCCTCGCCGCCGTCGGGGTGACCCGCTACGCGATCTACGTGCAGGACTACGGCGCTCCGGTGGGCTGGCGCCTGGCGCTCGCCGACCCCGCGGCCGTCACGGGCGTCATCACGCAGAACGGCAATGCCTACGAGGAGGGCTTCGTCCCGTCCTTCTGGGACCCGATCTGGGCCGACGCCGCCGAGCGCACGGACGCGACACGCGACGCCCTCCGCCCGGCCCTCGGGCGCGCGGCGGTCGAGTGGCAGTACACGCACGGCGTCCCGGATCCGACCGCGGTCGACCCCGACGCCTGGGAGCACGACCTCGCGCTGCTCGCCCGCCCGGGCCAGCACGACGTGCAGCTCGCGCTCTTCCGCGACTACGCGGCCAACCGGGAGCTGTACCCGGCGGTGCACGCGTGGCTGCGGGGGTCCCGCGTGCCGCTGCTCGCCATCTGGGGGCGCAACGACGAGATCTTCGCCGCGGCCGGAGCGGAGGCGTTCCGCCAGGACGCGCCGCACGCGCGCATCGAGCTGGTCGACGGCGGGCACTTCCTCCTCGAGTCGCACCTCGACGACGTGGTCCGGGCGATCGGCGAGTGGCAGGACGCGACGTAGGGCGTGCTCGGGCCGGTCACCCGGCGGCGACCCGCTCGTAGCGCTCGACGTTCGCGTTCTTCACGTGCCAGTCGTCGGTCTTGGCGAAGCCCCGCGGCGTGAGCGCCTCGGCGACCTCGGGCCGGATGTCCTGCTTGTCGCTCGTGACGAGCCACACGACGTCCGCGTCATCGACCTCGTCGACCCGCTCGGCGAGCGGGTACGCCTCCTCCCAGAGGCCGTCGGTGTCGCCGGGCGGGGTGCGCAGCAGGATGTCGTCCATGCCGCGGAAGGCGTCGGGGTAGGTGTACGCGACGACGCGCGAGGTGGCCTTCGGGTGCCGACGGACCGGCCCGAAGATCACGGCTTCCGCGGTGCCGGGCGCCTCCTGCGCGCGCTCCTCCGTGACGATGCGCGCGATGCCCGCCCAGTCCGCGTCCGCCTTGCGCGTGGTGCCGCGGTCGTGCGCGACCTGCACGACCGACAGGGCCACGAGGCCGGCGGTGACGACCGCGACCAGCGGCTTCCACCGCAGCGCGAGGATCCCCACGGCCATGAGCATCGCGAACGCGGGGGCCGTGTACGCGAGGTACCGCGGCGAGTACAGCGGGGACGTGAGCGTGGACGCGTAGACGAGCAGCGTCGTCGGCACGACGAGCCACACGACCGCGAGCTGCAGCAGGGTCGGCGACCAGCCCGCGTGGAGGTACGCCGACTCGAAGGCCGCCATCTCGCCCACGGGCTCCGCGGTCGAGGCCCGGCGGGCGCGCACCAGGCGGATCCCGCGCCGGACGAGCATCGCGACGCCGAGCAGCGCCAGCGGCCAGGCGACCCACGCGAACGCGGTGTTCTCGGGGAAGAGCTGCGTGAGGACCACCTGCCCGGGCGTCCTCGGGCCGATGGGCTTGATCCAGCCGACCTGCCCGGACTGCGCCGTGACCACGTCCACGAGCGGCAGGGACAGGAGCCCCGCCGAGATGGAGGCGATGCCCCAGCCGAGCAGGGAGACCATCATCGGCCGCAGCGTGCGGCGGCCCACGCGGGCGGAGGCGATCGACCACATGATCACGGCGCCGTGCGCGCCTACGAGCAGGGCCAGGTAGATGAAGGTCGAGGCGCCGAACCACGCGATGAGGCCGTAGAGCGCCCACCACGCGGCCTGCACCCGGGGCGGCGAGCCCGCGCGCCGCGCCGCCAGCACGAGCACCACGGTGAGCGCGACCGCGATGAGCGTGCCGAGCGCGAAGGAGCGGCCCTCCGTGCCCATCCAGGCCGAGCGGGGGATGACGACGAACGCGATGCCCGCGACGACGCCGGTGGCGCGCGTGGACACGGTGCGCGTGAGGAGCACCACGCCGGCGGCGGCGAGCCCGACGAAGACGGCGCTCGGGAACCGGAGCGACGTGGGGGAGTAGCCCACCAGGTCGAACCACACGTGCATGAGGGCGTAGTAGAGGCCGTGCACGGCATCCACCGTGCCGAGCATGCGCAGGAGGCCGTCCCAGCCGCGCGTGGCCGACACGACCGTGGCGGCCTCGTCGTACCAGACGGACGGCTGCCCGGCGAGGGGGAGCGCGAACAGGAAGCCGAGGAGGCCGATGAGCCAGGCGTCGCCCCAGCGGCGGTGGTGGAAGCGGCCGAGGGGGCCGGAGGGACGGCCGCCGCGGGTCCCGTCGGCGGGCCGTCGTACGCTGGGTCCGGTCGACGCGGGTCCGCGTCCGCCGTCCGTACGGAGGTCTGTCATGGGGTCGTCACTGCCGCTCGTCGATCTGGACGGCACGCACCCCGGGGGGCGGGGCCTGGGTGGTCATGGCTCCGGGCGGGATGCGCACGAGCGGCGCGAACGGCACTCCCGGCACCTCGCCCTTCCCGGCATCGGGATGGGGGGTCAGTCCCGCATCGACCGCGCGCGCGTCCTCGTGATCGGCGCGGGCGGCCTCGGCTCCCCGGTGCTGCAGTACTTGGCCGCGGCGGGGATCGGGACCCTGGGAATAGTAGACGACGATGCTGTGGACCTCTCGAACCTCCAGCGCCAGACCATCCACGGCACACCCGACGTCGGCCGGCCGAAGACCTCGTCAGCGGCCGATTCGGTGCACCGGACGGACCCCGGGATCGAGGTGGTGGAGCACGCCGAGCGGTTGACGGCCGACAACGCGCTCCGGATCCTCGGCGGATACGACGTGGTCGTCGACGCGACCGACAACTTCGCCACGCGGTACCTCATCAGCGACGCGGCCGCCCTCGTCGGCATCCCGTGCGTGTGGGGATCCGTGTACCGGTTCGACGCGCAGGTCACCGTGTTCTGGGATGCCGCGCCCGACGGCCGGGGCATCGACTACCGCGACGTGTTCCCCGAGCCGCCGGCCGACGGCGCCGTGCTCTCCTGCGAGGAGGCGGGCGTGTTCGGCGCGGTGTGCGGCACGGTCGGCTCGCTCATGGCGACCGAGGTCATCAAGCTCGTCACGGGCGCGGGCCAGCCCCTGCTCGGGCGGGTCGTGGTGCTCGACGCACTGGCCGGCACGAGCCGCACCATCGGCGTGAAGCGCGCGAAGGGCCGCCAGCGGGTCACGGCGCTCGCCGACTACGACCTGTTCTGCGGCGTGGGCGCCGCGACCGACGGCACCGAGCTCGACGCGGAGGAGGTGGAGCGGATCCTCGCCTCCGACGAGCCCGTCGTCCTCCTCGACGTGCGCGAGCCCGACGAGCGCCTCGCCGACTCGATCCCCGGCCACGTCGCGGTGCCGGTGCGCATCGTCACGGTGGATCCGGGCGCCGTGCCGGGCGGGAACACGGATCGCGTGATCGTCTACTGCGCGTCCGGCGTCCGCTCGCGGGCGGCCGCGGCGGCGCTCCGAGAGGCGGGCCGCGACGCGGTGAGCCTGCGGGGCGGGATCCAGTCGTGGCGGAGTGCGGCGGGGCGGGCGTGAGCAGCGTTCCCGAGGCCGGCCCCGTCCTCGGCCTCGACGACGACGCGTTCCTCGAGCACGTGGCCGACGCGCTCGCCGCGGTGCCGGGCGTCCGCGGCGTGGCGCTCGGCGGATCCCGGGCCCGGGGCGCGAACCGCCCCGACAGCGACTGGGACGTGGCGGTCTACTACCGCTCCGCGTTCGACCCCGACGACCTGCACGCGCTCGGCTGGCCCGGCGCCCTCAGCCCGCGCGGCGGCTGGGGCCGGACCTTCGACGGCGGCGGGGCGCTGCACGTGGACGGCCGGGCGGTCGACATCCACTACCGCGACCTCGACGTCCTGGAGGCCGTGCACGTGGAGGCGCTCGCCGGGCGGTTCACGATCGAGCGGCTGCTCTACCACCAGGCGGGGCTGCCGAGCACGATCCTGCTGGCGGAGCTCGGCGTGAACCGCGCTCTGCGCGGGGAGGTGCCGCGGTGGGAGTACCCGCCGGCGCTCCGAGCGTCCGCCCCGAGCATCTGGTGGGAGCACGCGGCGCTGACGCTGCACTACGCCCGGGAGGGCCATGCCCGTCGCGGCCGGGTCGCGCAGTGCGCCGGCCTCCTGTCGGAGGCGGCGTGCATGACGGCCCACGCGGTGCTCGCCCACCGCGGCGAGTGGACCACCAACGAGAAGCAGCTGCTCACGCGCGCGGGACTCCGCGGGGTCGACCCCGTCGTCGCCGGGCTGGGCGTCGAGCCGGCCGAGCTGATGCGCGGCGTCGATGCGGTCGAGGCGCTGCTGGTGGACGCCGTGCGGCGGGAGGGGATCGCGGTCGCGTCGTGAGATGCGGCGTTGATCCGTCCTCGACTCCCGCCGTGGCGTCGTCCGTCGTCTATATCCTCCAGTGAGGAAACGACATCGACGGGGATCGCGGAGGAACGATGGACGATCAGCGCGGGCTGGGCAAGGCCAGGGACGGGATCGCGAAGGCGGTGGACGAGGCAGCCCGGAGGGCGCGCGCCGCTTCCGCACAGCTCGGCGAGCGGGCGGGCGACCTGATGGACGCGACGAAGGGGAACGTCGAGAAGCTCGCCGCGAGGAAGCCGGATCCCTACGAGGAAGCGGTGGCGGAGTACAACCGGGCGTACACGACCATGAACGACGCCGGGCTCGCTCTCCTGCGGCAGCGCGAGCGGTCGACGGACCTCATCGAGCACGTGGAGGCGCTGGTCAACAGCATCGCGAACACCCCGAAGTCCTTCGACGCGGCCATCGGTCGGATCGACGTCGACAGGGCGGAGTTCCTGGACGTGGAGGAGTTCGCCCGCCGTGATCTCGAGGCCGCTCGCCGGTCCGCTGCCGGGGGTGGCGCCGGCTTCGCCGCCGGTGCCGCGGTCGCGAGCGTGGCCCCGAGCGCCGCGATGTGGGTCGCGACCACCTTCGGGGCCGCGTCGACGGGAACGGCGATCTCCGCCCTCTCCGGTGCCGCCGCGACGAACGCGGCACTGGCCTGGCTCGGCGGTGGCGCCGTAGCGGCCGGCGGCGGAGGCACGGCCGTGGGAGGAGCGATCCTCGCGCTGTCGGGTCCGGTCGGCTGGAGCGTCGCGGGGGCGGCGATCCTGACCTCGGTGGCGCTGTTCGCCTGGAAGAAGAACGAGACCCGCGAGGAGAAGCAGGAGGCGCTGACCGCGGTGAAGCGCAACACCGCCCGTGTCGAGGAGCTGGCCGCCCGGGTCGATGACCTCCTCCGGCGCACCGAGGAGCTCCGGTCCCTGCTGACCAGGAGCTACCGCGAGTCGATGCGGTCCTTCGGGGCGGACTTCTCGGCGCTCCCCGCGAGCGACCAGTCGCGCCTCGCCGCGCTCGTGAACAGCACGCAGGCATGCGCGTCCCTGCTGAGCGCGCGGGTCGAGCAGGACGCCGGCCGTGGTTGAGATGCCGGACTTCGTTCGCCGGAACCAGGAGCAGGCGGTCGCGGCCTGGGTGAACCACCTCAACCAGGTGCGACTCGACGGGCTGCTGGACGCGCTCCGGCGGCAGGACGGGAACCTCCGTGACGCGCTCGCTCGCGTCGACTCGGCGATCCGGACCATCGACCTCGAGGTGGTCGGCAGGAACCGCGGGGGGACGCGGGGCATGCACGGCTTCATCGCCGAGGCGGCTGAGAGCGGCATCGGGGACGCCCGCAGCCAGATCCTGGGGGAGGGCAGCGTCTACCAGTGGGTCAACGACAACGGACCCGTCGACCTCATGCGCGGCGGCGTGGAGATCCAGCAGAAGTTCGTCGCGGCCGGAGGGCGCTTCGGCCTGGGAGCCGTCGCGGAGCACATGGAGAGGTACCCCGACTTCGTGAGCCGCGGAGGGAGGTATCAGATTCCCCGTGACCACTTCGAGACGATCCAGGCGCTGCACGGCATGAGTCGGGAGGAGGCGGGCCGCCTGCTCGCACGCGGGGGCGATGGTCCGTCCTTTCGCGACTGGAAGAGCGTGCAGACCTTCTTCGCGACCCGCTCGGTCGACATCGACTCCCTCGAGCCTTCGCACCTCCGGTACGACGAGGTGCAGCGGGGTGCGTACGGCGCGACCCTGGAGGGGGAGAAGGAGTCGTTGCGCGCGACCGATCAGGGCCGCCGGGACGACGCCCACCGGACGAGCCGCCCCGGCGTGAGCGAGGGGGCGAAGGCCACCCTCGTGGCCGCGGGCGTCGAGGGAGCGACCGCCTTCGTCCTCGCCGTGGTGCGGAAGCGGCGCGCGGGCACCCGGCTCCCGGACTTCACGGACGAGGACTGGGCTGAGATCGCCGGCGACAGCGGCAGGGGGGTCCTCAGGGGCGGGATCCGGGGCCTGAGCATCTACTCGCTCACCAACTTCACGGCGACCTCGGCGGCAGTCGCGAGCGCCATGGTCACCGCGGCGTTCGGGATCGCGGAGCAGGCGCATCGGCTGCGGAAGGGCGAGATCGGCGAGGTGGAGTTCATCGAGAACGCCGAGCTCGTCTGCCTGGAAGCCGCCGTCGGCGCGCTGTCGTCCTTCGTGGGGCAGGCGCTCATCCCGGTGCCCGTCCTCGGCGCCGTCATCGGGAACACCGTTGGCATGATCATGTTCTCCGCCGCAGCCTCGTCCCTCTCCCGGCATGAGGCGGCTCTGATCGAGGGCTACCTCCGCGACCAGCGCGATCTCGACGCGCATCTCGCCGCCGAGCACCAGGAGCTCATCGACGAGCTCGACGTGAGCATGGCCGCATGCCTCCAGGTTCTCGAGCGGGCCTTCTCGCCCGACGTCGAGGAGGCTCTCCTGGGCTCGGTCGATCTCGCCCGAACGGTGGGAGTGGCGACGGAGCGGATCCTGGACTCGGAGGAGAAGGCACGGAGCTACTTCCTCGACTAGCGGAGCCGAGCGCCGGGAGGATCCGAGGGGCGGCCCGGTCCTCGCAGCGCCTGCCGCCCGTCCTGCCTCGGCGCCGTCAGGCGCGCACCAGCACCCGGTTCGTCCACGTGTTCGTGATCTCGACGCCCGCGCGCTCGAAGAGCTGCGTCAGGGGGCAGCGGCGCGCGACCTCGGCGACGAAGGCCTCGAAGGCCTGGTCGTCGAGCTCGGTCTCGAGGTCGACCGTGAGCGTCAGGCGCGAGAACGTGCCGTCGCCCTCGGCGCCGAAGACGAGCACGGAGTTGTCGAGCTCCGCCTGCACGCGGCCGTCGAACGCGCCGAGGGTGATGCCCTGGCCGAGCGCGACGATCGTCGCGGTGACCTGGTTGCAGGAGACGTAGGCGGAGAGCACGAGGTCGAGCGGGCTGGGCGCGCTGTCCGTGCCGCCGAACGCGGGGTGGCCCTCGGCGCGGACCGTGTGCGTGCTGCCGGCGATGGTCACCTCCTGGAGGACGCCGGATCCCGACCCGCGGAGGTCGAACGGGAGGACGGATCCCTTGGGGTGCTGCGGCATGGTGCGCTCCTTCGTCGTCGAGGTCAGGCGGTCGCGGCCGGAGGGCCGCGTGGGGTCGACGATAGGCAGCCGCGCGGCCGCAGCGGCCTGCGTGACGCGACATGACGGGCCCGCCGACCGGATGCCCGTCCCGGTCGGCCGCTCCGTTGTCAAGGCCCGGATGCCCGTCCGCGCCTCCGGCTTGGCTCGAGGTGCCGCGTCGACGCCGACGCCGGACGCGACGAGAGGACAGCATGACGACGACACCCCCCGCCCCGACCCACCTGACCGCCGCGTCGGGCATCCGACCGAGCGCCGCCGACGACGACGTGGCCCGGTTCCTCCGCGACCGGTCCGGTGAGCTCGTCGCGGCCCTCGCGGAATGGGTGCGCATCCCGTCGATCTCCGCCGAGGAGGCGCACGCGGTCGACGTCGAGCGGTCCGCCCACTGGCTCGCGGGCGAGCTGCGGTCGCTCGGCTTCGTGACCGAGCTGATCCCGACCGGGTCCGCGGTGGCGGTGCTCGCCGAGCGCCGCGTGGATCCGGCCCTCCCGACCGTGCTCGTCTACAGCCACCACGACGTGCGCCACGCGAAGCCGGAGGAGTGGTCGGAGACCGCGCCGTTCGAGCCCGTCCTCCGCGACGGGCGCCTGCACGGGCGCGGGGCGTCGGACGCCAAGGGCCAGGTCCTCGCGCACGCGTGGGGCCTCCGCGCGCACCTCGCGGAGCGCGGCGACCGGGACGCCGCCGTGAACCTCGTGCTGCTCGTGGAGGGCGAGGAGGAGATGGGATCGCCGCACCTCGCCGAGCTCCTCGACGCGCACGCCGACCGGCTCGCGTGCGACGCGGTCGTCTTCTCCGACACCCTGCAGTGGAAGGGCGGCGACCCCGCGGTCGTGTCGTCGATGCGCGGCATGGTCAGCGCCACCCTCCGGATCTCCGGCCCGCACCGCGACGTGCACAGCGGCGCCGCCTCGGGACCCGCGCCGAACCCGGTGCACGTCCTCGTCGACGTGCTCGCGCGCCTGCACGACCCGCGCGGGCGCATCGCCCTGCCCGGGTTCTACGACGACGTGGAGGAGCCGACGCCGGAGCGGCGCCGCCAGCTGGAGGAGCTGCGGTTCGACACCGGCACGTGGCTCGAGCGCACCGAGACCCGCAGCGTCACGGGTGAGGACGGCTTCACGGTCGAGGAGCGGCTGTGGGCCCGGCCCTCGCTCGAGGTGCTGTCGGTGCTCGCGGGGGACCCGACGGGGATCCAGCGGGCGGTGATCCCCGCGGAGGCGACGGCCGACCTCAACGTGCGGACCGTGCCCGCGCAGCGCGTGGCGACCGTGGCCGAGCAGCTGCGCGCCTTCTTCGCCGAGCACGTGCCGGACAGCGTCGCGTACGAGCTGGAGGTCGCGGAGGAGACCGGGCAGGAGCCGTACGTGACGCCCGAGGGGCCCGCGATGGACGCGCTCGTCCGCGCCATGGAGCGCGGCCACGGGACCGCGACCGCCGGGCGGATGGGCAACGCGGGCGGCGGGCCCGCGGAGCTGCTCGCCCGCGTGCTCGACGCGCCCGTCCTGTTCCTCGGCACCGGGCTGCCGGAGGACCACTGGCACGCGAGCGACGAGAGCGTGGACGTCCGGATGCTGCTCGACGGCGCCGCGTCCGTCGCGCACCTCTGGACGGAGCTGGGGGCGGCGCTCGGCCCCGGCGGCGAAGACCCGGCGGACGCGGCAGATGCAGCGGATGCGGCGGATCCGCGGTGAGCGCCCCGACCGGATCCGCGGCCCCTGCGCCGATGCCGCCCGCGGCCGCCGCGCCGTCGGACCGACCCGTCCCGGCCCACGTCCCGCCGCCGGCCACGGCCCCCGTGCCGCCCGGCGCCCGGGTCGTCCGCACCGTCGGCGTGGAGGAGGAGCTGCTGCTCATCGACGCGGAGACGCTGCAGCCGGCGCCGGTCGCGGGTGACATCATCCGCGGGCCCGGGTCGGTCGACGGGGGAGACGCCGCCGCCGTGACCGCGCGCACCGCGGACGGCCTCGTGCCCGGCGCCCTGCTGGAGCTGGAGGTGAAGCACGAGCAGATCGAGGTGGTCAGCCCGCCGCTGCGCACCCTGGACGAGCTGCGGGAGGCGGTGCTGTCCGGGCGGCGGGCCGCGGACCGGGCCGCCCGCGAGGTGGGCGCGCGCGCCGTGGCCGTGGCCACGAGCACCGTCCCCTGCACCCCGCACGCCGTCCCCGGTCCGCGGTACGACCGGATGATCGAGCGCTACGGCCTCACGATGACCGAGCAGCTCACCTGCGGCTTCCACGTGCACGTCGCCGTCGCCTCGGACGAGGAGGGCGTGGCGGTGCTCGACCGGATCCGGCCGTGGCTGCCCGTGATCCTGGCGCTCAGCGCGAACTCGCCCTTCTGGCAGGGCGGCGACACGGCGTTCGCGAGCTACCGGTACCAGGCGTGGGGCCGGTGGCCGTCGGCAGGGGCGTACGACGTGCACGGATCCGCCGCGCGCTACGCCGCGTCGCTGGGGGAGATGCTCGCGGCCGACGTGTCCCTCGACATCGGCATGGTCTACTCCGACGCCCGGCTGTCGGCGCACTCGCCGACCGTGGAGACGCGCATCGCGGACGTCTGCCTGGTGCCGGAGGACGCGGCCGTGATCGCGGTGCTCGTCCGGGCGCTGGTAGAGACCGCGGCCGCGGAGTGGCGGGCGGGGATCCCGGCCGACGACGTCCCGACCGCGCTGCTGCGCCTGGCCACCTGGCGCGCGAGCCGCTCCGGCCTCGACGACGACCTGCTGCATCCGGTGACGCGCCGGCCCTGCCGGGCGGCCGACGCCGTGGCGGCGCTCCGCGAGCACGTCCGCGACGGGTTCGCCGACGACGCCGAGCGGCGGGCCGTGGCGGAGGGGCTGGCCGCGGTCCTCGCGCGGGGGAACGGCGCCGCGCGGCAGCGGGAGATCATGGCGCGGGCGGGGAGCTGCGAGGCCGTCCTGGCCGAGATCGCCGACGCGACCCTCGGGGACGCGTGAACGTTCACGACCTCATCCCGCGCGTGCCCTTGACCCTCGTGGAGCGGATCCCGTAGCGTCGTCGTGAACGTTCACGACGACGACGCCGCGAAGGGCCCCACCATGACCGACCCCACCCCGACCACCCCGACCGTACCCGGCTGGGCCGTCCTCGGCCCGGGCTCCATCGCCCGCCGCTTCCTCTCCCAGCTGCCCGCGAGCGAGCGGGGCGCCCGCCTCGTCGCGGCCGGCAGCTCCAGCCCCGAGCGCGCGGAGGCCTTCGCGGCCGAGGCCGCCGGCGAGGGATTCGCCGACGTCACGGGCGGCGACTACGACGCCGTCCTCGCGGATCCGGACGTCCACGCCGTCTACATCTCCACGGTGCACACCGGCCACGCCGACCTCGTGATCCGTGCGCTCGACGCCGGCAAGGCCGTCCTCTGCGAGAAGCCGCTCGCCGTCAACCACGGGACCGCGATGGCGCTCGTGGACGCGGCCCGCGAGGCCGGCCTCCCTCTCGTCGAGGCCTACATGTACCGCTTCCACCCGCAGACCGCCGCGCTCCTCGAGCTCCTCCGGGACGGGGTCATCGGCGACGTCGCCCACGTCGACGCCTCGTTCTCCTTCCGCACCGGATCCCGCACCGGCCGCCTCTACGACCCCGCGACCGCGGGCGGCGGCATCCTCGACGTCGGCGGCTACACGGTGACCGCCGCGGCGGCCGTCGTCCAGGCCGCGACCGGGATCGCCGTCGCCGAGCCCCTGACCCTCGAGGTGGACGGCACGGTCGGCCCGACCGGCGTCGACGAGTGGTCCGTCGCGCGGGCGATCTACCGCGGCGGCATCACCGCGACCCTCCGCACGGGCGTCGCCCTCGAGGAGCCGCAGGCGCTCACCATCCTCGGCAGCCGCGGCCGCATCCACCTCGCCGACCCGTGGACCCTCGGCGGCGAGCCCGCGATCGTGGTCTCCGTGGTCGGCGAGGAGCCGCGCACGCTGACCTTCCCCGACGCGAAGCCGTACGCGATCGAGGCCGACGCCACGACCGACGCGCTCGCGGCCGGCCTCGGCGAGGCCGCGCAGATGACGCTCGACGAGACCCTCGCGACGGCCCGCACGCTCGACCGCTGGCGCGCGGCCCTCGAGCTGCGGTACCCCTTCGAGTCCGAGGACGCGGACATCCCCCCGGTCTCCGGCCGCCCGCTGCGCGTCCGCGACGACAGCCCCATGCTCTACGGCGAGATCCCCGGCGTCGGCAAGCGCATGTCCCGGCTCGTGATGGGCGTCGACAACCAGCCCGACCTCGCGCACGCGTCGGCGATCTTCGACCACTTCGTCGAGCAGGGCGGCAACGCCTTCGACACCGGCTACATCTACGGCGGCGGCGTGCTCGAGGGGCGCCTGGGCAGGTGGATCCGGAACCGCGGCATCCGCGAGGACGTCGTCGTCATCACCAAGGGCGCCCACACCCCGCACTGCGACCCGGAGTCGCTCACGAGCCAGCTGCTCGAGAGCCTCGAGCGCCAGGGCACCGACTACGCCGACATCTACCTCATGCACCGCGACAACCCCGACGTGCCGGTGGGGGAGTTCGTCGACGTGATGGACGAGCACCAGCGCGCGGGGCGGATCCGCTCCTACGGCGTCTCGAACTGGACGCCGGAGCGCTTCGACGAGGCGCAGGCCTACGCGCAGGCGAACGGCCGCGCGGGGTTCCAGGCGCTGAGCGACCACTTCGGCCTGGCCGAGGCGTACGACGTGCCGTGGGCCGGATGCGTGCACGTCACGGATCCCGCCTCCAAGGCGTGGCTCGAGGAGCGGCAGGTGCCGCTGCTGCCGTGGTCGTCGCAGGCCCGCGGCTTCTTCACGGGCCGCGCCCGCCCGGACGACCTGAGCGACCCGGAGCTCGTGCGCTGCTACTACGGCGACGACAACTTCGAGCGCCTGCGCCGCGCCGAGGAGCTCGCGGCCGAGCACGGCGTGCAGGCCACGGCGATCGCGCTCGCCTACGTGCTCGCGCAGCCGTTCCCGACCTTCCCGCTGTTCGGCCCGCGCACGATCTCCGAGGTCCGCTCCTCGATGCGCGGCCTCTCGGTCGAGCTCACCCCGGAGCAGGTGGCGTGGCTGGACCTCCGGGGCTGAACGGAGAGGGCGCGGCCGGTCGCGAGGCGGCCGGCCGCGCCACCATCCACGACGTCGCAGCCGCCGCCGGGGTCTCCCGCCAGACCGTGACGCGCGCGATGAACGGCATGCCGGGCATCAGCGAGGCCACCAAGCGGCGCGTGCTCGACGCGGCCGACGCGCTCGCGTACCGGCCGTCGCGCTTCGGCCGAGGCCTCGTGACGGGCGGGGACCACCAGCTCGGTCTCGTCGTCGACGACCTGCGGAACCCGTGGTCGCCCGAGCTCGCGGCCGCCGTGGTGCGGATCGCCGCGGCCCGCGGCTGGAACGTCTCGCTCGCCGACGTGGGCCTCGCGGCCGACTCCGACCGCATGGTCGAGGCGCTCGGCGCGCAGACCGACGCCGTCATCGGCACGCTCGGGTTCCGCGCCGCCGAGTGGATCGCCCGGCTCGGCTCCGTGCCGGTGGTGGAGCTGGATCCGCACGCCGCGCCCCTCCGCGCGGCCGTGCAGCTGGACCCGTCCGAGGCGATCGAGGCGCTCGCCGACCACCTCGCCGCGTCCGGGGTGCGCCGCCCGGTCGTGCTCGACGCCGCGGTCGCCGCAGGGCCGAGCACCCGCGCGGCGCTCCTCCTCCGCGCCTTCCAGGCCCGGTCGATGGAGGCGACGGTCGTCCGCGCGTCCGCCCCCACCGCCGAGGCGGCCGCCGCCGCGACGGAGCGCATCGTCGCGCGTCCGCGGACGGCCGACGCGATCGTCGCCTTCAACGACGTCTGCGCGCTCGGCGTCCTCTCCGCCTGCCGTCGGGCGGGCGTGGACGTGCCGGGCGAGGTGCGCGTGGTCGGCATCGACGGGCTGTCCCTGGGGCGCCTGCTCGCGCCCACCCTCACGACCCTCGCGGTGGACCTCGACGAGCTCGCCCGTCACGCGCTCGACCTCGCCGTCGCCATGATCGCGGGCGAGCTGCCGCGCTCGGGCACCGAGGTGGTGCGCACGGTGCGGCACCAGCTGGTGGTCCGCGAGTCGGCCTGAGGGCGGCGCGGTCGTGCGGCTCCCGGCCGTCAGCGCGTCGCGCGGGGTGCCGGTCGCGGGACGGTCGTCCAGAGATCGACCGCGTCGTCGCCGTCGAGCCCGAGGGCGGCCGCCGTCTCGTCGGGCGAGGACGCGACGATCGTGACCGCCGTGTCGGACTGGGGATCCCCGGTCCGGATCACGATGCGGCTCGACCGCACCGGACGGAGCCGCTCCGCCACGTCGTCGAGGAGCACGTCGAGCGCGGCGGGCGCGACGTCGTCCAGGCCGCCGTCGTCGAGCACCTGCACGAGCGCGCCCCGTCGCCGGTGGGCGCGGATGACCCGGCGCAGGGCGTCGTTCAGCAGGCGCCGACCGCGGATCTCGTCCCGCAGGGTCTGCTCGAGGACGCCGCACTCCGCCCGCGACGCGTCGTCCAGCTCGCCGTCGCGCGCGACGATCCGGCGGAGCACGGGCGCGGCCTCGCTCTCCGCCAGGCGCAGCCGGTCCTGCCGCTCGAGCTGGTAGGCGTCGAGCTCGGCCTGCCAGAGCAGGGTCTCCCGCTCGGTGGCGGCGGCCCGGTCCGTCGCGTCGGTCACACGGCGGAGCGCCCGGTGCAGCAGGAGGCCGGCGGCGACGAGCACGATCTCGGCGGCGAGGCCCAGGCGCACGACATCCGCGGGGCCGCCCCAGACGGCGATCGCCGTCACGAGGAAGGCCGTGGCCACGAGCGGCGGCAGGCGGTGGCCGGCCATCCACACCAGGACGCAGCCGGCGAGCACCCCGCACGTGAGCCAGGCGATGGTCACCGAGTCGACCTCGCCGGGGGCGAGCCCGATCGTGCCGGTCACGCAGATCCCGCCGCCGACGGACGCGAGGGTCCACGCGGTGCGCGTGCGCATCCGGCCGGTGCGCGCCCCGCGGACGAGGAAGGGCATCGCGGTGAGGCCGAGGGCCGCCGCGATCATGGGCCCGACAGCCTGGTAGACGAGCGCGGCCTCCAGGGTGGCGGCGACGATCGCGCCCATGGCGAGGCCGATCATCGTCGCGTACAGCACCCGCCGGGGGACGAGGCTCTCGCGTGCCGGGGCGCCGGCGGCGTCCGCCGGGGGAGGCGCGTCGTCCGGCCGCCACTCGAGCACCACCGTGGTGCCGCGGCCCGGCACGGACCGGACGTCGGCGTCGCCGCCGACCTGTCGCATGCGCTCGAGGATCGAGACGCGGACCCCGAGCTGGTCCGGCTCGAGGTGCGCGGGGTCGAAGCCGCAGCCGTCGTCCCGCACGTGGATCCGCACCCCGCCGTCGTGGGTCGCCGCGGCCGTGGCGGTGCGCACGGTCGCGGCGTCGGCGTGCGCGACGCTATTGGTGAGGGCCTGGATCATGGCGGCGACGAGCGCGTCGGCCGCCGCGGACGGCAGCTCGACGGTGGACACCCGCGAGAGGTCGAGCCGTGCGAGGCCCTCCAGCGGGGCGATCTCGCGCTCGGCCGCGGCGACGGCGTCCCCGAACCGCACGGTGCGGGATCGGGCATCGGGGCCGCCCGCCGTGTCGGAGACGATGTCGAGGGCGGAGCGGGCCATGAGCGCGACCCGGTCGGGCGCGTCGCGGCCGGCGGCGGACAGGAGGGCCGCGAGGACGGTGTCGTGCAGGAGCGCGTCGGTGCGCACGCGCTCGGCGGTGAGCGCGGCCCCGCGGCGCGAGCCCTCGAACAGCGCCCGGGCCCGGCGCTCCGCCGCGTCCGCCCGGCTCGCCCGCACACGCAGGGCCCGGACGCCGAGCACCAGCGCCGCCGCGAGGGCCGCGAGCCCGACGGCCTGCGCGACGAGCTCGGCGGTCGGCAGGCGGCCCGCGTAGATTCCGGCGACGAGGAGGACGCACGCCCAGCAGGCGGCGAGGGCGCGGCGCGGGCCCTCCACCCCGATCGCGATGCAGCTGAACCCGATGCACGACAGCGCGACGAGCCACGGCGCCGCGTCGGGGAGCGTCGACCCGGCGATCCGGAGCGGCTCGAGGACGATGAGCACCGCGTAGAGGACGGCCGAGAGGTGCAGGCTCCGGTACGCGGGCAGGCCGCGCGGCACGAGCGACACCGGCACCGCCACGATCATCAGGGCGGCGAGGCACAGGGCCACCGTCCGGGCGGGCGAGGCGGCGTCCGCGTCCTCCCCCGCGAGCGCGGGGAGCGACAGCAGGGCCAGCAGGGGGCCGATGACCGACAGCGTGCGCACCATCCCGCGCTCCACGCCCGCGCGGATGGGCGACTCCGCGATGAGGCGCGCCGCATCCGGCCCGACCGCGCCCCGGCGCAGACGGAACCCCCGCCTCCGACGCCGCGCGTCGGAGGGCCGCCCCCCGCGGTCCTCCATGACCCCACGGTAGGGCGCGGCGGGGGCGGACGCGAGCGCGCCGCCCCTGGCGCCCGCAGCATTGTTCGCATAGAATGCGAACATGTTGATCACGGTGGACCCCTCGGCCCGTGCCTCGCTCGCCGAGCAGGTGGCCACGCAGATCCGCCACGCCATCGCGCGCGGGGAGCTCGCGAGCGGGGAGCGGCTGCCGTCGGCCCGCGACCTCGCGGCCGCCGTCGACGTCAACATGCACACGGTCCTCCGGGCGTACGCCGCCCTCCAGGACGACGGCCTCATCGAGCTGCGGCGCGGCCGCGGCGCGACGGTCCTGCGTTCCGGCCACGCCTCGTTCGACCGCCTGCGGACCCTCGTCGAGGAGCTGCGCGACCAGGCGGAGACCCTCGGGGTCCCCCTCGACGACCTCGTCACGATGATCAAGGGAGCACGATGATGCACGACCCCGCAGCCATGACCACCCGGACGCGCGTGGCGGTCGTCGCCCCCGGGGTGGTCCTCGTCCTGGCCCTCGTCGTGGCGGCGGTCGCGCTCGCGCCGTCGCTGCCGGGTCGCGTCGGGATCCACTTCGCGGCCGACGGGCAGCCGGACGGGTGGGGCTCGCCGTGGGTCCTCCTCGCGATCGCGCTCGGCCTCGCCGTCCTCGGGGTCGTGGTCGCCGTCGTGAGCCTCGGGGCCCGGGACCGGCGCACCGCGGCGACGGGGGTGCTCGTCGTGCACCTGCTCGCGGGCAGCCTGGCCGCCGCGTGGATCGCCGTCGCGGCCAGCGCCGCGATCGGCGACGGTACGCTCCCGATGTGGTGGGCCGCGGTGATCCTCGGCGTCGGCGCGCTCGCGGCGGCGATCCCCGTGCTCGCGCTGATCCGCGGGGCCGCGCCCGTCCCCGCCCGCGACGTGGCGCCGCTCAAGGTTCCTTCCACCGCCCGGGTCGCCTGGCGCGCGCACGCGGGCAGCGGCTGGTTCGCCGGCGTCGGCGCCGCCGTCCTGGCCCTGGGGATCGGCGTCGCCGTCGCGGCCCCGGCGACGGGCGAGGGGAGCGCGGCGCTGGCCGCCGTCCCGCTGCTCGTGGCCGGCCTGTCGATGCTCGCGCTCGCGCGGGTGGAGGTCACGGTCGACGCGCGCGGGCTCCGGGTCACGTCCTCCTGGAGCCGGATCCCGGTGATGCGCGTGCCCCTCGACCGGATCGAGTCGGGCGGCTGGGAGGACGTGTCGCCCGGCCAGTGGGGCGGCTGGGGCCTGCGGCTCTCGGGTCGCGGCGTCGCGTACGTCACCCGGTCCGGGCCCGGCCTCGTCGTCCGGCTCCGGAACGGCCGGGCGCGGCTCGTGACCGTCGCCGACGCTGAGCGCGGGGCGGCTGCCGTCGCGACCCTGGTCGCCGCCCGCGGGGCCGCCTGATCGGGCGGACGCAGGCGGCCTCGCGCCGCACGGGCGGTCGGCGGTCAGGCGCCCGCCGCCCCCGCCGCCCGCTCGGCGCCGAGCAGCAGGAGGAGCGAGCCGAGCGCCACGACGGCGATGAGGATCATGAGCCAGGCGAGGGCGACGTTCCGCGCGCGGACGGGCCGCACCGTCCCGGCGACGACGAGCATCGCGGCGTAGAGCAGCGCGGTCGCGGCGATCCCGACCGCGGGGATCCACGTCTCGAGGTCGAGCGCCGCCACGAGCAGCGCGATCGTCACCGCGGCGAGCAGCCCGGCCGGCACGAGCCAGGCCCGCCGTCGACCGCTCCGGATCGCGGGCTGGTCGCGGACGCGGGTGGGGTCGATGCCGTCGCTCATGCCCCAGCCTCCCGCGTCGGCGGGCCGACGCCTACGGTGCGGGTGCCGCGGATCCGGGCGTCGCGGGTCCGCCGGCCCCCGCGACGGGCGCCGGCCGGGCCCGCTCCCGCCGCACGTTCGCGAGCGTGAACGCCCCGCCGACGAGCGGCACCAGCGCCAGCAGCCGCGTCCGGACGAGGAGCCCGCGGCCGAGCAGGGCGGTGACGGCGACGGACAGGTACAGGGCGCCGTGCACCGGCCCGAGCGCGGAGGCGACCCCGGGCGCGTGGACCGTGAGCAGGTTCCCGAAGAGCGCCGCGATGCTCACGAGCTCCAGCACCGACAGCACCTCGAGCGCGCGCAGCAGCGGCCTCATCCGTACGCCCCCGGCCGGAGGACCATCAGCACGACGACGGTCACCCACAGCAGGTTGAAGATCCCGGTCAGCGAGCGGAGCGCGCGGAGGTCGGCCGCGGTCGCGGGGCGCGTGAGCGTCTCGCCCTGCAGCGGCACGATCCGGAGGGCGAGGAGCCCGCCGGCGACCGCGGTGAGCACCATCGCCGCGACGATCCACACCTCGGTCAACCGGCCCTGCGCCGCCGCGAGGACCAGCCCGAGCACGGGCACGGCCAGCGCCGCGACGGCGTACGTGCGCGTGATCCGGTGCAGCGTCGCCGCCACGGGCGCGCTCTCCCGCGGCCGGCCCGGCATCCGGGCGGCCGCGCGGACGGCACCGGCGCCGCCCCCGCCCCCGGCCATCGCGGCCTCCGCGGCCGGGACCTCCGACGGCACCACGCGCGGGAACATGCTCGTCGTCACGGCGACGGGCCCGACGAACAGGATCCCGGCCACCACGTGCGCCGCCAGGAGGATGCCCTCTATCATCGGGCGGCCACGCGCGAGGCGGCCACGCGCGTGCCGGTCACGGCCGTGCCGGGCAGGCGTCCGGCCCGCGACCGCCCCGCCATCCGGTCGCCCTCGACCACGACGTCGAAGTCGAGGTGCAGGCGCAGCGGCGTCGTGATGGTCTGGGACCAGGTCACCCGGAACCCGGCGTCGGCGGGCGCCGCCCGCACGTCGCGGAGCGGGACGGTCTCGTCCGTCCCCTGGGCGGTGCCGGTGAGCGTCCCGTCCTCGTCGAGGAACGCGACGGTCGCGTGCATCGTGCCGATCGGCGTGCGCATCGCGAGCTCCCACGTGCCGACCAGCGGGTGCGCGGCGCCGCGCTCCGGCACGGGTGCGGGGGATCCGGCGGGCGCGCTCACGCGGGCACCGCCTCGAGGCCGCGCGCCGCCCACACGGTGCCGCGGCGCTCGTGCTCGAACAGCACCTCGACCGCGTGCGCGATGCGCGGGCCGAGCTCCCGCTCGAGCAGGTGCAGCGCGAGGTCCAGCCCGGAGGTGACGCCGCCGGAGGAGACGAGGTCGCCGTCGTCCACGACCCGCGCCCGCACCACCGTCGTGCCCGTGGCCTCGAGCACGTCGTTGCCGAGGTGGTGGGTGACGGCGGTGCGGCCCTCGAGGAGCCCCGCCATCCCGAGCGCCAGGCCGCCGCCGCACACGGTCGCGACGATCACGTCCGGCGCCTCGAGCGCGCGCCGCATGAGGTCGGGGAGGGCGGTGGCGCCGAGCCCGGCGAGGATCACCGGGATCGTCCGCACCTCGTCCGGGTCGCCCGCGACCGGGCCGGAGGCGCCGGGGAGGATCACGACGCCGGGCGCCTCGGGGTCGAGCACGTGCGTCGCCGTGAGGGCGAGGCCGCGCGTCCCGCTCACCACGCGACCGGGGGCGTCGAGGGCGACGAGGCGCACGTCGAGGACGCCGCCCGCCGCGTCGGATCCGGCGGCGAGCACCTCGAAGGGCGCGATGACGTCGAGCGGGTCGAACCCGTCGAACAGGATGATCTGGGCGAGCACACGGTGTCCTTCCGTTGACCCTCCCGACGCTACGAACGCGTGATCCCGGCCACGAGTGGCGGGTCAGCCGTCTTCCGCCGGGATCCCGCCACGCGGTCGCCTAAGCTCGCGGCATGCATCGGATCGTCGTGCTCGCCCTGGATGACGTCATCGCCTTCGACCTCGCCACTCCCGTCGAGGTCCTCGGCCGCGCGGCGGACGAGCAGGGCCGGCCGCTCTACGACGTGCGCGTCGCGGGGCCGACGGCGTCCGCGGGTTCCGGGCCCATGCGGATCCAGGTCCCGCACCGGCTCGACGCCCTCGACGGTGCCGACACCGTCCTGGTGCCCGGGCGCTACGACCCGACCGCCCCCGTGGATGCCGCCGCCCTCGACGCCGTGCGGCGCGCGGCCGGGCGCGGCGCCCGGGTCGCGTCGATCTGCGTCGGCGCGTTCGACCTCGCGGCGACCGGCCTCCTCGACGGCCTCCGCGCCACCACGCACTGGCGCGCCGCCGACCTCCTCGCGGCCCGCCACCCGGCCGTCGACGTGACGCCGGACGAGCTCTTCGTCGACAACGGCCAGATCCTCACCTCCGCGGGCGCCGCCGCCGGGATCGACCTCTGCCTGCACCTCGTCGGCCGGGACTTCGGCGCCGCGGCCGCCGCCGACGCCGCCCGCGCCGCGGTCGTCCCGCTCACCCGCGAGGCCGGCCAGGCGCAGTACGTGAAGGACGACACGCTGGGCGCGACGAGCCTCACCGCGGCCCTCCGCTGGATCGACGCGCACGCGGCGGAGCCGATCACCGTGGCCGACATCGCCGCGGCCGCCTCGGTGAGCACGCGCACGCTCAACCGCCGCTTCCTCGCGGAGCTCAAGCTGCCGCCGACCCGCTGGCTGATCCGCGCCCGCGTCCGCATCGCCCAGCGCCTCCTCGAGACGACCGACCTCGGCGTGGACCAGGTGGCGGAGCGGTCCGGCCTCGGTTCGGCGTCGAACCTCCGCGAGCACTTCACCCGCGTCGTCGGCACGACCCCGGGCCGGTACCGGCGGGCGCTGACGGTCGCGAGGGTCCTCCGCGCCCGGACTACCGGTCGGATCAGCCGCCCGAGAACGGCGGCAGCACGTCCACCGCGCTGCCCGCGGTGAGGGGCGCGTCGCGGTCGGTGGTGGCGACGCCCTCCACGAGGTAGGAGCAGCGGGCGAGGACGGCGGCGGCGTTCGCGGGATCCTCCGACGCAGCAGCCCGGGCGCCGAGCGCGTCCATGAGGTCGCCGAGCGCAGCGCCGTCGGGGAGGTCCAGCTCGTCGGTCGTGCGGCCGAGCGCGGCGGCGGCGGCGGCGAAGAGCTCCACGGGCACGATCACGTCAGCCGCCGATCGCGCTCATCGAGCGGGCGGGCTGGATGAAGTCGGCGTCGTCCATGCCGTGGCCCTTCGGCTTCGCCCACATCGCCTGGCGCCAGAGGTCCGCGATCTCCCGGTCGGACGCGCCGGCGCGCATCGGCGCGAGCAGGTCGGTCTCGGTGTGCGAGAAGAGGCAGCTGCGCACGCCGCCGGTCGCGGTGAGGCGCGTGCGGCGGCAGTCGGCGCAGAACGGCTCGGTGACGCTCGCGATCACGCCGACGCGGCCGAGCATCGCGGTGCCCGCGCCGCCCTCGCGGGAGTGCACGCGCCACAGCTCCGCGGGGGCGCCGTCGCGCGGCTCCTCGTCGGGCACGAGCGTGAAGCGCTCCGACAGGCGCGCGCGGATCTCGGCCGCCGTGATCATCTCGTCCCGGTCCCATGCGTGGTCGGCGTCGAGCGGCATCTGCTCGATGAAGCGGAGCTGGTGGCCGCCCTGCACCGCCCAGGCGAGGAGGTCCGCGGCCTGGTCGTCGTTGACGCCGCGCACGAGCACCGCGTTGATCTTGATGGGCGCGAGCCCGGCGGCCGCCGCCGCGTCGATGCCCTCGAGCACGCGCTCGAGGAACGGCCGACGCGTGATGAGGCGGAAGGTCTCGGCGTGCACGGAGTCGAGCGAGACGTTGATCCGGTCGAGCCCGGCGTCGGCGAGCGCCTGCGCGCGGGACGAGAGGCCGATCGCGTTGGTGGTGAGGGAGATCTCGGGCCGGTCGGGGAGCGCGGCGCACGCGGCGATGATCTGGATGAGGTCGCGGCGGAGCAGCGGCTCGCCGCCCGTGAAGCGCACCTGGCGCACCCCCAGGTCGCGCGTGCCGATGCGCACGAGCCGCTCGATCTCGGCGAGCTGCAGCGCCTGCCGGTCGGGCGTGAAGGGCAGCCCCTCGGCCGGCATGCAGTAGGTGCAGCGGAGGTTGCAGCGGTCGGTGAGCGAGATGCGGAGGTCGGTCGCGCGGCGGCCGTGGGCGTCGAGGAGCGCCGGGTCGTCGGGCCGGGCGGGACCCGGCGCGGCGGCGGGACGCGGCATCGCCGGCATCCCCAGCGAGGTGCTCATGGGACCAGGCTACGCCGGCGTCGCGGCAGGCCCGACGCGGGGCTGATCTGTCGCATCAGCGCACGCCGCGGGCGCGGTGCCTAGGATCGTTCCATGACGCAGAAGAGGGACCGCACGCCGTCGCGCGCCGCGGATGCCGAGAAAGTGGCGGACGCCCAGGCGGTCGCGGACGCCGCGCCCGCCCCGGCGCCGTTCCGCTACCGCGTGAGCGAGGCCGCCGCGCTCATCGGCGTGAGCGACGACACTCTCCGGCGCTGGGCGGATGCCGGCCGACTCGACCTCGTGCGCGGGGAGGGGCGGCTGATCCAGGTCGACGGCGTGCAGCTCGCCCACCTCGCGACGGAGCTCGCCGCGGACGGGGCGCTCGCCGCGTCCGTCGCCCGCGGTCCGCAGGCGTCGGCGCGCAACCGCATGGCCGGCATCGTGACGCGCGTCGTGCGCGACGGGGTGATGGCGCAGGTGGAGATCCAGGCGGGGCCGTTCCGGATGGTGTCGCTCATCAGCCGCGAGGCCGCCGACGAGCTCGGCCTCGAGGTCGGCGCGCCCGCCGTCGCGACCGTGAAGGCCACGGCCGTGGGCGTCGAGCTGCTCGCGCCGGACGCGCTCACGGGCGGGCGGGCGTGACCCGCGCGGGCCGCGCGGGCCGCGGGCGGCGGCTCGCCGTCGCCGTCGCGGTCCTCGCCGCCGCCGGGCTCCTGGCCGCGTGCTCCCCGGGCGGATCCGCGCCCGGCGCCTCCGGTGCCCCCGCCTCGGGCGCCCCCGCGCTCCGACCCCCTCGCCGGCGCCCTCGTGGTGCAGGCCGCCGCGTCGCTCACGGGCAGCATGGACGAGGTCGCCGCCGACTTCTCCGCGGCGCACCCGGGCGTCACCGTGACCGTGACCTACGGCGGGAGCTCGACGCTCGCGCAGGCGATCGTGCAGGGCGCGCCCGCCGACGTCTTCGCCGCCGCGTCCGACGCCACCATGCGGACCGTCGTCGACGCGGGCGAGGCGGCCGCGGATCCGCGCGTCTTCGCGCGCAACGCCCTCGAGATCGCGGTGCCGCCCGGGAACCCCGGCCGCGTGGCCGGGCTCGCCGACTTCGCCGACGCAAACCGCACGTTCGCCGTCTGCGCGCCCGAGGTGCCCTGCGGCGCCGCGGCCGCGACCGCCTTCGAGGAGGCGGGCGTGGCCCCGCGGCCGGACTCGCTCGAGCAGGACGTGCGCGCCGCCCTCACACGCGTCGAGCTCGGCGAGGTGGACGCCGCGGTCGTGTACGCGACCGACGTGCGGGCCGCGGGCGAGCGGGTCGAGGGCGTGCCCCTGCCCGACGACATCGACGTGACCACCGACCTCGTCGTCGCGCCGCTCATCGGATCCGGGTCGCCCGAGGCCGCCCGTGCGTTCGCCGACTTCGTGGCCGGCGACGCCGCCCGTGCCCGCTTCGAGGCCGCGGGGTTCCGTGCGCCGTGACGACCGGGCCGAGCGGGCCGACCGCGTGCCCGTCCTCCTCTGGATCCCCGCCGGAACCGCCCTCGCCGTCCTCGTGCTGCCGCTCGTCGCCCTCGTGGTGCGCGCGCCCTGGGCGACGCTGGGGGAGCGGCTGGCGGATCCCGCCGTCGCCCGCGCGCTCGGCCTCTCCCTCGGCAGCGCCCTCGCGGCCACCGCGCTCAGCCTCGTGCTCGGGGTGCCGCTCGCGTTCGTGCTCGCGCGCCCGGCCGGGCGCCCGCCGGTGGTGCAGCGGATCCTCCGCGCGCTCGTGACGGTGCCGCTCGTGCTCCCGCCCGTGATCGGCGGCGTGGCCCTGCTCCTGCTGCTCGGGCGCCGCGGGCTCGTGGGCGGGCCGCTCGAGGCGCTGACGGGGATCACGATCCCGTTCACGACGGCCGCCGTGGTGATCGCCGAGACCTTCGTGGCCATGCCGTTCCTCGTGCTCGCGGTGGAGGGGGCGCTGCGCGGCGCCGACCGCCGCTTCGAGGACGCCGCCGCGACCCTCGGCGCGAGCCGCGGGACGGTGTTCCGCCGGGTGACCCTGCCGCTCGTCGCACCGGGCATCGGCGCGGGCGCGGTGCTCTGCTTCGCGCGCGCCCTCGGCGAGTTCGGCGCGACGCTGACCTTCGCGGGCAGCTTCCCCGGCGTGACGCGGACGATCCCGCTGGAGGCCTACCTGGCGCTGCAGACGGATCCCGACGCCGCCGTCGTGCTCAGCCTCGTGCTGCTCGCGGTGTCGGTCGTCGTGCTGGTGTCGCTCCGCGACCGGTGGACGTCGGGGGTGCACGCGTGAGCGGGGCCGCGCCCGGGGCCGGGCGCGGGGATCGCGGAGTCCCCGTCGGCGGCCTCGCGGCGCGCGTCGTCGTGGAGCGCGCCGCCTTCCGCCTGGACGTCGACCTCGGCGTGCCTGTGGGATCCGTCGCGGCCGTCGTGGGGCCGAACGGGGCCGGGAAGTCGACGCTGCTCCGCGCGCTCGCCGGGCTCGTGCCGCTCACCGCGGGGCGCGTCGCGCTCGACGGCCGCGTGCTCGAGGAGGTGGGCGCGGGCCCGGCCGTGCGGATCCCCGCGGAGGGCCGGGGCGCGGGCGTCGTCTTCCAGGACCACCTGCTCTTCCCGCACCTGACGGCGCTCGCGAACGTGGCCTTCGGGCTGCGGGCGCAGGGCGTCCCGCGGGCCGACGCCGACGACCGCGCCCGCGCGCTCCTCGACCGGCTCGGGATCGCGCAGCTCGCGGACCGCCGGCCCGCCCGGCTGTCCGGCGGGCAGTCCCAGCGCGTCGCGCTCGCCCGCGCGCTCGTGCTGGAGCCGCCGCTGCTGCTCCTCGACGAGCCGATGGCCGCGCTCGACGCGGGCACGCGGCTCGACGTGCGCGACCTCCTCGCCGAGGAGCTCCGGCGCTTCGGCGGAGCGGCCGTGCTCGTCACGCACGACCCCGTGGACGCGCTCGCGCTGGCGGACCGGATCCACGTGCTCGAGGGCGGCCGCGTCGTGCAGGAGGGCGCGCCCGCGGAGGTCGCCGCGCGGCCCGCGACGGCCTACGTCGCGCGGCTCGTGGGCATGAACCGGATCGAGGGGAGGGACGCCGCGGGGCGCCCGACCGTGCTGATCGCGGCGCCCGGCGACGTGCGGCTGTCCCGCGGGGCCGAGGCCGGACCCGGTGCCGGATCCGCGGCCGCGGACGAGGGCGGGTACGACGACGGCCGCCACGTGCGGGGCGTCGGCGTCGTCCGCCGCGTGGAGGCGTCGGCCGGCCGCATCCGCGTCGCCCTCCGTCTGGACGCACATGACGCGGCGACCGGATCCCCGTCGCCCGGCCCGGCGCTCGCCGACGGCGCCGAGGTCGTGGCGGAGCTCGACGCCGCCGGCTTCGCCGTGCTCCGGCCGACCGCGGGCGAGCGGCTGCACGTGCGGCTCCCGCGCGGCGCCTGACCGGGCGGGACCGCGACCCCGACCGGCCCGCGCGGCGCCGGTCAGCCCGCGCCGGGCCCGTCCGCCGGCACGCGCGCCCGGCCGAGCCGCCGCCGCACGGACGCGGGCACGAGCCGCCTGCGCCCGTCCGGGCCGAGGCGCGCGAGCGAGCCGGCCACGACGATCGCCAGGGCCGCCACGAGCGCGATCTGCCACGCCCAGACGTCCGGCGCGAACAGCCGCAGCGCCAGCGCCCCCACGACGGCGAACCACTCGCCGCGGCCCGTCATGGCGATGAACGGGATGAGCAGCAGCGCGTACCAGGAGTAGCGCGGGCTCACGGCGAGGAGCGTGACGCCGATCATCACGACCTGGCCGAGCCACGGATCCGCCGGGTCCGTCCTCCACCAGACGAGCGCCGCCGTGACCGCGAGGATCAGCGCGACCGCGACCAGCCCGAGGCGCCCGGGCACGACGAGCTCCACGAGCGGGAACCGGCCGCCGTCCTCGTAGCCCTCCTCCTGCAGGTAGCCCGGCAGGTAGCCGAGCACGGCGATACCGGTCGTGAGGACGTAGGGCACGTAGAGCAGCGCGAAGGTCACGACCGCGGCGGTGATGACCTTCCACGGCTGCCGGCGCAGCAGCGCGGGCGCCGCGATCACGGGGATGAGCTTCGTCGCGATGGCCGCGCCGAGCGCGATGCCGCCCCGCCAGCGCATCCCCCCGGCGACGAGCAGCGAGGCCGCGAGCGCGAGCAGCGCGCCGAGCGCGTCCACGTGAGAGTTGGTGACGACCTCGCTCGCGACGAGCGGGCACCACGCCCAGAGCGCGGCCCACCACACGGGTCGGCCGCGCGTGCGCAGCGCCCGCACGAGCAGGAGCGTGACCGCCGTCATCATCAGGAGCCCGGCGGCCTGGAAGGCCCAGTACTCCGCGGTCGCGGGCACGACGCCGCGCACGCCCGCGAAGAACAGCTCGGCCATGGGCGGGTAGATGGTCGGGACGTGGGGGCGGTTGAGGGCCGTGCACATCGGCTCGGCCGTCTCCTCCTCGCGGAGGCCCTGGATCCGGGTGCCCGTGCAGGTCGCCGAGCCGTCGGCGCGGGCGACGGTGTCGGGGTACAGCCACGCGGGCCGGAGCTCCCGCAACGCCGGGTCGGCGGGCGTGTAGCGGTACGGCGACTCGCCCGCGTTCTGCACGATGCCGTCCCAGGCGTAGCGCGCGGAGTCGGTGCTGGTGTTCGGCGGACCGGCCATGGCGGCGGCGCCGAGGCCCACGGATCCGAGGATGATGAGCGCTGCGGCGGATCGGGCGGGCAGTCTCCGCACCAGGAGCACCGCGGCTCCGAACACCACCCAGAGCACGACGACGAGCCAGAAGAACGGCGCGGCACCCTCGCGGCGGAAGAACGCCTCGTCGTCGGCCTCGCCGAACAGATCGAACGCGACCACCGACCACCCGGTGAGCGCGGCCATGACGAGCAGGACGAAGGCGGTGAGGGCGGTGCGCACACCCCATCTTGGCGGCCGTGCCCCGGACGATCGCCGCACGACCCCGACCCCCCGCCCCCGAGACGCCGGAAGGCCCCCATGCGGACGCTGATGCACGAGGCCCGGAGGCGCCTGGCCTCGCCCGCGCGCACGACGCGCCTCGCGGTGGTGATCGGGCGCCTCCTCGGCCTCGCCTTCCTGGTCTGCTTCGCGACCGGCCTCTACAGCCACTACCTGCAGGAGCCGCTGCCGTGGATGCGCTTCCCGACGGCCCCCGTCTCGCTCTACCGGGTGTCGCAGGGCATCCACATCGCGGCGGGCATCGCGTGCGTGCCGCTGCTGCTCGCCAAGCTCTGGATCGTCTTCCCCGAGCTGCTCACGTACCCGCCCGTCACCGGGGTCGTCTCGTTCCTCGAGCGCGCGTCGATCGCCGTCTTCGTGGGGGCGTCGCTGCTCGAGGTGGCCATCGGCCTCCTCAACACCTTCCAGTGGGTGCCGTTCCCCTTCTACTTCCGGCAGACGCACTGGGCGCTGGCGTTCGTCGTGGTCGGATCGCTGGCGATCCACATCGGCGTGAAGCTGCCCGCGATCGCCGGGCACTGGCGGCGCGGGCAGGCGGACGAGTCGCCGATCGTGGAGGACGCGCCCGCCGTCGACGCGCCCGCGGCCGTGGCGTCCGCGTCCGCGCCCCGCGGCGTCACCGGCCGGGTCCTCGCCTGGATCGACGACACCCCCGTCACGCCGGCCCCCGTCGCCCGACGCGGCTTCCTCGTGGCGGTCGGCGCGTCCGTCGCCGCGGTCGTGGGCCTCACCGCGGGGCAGTCCTTCCGGTTCCTCGCCCCCTTCAACGCCTTCGGCCCGCGCGTCATGGGCACCGGCCCGCAGGCGCTGCCCGTCAACCGCACGGCCGAGGCGGCCGGCGTCACCGAGTCCGCGGTGGATCCCGCGTGGACCCTCACCGTCACCGCCGGATCCGCCTCCCGCGCCTTCACGATGGCGGACCTCCGCGGCATGGACCTCGTCACCGCGACGCTGCCCATCGCCTGCGTCGAGGGCTGGAGCCAGTCGGCGACGTGGCGCGGCGTCCGGCTCCGGGACCTGATGGACGCGGTCGGCGCCGACCCCGGCGCGCGCCTCCGGGTCACGAGCCTCGAGCAGCGCGGCGGCTTCCGGCGCACCGAGATGGGCCCCGAGTACGTGCGCGACCCGCTCACCCTCGTCGCCCTGGAGCTCGACGGCGCGCCCCTCGACGTCCAGCACGGCTACCCGGCGCGCATGATCGCGCCCGGGCGCCCCGGCGTGCTGCAGACCAAGTGGCTCTCGACCCTGGAGGTGGTGTCATGACCGGCGCCCGTCGCATGCTCGCCGCCCGCGCGGCCCTCATCGCCGTCGGCGTCGTCGGGCTCGCCGTCGGCGTCCGCACGCTGCTCGACACGCAGCGCACGGACCAGGTGATCGGCGTCGCCGTGTTCCTGCTGCTCGCGATCCTCGTGCACGACGCGATCCTGTCGCCCGTCGTCTTCGCGGCGGGCCTGCTGCTGCGGAAGGCCGGCCGGCGGCTGCCCCCGGTCGCGCTCGTCGTCGTGCAGGCGGGCGTCGTGGTGATGGCCGTGATGACGCTCGTGGTCGTGCCGGAGATCCGGGCCCGGGCGATCGGCAACGAGAACCCGACGATCCTCATCGCCGACTACGCGCCGCGCCTCGCGCTGATGTGGGTCGCCACCGCGGTGGCGACGGCCGTGATCGCCGCGCTCTACGCGCGGACGAGGCGGCAGAAGGACCGGCCCTCGGTCTCCCAGGACTGATCGAGCACGAGGCCCGTGTCGGCGGCCATGCGCGCGACGGCGTCGCGGCCGACCTGCGCCCACGGGAAGGGGTCGCTCGCGTGGCCCTGGCCGTCCTCGACCGTGGACTCGAAGGTGCGGTCGCGGGCGGGATCCGGGTGGGTCTCCACCACGAGCGCGCCGTCATCGGCGAGCAGCTCGCCGCATCGGGCGAGGAGCGCGGCCGCGTCGCCGCCGATGCCGATGTTGCCGTCGAGGAGGAGCAGCGTGCCCCAGCCGCCCTCGCGAGGGAGCCGCTCGAAGACGGACCGCGGGAGGACGGGGATGCCCTGACCGGCGGCCATCTCCACCACGGTGGGGGAGACGTCGATGCCGAGCGCGCCGAGACCGGCGTCCATGGCCGCGCGGACCATGCGGCCGGGACCGCAGCCGATGTCGAGGACGGGTCCGGCGACGTCGACCAGCAGGCTCACGTCGACCGCGTCGGCGGCGGCGCTCCAGCGGCTGATGTCGATGACCTCGGCGCTGCCGTCATCCGCTGCGAGCGACATGAAGAGCACCTCGCCGGAGTCCCGGAGCGCGCGGGCGTACGGCTCGCCGCCTCCGGATCCGAACGTGCGATCGCTCGTCGCGACGCGGTCCTCGGGGTGGTCGACGGCCAGGCTCATGCGGGGTCCCCCTGCGGTGGTGCGGTCGGTGCGGGCGCGTCGCGGGTGTCCGCGGCGGTCATCAGGGTTCGGAGCGCGACCGCGAAGCGATGGGCGGGCGCGGCCGCGGCGGCCTCCCGGGCGTCGTCGACGGTGTCCACGTCGGTGAGCTCCGGGAGCATCGCGACGTCGAGCCCGGCGTCGATCAGGCGCGAGAGCTGCATGGCCCCGGTGTCGCCGCGCGACATGGGGACGCCGCGCACGAGGGCGCCGTCGGGATCGCGCAGCCCGAGCGCCCAGAAGCCGCCGTCGTTCGCCGGGCCGAACCAGGCGTCGGGGCCGCGGGCGCCGTCCGCCCACGAGTCGAGCACGGGGCGGAGCAGGTCCGCCGTGAGCTGGGGGGTGTCCATGCCGACGAGCAGCACGGGGCCGTCGAGCGCGTCGAACATGGCGGCGAGCCGCTCGTCGAGGTCGCCCGCGACCTGCGGGATCACGTCGTAGCCGGCGGCCTCGGCGGGCGGCGTCGTGCCGTCGAAGAGGAGGACGCGGCGGTCGGGGGCGGCGGCGTCGACGGCAGCGAGCGTGTCGGCGAGGGCCGCGGATGCGAGCTCGGCCGCCTCCTCGAGCGTGAACGGCGGATGCAGGCGCGTCTTCACGCGGCCCGGGATGCACTCCTTGGCGATGACGACGACGGCGGTCACGCGGCTCCTCCCGGGGTGCGGTCGGCGGCCGCGGCGCGCGCCTCGGCCAGCACGCGCGACATGTCGCGCACCGCCTGGACGGTCCCGCGCACGGTGCCGGTCACCTTGGACCGCCCCACGCGCGGCGCGTACGGCATCTCCACCTCCAGGATGCGCCACTCCGCCGCCGACGCCCGCAGCAGCATCTCCAGCGGATAGCCGCTGCGCCGGTCGAGGATCCCGAGGCCCAGCAGCTCGGTGCGCCGGCCGCAGCGCATCGGGCCGAGGTCGTGCAGCGGCACGCCCGTGATCCGCCGGAGCCGTCGGGCGAGCTCCAGGTTCGCGATCCGCGCGTGCAGCGGCCAGGCACCGCGCGTCGACGGGATCCGCCGCCCGAGCACGAGGTCGCGCTCGCCGTGCCGCACGGGGTCGACCACGCGGGGGAGGAGCGCGGGATCCATCGACGCGTCGGCGTCGCAGAACGCGACGAGCGGCGCCGTCGCGGCCTCGAGCCCCGCGTGCGCGGCGGCGCCGAACCCGCGGCGGGCCTCCGTGACCACGAGGGCGCCGTGCTCCCGCGCGACGTCGGCGGAGCGGTCCGTGGACCCGTTGTCCACGACGATCGCCCGGTACCCCTCCGGCAGGCGGCCGAGCACCCACGGCAGGGCCTCCTCCTCGTCGAGGCAGGGGAGGACCACGTCCACGAGCGCTTGCGTCATCCGTCGAGCCTAGGAGGCCGGGCCGCCCGCGGGCGTCGCCGGGCCCCGAGGGGTGACGGCTGCCTCGCAAGCCGGACACGCCCGGGCGCACCCCAGGGACCGGCGCATATCCTGGCCGGGTGAGCCCCACCTCCGATCCCGCGCGCGCCGACGCGGCACGCCCCGAGTCCGCGCGCCCCGACCCGACGCGCCAGGACCCCCTGCGCGGCCGCCGCATCCTCGTGGTCGAGGACGACCCGACCGTCAACGAGGTCGTGTGCCGCTACCTCAAGGCGTCCGGCTTCCAGGTGGAGACGGTCGCCGACGGCCTGGAGGCCGTGCGCGTCGCCACCGAGCGCATGCCCGACCTCGTCGTGCTCGACCGCATGCTCCCCGGCCTCGACGGCCTCGAGGTGTGCCGCCGGATCCGCGCGGAGCACCCTGAGTCGCCCGTCCCCGTCGTGATGCTCACCGCGCTCGGCCAGGGCGAGGACCGCGTCAACGGCCTCGACGCCGGCGCCGACGACTACCTCGCGAAGCCCTTCTCCCCGCGCGAGCTCGTGCTGCGCGTGCGCGCCGTCCTCCGCCGCACCGTGCCGGAGGCGCAGCCGGAGCCGGCGTTCGTCGCGGGCCCGTTCGTGCTCGACCTCGGCGCGCGCGAGATCCACCAGGCGGGCGCGATGCTCTCGCTCACCTCCCGCGAGTTCGACCTCCTCGCCTTCCTCCTGCGGAACCCGCGCCGCGTCTTCGGGCGCGACGACCTGCTCCGCTCGGTGTGGGGCTGGGAGATCGGCGACCTCTCCACCGTCACCGTGCACGTGCGGCGGCTGCGGGAGAAGATCGAGGCGGATCCCGCGCATCCCGTGCTCCTCGGCACCGTGTGGGGCGTGGGCTACCGCTTCGACCCGGACGCCGCGTCGCCGGCCGCGCCCGTCGCGCCCACCGCCCCCGCGACGCCCGCCGGGAGCGACGCGTGACCCCCGACTCCTTCCTCGTCGTCGTCCTGACGGCGCTCGTCTGCGCCGCGGTCGTCGGCCTCGGCGCGAGCGTCCTGCTGCGCCTGCTCCGCCGCCGCTCGCTCGTGCTGCAGATCTGCGTGGTCGCGCTCGCCGCCGTGCTCTCGGTCGTGGGCGGCATGGTCGCCGTCACCGCGACGATGCTCGTCGACGACGCCGGCCTCACCGCGTTCCTGTCCGTCGCCGCCGTCTCCGCGCTCGTCTCCCTCGTCATGGCCGCGATGCTCGGCATGACCCTCGTGCGCGGCAGCCGCGAGCTCGGCCGCTACGCCGCGTCCATGGGCGAGGAGGCCGCGGTCGAGCCCGGCCGCCCCACCAGCACCGAGTTCGCGCAGCTGGCGCGCGAGCTGAGCGCGGCCAACCGCCGCCTCGCCGACGCGCGCGACCGCATGGAGGCGCAGGAGCGCAGCCGACGCGAGCTCATCGCGTGGATGTCGCACGACCTGCGCACGCCGCTCGCCGGGATCCGCGCCATGGCGGAGTCGCTCGAGGACGGCATGGTCGACGACGAGCACCGCTACTTCCGGCAGATCCGCGTGCAGGCGAACCGCCTCAACGGCATGGTCGACGACCTGTTCGAGCTGTCGCGCATCAACTCGGGCAGCCTGGAGCTCGCCGTCGAGCGCGTCTCCCTCTACGACGTCGTGAGCGACACCGTGGCCGAGCTGGGCCCGGTCGCGCAGGCGCGCCAGGTCGACCTCCGCGGCGTGACCGCGCACGACGACCTCGTGGTGCAGGGCGACCCCCGCGAGCTGTCGCGCGTCGTCGGCAACCTCGTCATGAACGCGATCCAGCAGTCCCTCCCGGGCGGCCGCATCGTCATCTCCGCGCACCGCGACTCCGGCAACCTCGCCGTCCTCTCCGTGGAGGACACCGCGGGCGGCATCCCGGAGGACGACCTCCCGCGCGTGTTCGACGCGGGCTGGCGCTCCACCGGATCCCGCACCCCGCGCGCCTACGCCGGGAGCGCCGCGCAGCGGGCCGCCCTCGGACCGGACTTCCCGGAGCCCGCGGCCGCCGACGAGCCCGCGGAGCCGGATCCCGCCGTGCACGCGGAGTCCACGCACGACGGCGGATACGCGTCGGGCGGCGGCGGCGCGGGCCTCGGCCTCGCGATCGTCCGCGGCATCGTGCGCGCGCACGACGGCGACGTCACCGTCCAGAACGTCGACGGCGGCTGCCGCTTCGACGTGATCCTCCCGTACAGCAAGCCGGTCACCGCGTGACCCGCGCGGCCCTCCGCGCGTGGTCCGCGCTCCTGGGGGTCGTCGCGGCGCTGGCCGTCCTGGCCGTGGCCGAGATCGCGGCCGCCTTCGTCGCGCCCGCGGCGAGCCCGGTCCTCGCGGTCGGCGCTCTCGTCATCGACCTCGTGCCGCCGGGTGTCAAGGACGCGGTGATCGCCCTGTTCGGCACGGGCGACAAGGTCGCGCTGATCGTCGTGCTCGGTGTCGTCGTGCTCGTCGCCGCCGCGCTCGCCGGGATCCTGCAGGTGCGCCGCCCGCCGCTCGGCGTGGTCGTGCTCGCGCTCTTCGCCGGCGTCGCCGTCCTCGCCGCGACCACGCGCGCCGGGGCGACGGGCGCCGCCGCGATCCCGACGATCGTCGGCATGATCGCGGGCGTCTTCATCCTGCACCGCGGCGCCGACCGCCTCCGCGACTGGCGGGACGCCGCCGACCGCGCGTCCGCCGCGTCGGCGGAGGCCGCCGAGCCCGTGCGCGCCCTCGCCCGTCCGGCCGCGCGCGCCCCGCTCACGTCGGGCGGCGGCGCCCGCGTCGAGCGCCGCACGTTCCTCGTGATGACCGTGGTCGCGGGCGTCGCGTCCGTCGTCGCCGGATCCGTGGCCCGCGGCCTCAACGCCGCCGCCGCCCGCGTCGACGACTTCCGCCGCACCCTCGTGCTCCCGCGCGCCGCCGCGCCGGCCGCCGCGATCCCCGCCTCCGCCGAGCTCGGGATCCCCGGCCTCGCGCCCTTCGTCACGCCCTCGGGCGACTTCTACCGCATCGACACGGCGCTGCAGGTGCCCTCGGTCGACGCCGCGTCCTGGCGGCTGCGGATCACCGGCATGGTCGAGGAGGAGGTCGAGATCACGTTCCCGGAGCTGCTCGCCCTGCCCCTCGAGGAGCACGTGGCCACGCTCGCCTGCGTGTCCAACGAGGTCGGCGGCAAGCTCATCGGCAACGCGACGTGGCTCGGCTACCCCATCCGCCTGCTCCTCGAGCGCGCGCGCCCGACCGCGGGCGCCGACATGGTGCTCTCCACGAGCCAGGACGGCTGGACCGCGAGCACGCCCCTCGAGGCGCTCACGGATCCCGACCGGGCGTCGATCCTCGCGGTCGGCATGAACGGCGAGCCCCTGCCGCAGCAGCACGGCTTCCCCGTGCGGATGGTCGTGCCCGGCCTCTACGGCTACGTCTCCGCGACCAAGTGGGTCACGGAGCTGAAGGTCACGACCTTCGCCGACGACGTCGCGTACTGGTCCACGCGCGGCTGGACCGAGCGCGGCCCCATCAAGACCGGCTCGCGCATCGACACCCCGCGCTCCGGCGTGCGCGTCGACGCCGGCCGCGTCGCGGTCGCGGGGATGGCGTGGGCGCAGCACACCGGCATCGACCGCGTGGAGGTGCGCGTCGACGAGGGCGACTGGGTGGAGGCCACGCTCGGCGACGGCGTGGGCGCGGACACCTGGCGGCAGTGGTCGTACGCGTGGGACGCGACGAGCGGATCCCACCGCGTGGAGGTGCGCGCCACCGACACGACGGGCGCGACGCAGACCTCCGACGAGGCCCCGCCCGCGCCCGACGGCGCGACCGGCTGGCACGGGGTCACGGTCTCCGTCGCCTGATCCGCCTCCCCGCGCAACGATCCCGGGTCACCCGGAGCCAGGGCGCGTACCGTCGAGGGGCGGCGCGAGCGCGCCGCATCGACCAGCAGAGGAGAGCACCGTGAGCGACATCGAGAACCCCCGCGATCCCGCGGACCGCGACCTGGACGACACCGGCATCGACGAGGAGGAGGCCGTGGGCACCGACGGGCGCGACGCCGCGGAGGCCGTCGACGCCGAGCGCGTCGTGCCGCTCGACGACGACTCCGTCGCGGACGACGACGCGGACGACGACGGCCTCGGCATCGACATCACGCAGTCGGACGGCCCGTACCTCGAGTCGGGCGACGACCTCGACACGGGGGCCGCGATCAGCTGATCCGCCTCCCGCACGCACGACGACGGCCCCCGCAGCAGCGGGGGCCGTCGTCGTGCGCGGCGCGGGTGCGCCGGTGGGGGATCAGTCGGCGAGGATCGCGTACAGCGCGCGCCGCGTCTCGTCGAGCTTCGCCGCCGCGGCCTGGCGCTGGGCGTCGGTCGCGTCGTGCATGAGGGGCTTCACCACGCCCATGAGCTTCATGAGACTCGTCTGGAACGCGTCCTCGCCCTCGGACTTGTCGGTGGTCGCGGCCCAGGCCGCGTCGATCTCCGCCTGGTGCTCGGCGACGTGGGCGCGGCCCGCGTCCGTGAGGGAGTAGACGCTCTTCGCGCCGGTCTCGTCGGCGACGATGAGGTCCTCGTCGACCAGCGTGCTGGAGCGTGGGGTAGACGGATCCGGGGCTCGGCCGCCAGGCGCCCTCGCTCTTCGCGGCGATGCCGGTGATGAGGCCGTAGCCGTTCGAGGGCGCCTCGGCGAGGAGCGAGAGGATCGCGAGCCGGACGTCGCCGCGGCGGGCGCGACCCCGTCCGCCGCGTCCGCGGCCCGGGCCGAAGCCGCCGCCGAAGCCGGGGCCGCCGAAGCCGCCCATGCCCGGGAAGCCCGGGAACCCGGGGAAGCCGGAGCCTCCCTCGCCGGGGTGGAAGCCGCGGGCGAGGGGGTGGCCCGGCATGATGCGCGGGCGGCCGCCGCGGTGGTGCTGCATGCGGGGCTCGTGGGGGGCGGCGGGGGATCCGTCGTGGGAGCGGGACGACCCGTGGTCGTCGTGGTGGTGGTGGGTGCGCATGAGCGCTCCTTCCGGTCAGGTGATGTCAGGGGATCGCGGCGTGCTGTCGCGATGTAGCGACGATATATCGGCGACAGTCGCGATGTCAACACCTCCGTCGGAGCCGCGCGGCGCTCCGCCCCGTGATCCCGGGGGCGCGGCCGGCCAACCTGGCGTTCCCCTGGGAAAGGAGCGCGGTCCCCAACCCGTTCCGCCGCGGTGCCGAAGTCCCTGTGTCGCCCGGGGGTACCGGGCGGAACCCCGGTCCACACAGCGAAGGAACTCCCATGCGCAACCTCACCAAGTCCGTCTTCAGCCTCACCGCTGCCGGCTTCCTCATCGTCGGCCTCGCCGCCTGCTCCACCCCCGCCGAGACCCCGTCGTCCTCGTCCTCCGCCGCGCCGTCCGCGTCCGCCACCACCGAGGCCGACCCCACGCCGCTCGCGTCCATCCCGACCCTGACCGGCGTCGACACCAAGGTCACCCTCGACGCCGGCTTCGCCAGCGCCCTCACGACCCTGGGCCTGACCCCCGGCGTCATCGGCGGCGCGACCCTCGACGCCGCCACCGGCACCCTCGCGTTCCCCATCACCGGCGGCAACGTCGACTACTACGACCCCGAGATGGACTACCGCCCCTACGTCCAGGGCGAGATCGACCACGACGGCTCCGGCATCAGCCTCACCGCCGGCGAGACCGTCGTGAAGCTCACCGACTTCGTCATCGACCCCGGCACGAGCCGCCTCACGGGCTCGGTCCAGGTCGGCGAGGGCGAGATCATGAACGACGTCTACATCTTCAACCTCGACGGCACGACCCTGAAGCCCCTCGCGATGGAGGGCGACAACGCCGTCCTCGAGGGCACCACGGTCAAGGTCAGCCCCGACGCCGCCGCGCTGCTGAACAGCACCTTCGGCACCGACGCGGTCACCGACGAGCTCGTCGTCGGCATCGCGAAGATCACCGTCAACACCAAGTAGCACCCACCCGGCACACGCCGGGGAAGCACCACCTGCGATCACAGCGGAACGCATCGACGGCCTCGTCTCCCCTCCGGGGAGCCGGGGCCGTCGGCGCGTCCGGGCGCGGCGCCCGGTGCGCGGTTCCGGTGCACCGCGGTCGCGGTCGGCGGCACGACGGACGTCGTGCGCGTCAGCGGCGGAGGCGTCGCCACCAGCGGACGCGAGGGGCGAGGGGCGCGTAGCCCGGCACCGGCGTGGAGCGGGCGTCGAAGGCGTCCGGCCGATCGCCGGTGGCGTCCTCGGGCCGTCGACCGGCCTCCGTGCGCAGGAGCCTCGCGCGCGCCTCCGAGAAGGCGACGGCGAGCAGGTGGTCCGATCCCGTCACGTTCCCAGCCCGTCCCCGGACGCGTCGTGTCGTCCCGTCGGCTCAGGCTACGGCGGACCGCCGCACGCGCGTCAGCCGATCGTGACCTCGAAGCCCGCGACGCTGCGGGTCACGGTGCCGGTCGCGAGCTCGACGAGGAGCGTGGTCACCGTCGTGTCGCGCGGGTTCCGCGGGTAGTCGTCGCTGGCGCCGCGGGCCGGATCCGGGACGGTCTCGAGCAGCGCGAAGCGGCCGTTGGGCGTGACGGTGAGGCCGGTGATGCGGGTCGCCGGGTCCGCGGGCACGTACACGTCGCTCGCGGTGCCGCCGCGCACGACCACCAGGCGCTGGGTCGCGGCGCCGGTCGCGGGATCGAGCGCCGTGCGCACGCGGAGCACGGCGCCGTCGTCGCCGGGCACGAAGGAGATCGCGCCGTCGTACTGCAGGTCGGCGCCGCCGGTCTCGGTCGGCAGCGTGGTCTGCTCGGCCGTGCGGAGGTCGATCTCGGTGGTCGACCCGGGGTCCGTCACCGCGAGGCGCGTGCCGTCGGCGGAGAACGGGCCGAGCGTGCCGTGACGGCCCAGCGGGACGAGGGGCGTGGATCCGTCGACCGTCACGAGGAACAGGTCGCCGTCCTGCCCGTGCGCCACGAGCTGCGGCCGGCCGGGCACGAAGCCCCAGGCCTGCACGCTGAGGTCCCGCCCGTCGAGCCCGACCACGGGCGTGGGCGCGGCGCCGGACGCGACGTCGTCGACCATGAGCGCGTCGTCGAAGCGGTCGCCGTCGGCGCTCGTGAAGCGGAAGCCGACCGTGGTGCCCGCGTCCTCGGCGTGGAGGTCCTGCAGCGTGCCCCGGTCCGGGAGCGGCAGGGGCACCTGCCCGGAGCCGTCGAGCGCCGCGATCACCAGGCCGTTCGTGCCGTCGTCCTCGAGCGTCGCGACCACGAGCGACTGCCCGACGACCGCGTACTCCTGGATCTTGGTGGCCTCGAACACCACGTCGCTCGCGCCGGACCCGGTGCCGGCCACCGTCTGCCGCACGATGCGGTCGGCCTGCTGCTCGCCGCCGCGGATGAGCACGTACATGCCGGGGTCGCCCGTGCGGAAGGACGTGCGGAGGTCGGACGCGGGCCCGCCGCCGATGCCCCGGACGTCGTCGATCGCGACCGTGTAGTCGGCGTCGTAGGCCAGCGGCCGGTCGAAGTCGATGATGATCCGGTCGGCCTGCGTGTCCACGCGGAAGTCCGCGCCGGGCTCCATCCGGATCCTGGACGCGTCGACGGGCTGGAGCGGCCGGTTCGCCGCGAGCACCAGCCGCTGGCGGGACTGCTGCACGACGGCGAGCGGATCCACGTCCGTGCGCACGAGCCGCGGCCCCTGGCTGCCGGCGACCGCGAGCAGGCCGCCGCAGACGAGCGCGAGCACCACGATCACGGCGGTGAACGCCCGGCGGAAGGCGCGCGGGGAGGCGGCGGCGTCGGTCACGGGCGGCTCAGTACACGTAGGGGTCGGCGGGCTGCTCGACCTGCTCGACGCCCTGCGGCATCACCGCGAGCGGCTGGCGGCTCTTCGCGCTGGGGTTCGAGGCGAACGGGCCGGTGACCCGCACCCACTCGTCGACCTCCAGCGTGGAGGCCCAGCCCGGCTGGTAGACGGGCACGCCGACGGGCTGCGCGTCGACCGCGCAGCACGTGACGACGAAGCGCGTGACGTAGAAGACGTCCTCCGGGTCGTCGGGGTCGGCGCTCACGAAGCCCGTGACGTCGACGGACTTCGAGGTGAAGAAGGTCGGGTCGGTGGTCTGCGACAGGAGCACCGACCAGTCCTTGACGCCCAGCGTGGAGAAGTCGCTCGTGCCGAGGAGCTCCTCGTCGGGCGCGGCGTCGGAGGCGACCGTGCTCGAGTTGAGGGCCCGCTGCGTGACGGTGCTCGAGGTGAGGGTGCGCGGCGGGAGGACGAGGACCGCGACGACCGTGATCGTGACGACGCCCGCCACGGCGAGGCGGCCGACGCGCGCGCGGAGTCGCCGGCGCTCGGCCGAGCGGGTCGCGGGAGCGGCGGCGGCGAGGCCGAGCGGGTCGTGGTCGTGCTCCTCCGCGGCATCCGCGGGGCGCAGCGCGAAGCCGGCGACGGTCGCGACCAGGCCGATCACGGCCATGATCCCGGTGAAGACGAAGTAGCGCGGGTGGATGTAGAGGCCGAGCTGCCCGGTGATCGTGAGCCACAGCGTCGAGACGACGCACGCCGCGAGCAGCACGAGGCCCACCGTGGAGGAGGCGCGCGCCGCCGGCCGCGCGGCGGCGTCGGACAGGGCGGAGGGCGAAGGAGGTCCGGCCGTCGGGTGTGCGGCCGTCGGGGCTGCGGCCCTCGGGCTCCTGGTCCTCGGGCGTCCGGTCGTCAGGCGATCGCATTGACACCCCATCCCAGCGCGAGGCTGATCAGCGCGACGACCGAGGTGATCATCACGAGCGTGCGGGTCGAGTAGGTGGTGCGCATGAGCGCGAGCATCTTCACGTCGATGACCGGGCCGAACACGAGGAACGCGGCGATGCCGCCCGGCAGGAACACGGATCCGAACGAGAGCACGAAGAACGCGTCGACGTTGGAGCAGACCGAGACGACGAAGGCGAGGAGCATGAGCGCGAGCACCGACAGGATCGGGCTGCCGCCGAGCGTGACGAGCACCTCGCGCGGCACGGCGACCTGGATGAGGCCGGCGAGCAGCGAGCCGATGACGAGCGCCGGCATGATCGTGGTCGCCTCGCGGCCGAACAGGGAGATCGACTTCCGGACGCGCGCGCCGCCGTGCGCGTGCGCGTCGGGCAGGGCGCACTCGGCGCGGAACTCGTCGGTGAGGAGCCGGTCGGGCTGCGGGTGGAGGCTGAACAGCCAGCCGACCACGTTCGCGATGAGGAAGCCGCCGACGATCCGGGCCACGAGGATCCAGCCGTCCCAGCCGAAGGCCGCGTGCGTCGTGATGATCGTGATCGGGTTGAGGATCGGCGCCGCGAGCAGGAACGTGATCGACTCCGGCACCGTGAAGCCGCGCACCACGAGGCCGCGCGCGAGCGGCACGTTGCCGCACTCGCAGACGGGCAGCGCCATGCCGAGGAACGAGATGCAGGCGCGGCGGGCGAACGGGTTCCTGGGCAGACGGCGCTCGATGACGCCCGGCGGCACCCACACCTGCACGGCGATCGACAGGACGATGCCGAGGATCACGAACGGCAGCGACTCCACGATGACGCTGACCGACAGCGTGACGAGGTCCTGCAGCCGGTCGGGCAGGACGCTGTCGCCGAGGGCGGGGGAGGCGGCGCGGAGGGCGAGCAGCAGGAGGACGAGCGCGAGGCCCGTCGCGAGCCCGGAGCGGAGGCCGGTGGGGGTCGCGGGGCGGGAGGCGCGGGTGGCGGCGGATCCGTGGTCGTGGCCGTGGTGGTCGGCGGCGCGGGCGTCGCGGGGGCGGGTGGCGGTCGCGACGGCGGAGGCGGGGGCTCCGGCAGAGGCTGCGGCCTCGGGTGCCGTCGCGGCGGCGGGCGCGGCCGCGCTCTCGCGTGCCCGGCGGTCGCGGGTGCGCTCGCGGCGGGGGCGCGCCGGGCGGTCGAAGGGGGAGGCGCCGTCGTCGGGTGCCCAGGGGCTGTGCCGGTCCGTCATCGCGGACCGGTGGCGCGGGGCCGGGGTCCGAGGAGGGCGCGCACGGGCTCCACCCTAACCGCGGGGACATGAGAAGCGTCCTCAGCAGGCGGGGCGGCGGGTCGGGCGCGTCCGCGGATCAGGGTTCGGCGGCGGGGAACCGGACGGAGCAGGCGTAGGCGAGCACGGGATCCACCTCGGACGCGGAGAGCCGCGCGTCCGCGTCCGGGTCGACGACGCCGACGTCCACCCCGGACGCGCGCAGGCACGCCGCGTGCTGCTCCAGCCAGCGGTCGGCCGGTACGGTGAGCTCCGGGCGGACGTCGGGCCGCACCGCGTCGGAATCCCGGGCCAGCACGGCCGCCCACTCGGCGTCGGCGCGCGCGGAGGCGTCCTCCTCCCCGCCCGACGGGAGCGGGACGGGCGGGTCCGCCGAGAAGTCGGGCACGGCCGACCCGCGGCGGCCGTCCGCGGTGCCCATGGCCTGGCCGCGCGGCGGGGTGGCCGGGGCGTCCGCGTCCGCGTCACCGGGTCCCGTCGACGACCGGCCCGCCTCGGCCGCGCTTCCATCCGGGTTGGTCACGTCGAACGCGCCCGAGGCGGCCGCGGATCCGAGCCCCGCGAGCAGGAGGAGGCCGGCCGCGACGGCCGCGAGAGGAGCGGGGCGGAGTCGGCGGGGGTGCGGCGCGGACGGGTCCTCCCGCGTGCCGGCGTCCGCCCGCGTGTCCGTGGACCGGTCACCGATCGGATCGGCGGCAGCAGGGTCAGCGCCGCCGTCGGCCGTAGGCCCCGTCGACGGCGTGGAGACGGGCCCCGGCGCGTCCGCGGCGAGCAGCCCCGCGCCCTCGTCCGTCAGCCGGGCCTCCTCGGCCAGCAGCGCGACGAGCGGCACCGGGAGCTCGACCGCGTCGACGCCCGTGCGCGCGCGGAGGGGCGCGGGGACCTCGGCGAGCGGCGCCGTGGATCCGTCGCGCCCGAAGGCCGCACGCCGCAGCTCGTCGAGTCGGCGCGTCGCGGCGGGGTCGTCGCGGAGGCGCCGGGCGAGGGCGCGGGCGTCGGCGGCGTCGGAGCGCGCGTCATCGGAGCGCGCGGCGTCGGAGCGCGGTGCGTCGCTCATCGCCACGCCGGCGGCGCGGACGGGCAGCGCTCCAGGAGCGCGTTGTCCGCGTCATCCGGGTACGGGAACCAGGGGGCGCCCGACCGCGTGCGTGCCACGAAGTCCTCGCGCGCGGGCACGGCGTCCATGTACGGCGACCCCTCCATCGCGTAGCAGGGGAGGACGAAGGAGACGATGTAGTCGTGCCGGTACGCGAGCTCGGCGTCGCTCAGCGGGTCGGGGAGCTGCATCGGGAAGCGGGTGTGGCAGGTCCAGATCGCGACCGGATCGCCGTCCTGGTACGTGATGCCGCCGTCCCCCGTCGCCTCGGCGTGGTACCCGGCCGCCGTGAGGCACGCCACCTGCTGCGCGGGGAAGTCCTCCGGCGACACGACACGCTCGAGGGCGACATCCGGCCGCACGGCGTCCGGCACGTCCGAGGTGAACGCGTCCCAGTCGATGTCGGCCTCCTGCCGGTAGGCGGCGGCGAGCTCCTCCTCGGTCGCGGCCACGTGCGGCGGCGGCGGTGCGGTGAAGGCGGGGAGGGCGGAGGCGGCGGACAGGCGGCGGCCGTCGGGCGTGCCCATCGCCTCGACGCGCGAGCCGCGCCCGTCCGCGGCGGACGTCGCCGTGGCGGGATCGGGGGCGTCGCGCAGGTCGGCGGCGACGGTGCCGCCGAGGGCGCCGACCACGAGGGCCGCCGCGACCACGGCGACGACGGTGCGTCGCCGGAGGGGGACGGGGCGTCGGGTCCGCGGGTCGAGGGGGTCGGCGCGCGCGCCGGGATCGCCGGACGCGGGCGCGTCGCGGGGCGGCACCGGGTCGGCGCCCGTCGGCCCGGGGCGCCGGTCGTCGGCGGGCTCGGCGGGCTCGATGGGCTCGACGCGGGCGGCGCCGCGGTCGCCGTCGAGCAGGGCCCGGCCCTCGGCGACGAGCCGCGCCTCCTCGGTCAGCAGGGCCACGAGCGGGGCGGGCAGCGCGGGATCCTCGATGCCGGTGACGCGGCGCAGCGCGTCCGGGACGGGGACGAGCCGCGCGTCGGTCGCCGCCCGGCCGTAGGCGTCGCGGCGGAGCGCCTCGAGGTGCCGGCCGGTGGCCGCATCGTCGCGCAGGCGCCGGGCGAACGCGGCGTCGTCGGTGTGACGCGCGCCGGCGTCGCCGAGAGCGGATGCGCCGTCGTCGGGCATGCGGCCTCCTCGTCGCGTGCGGGTCCGCTCAGGCTATGCCGTGCGCGGCCGGCGCGGGAGGGGCGGCAGCGCCCCCGACCACCGCGCCCCCGACCACGGCGCCCCCGACCACGGCGGCCTCCGCCACGTGGTGCCGCCCGAGCGGGAGCATCAGGGGGCGGCCCGAGGTCGGATCCACGATCACCCGGCTCTCCAGCCCGAACACCGCCCGCACGCACTCCTCGGTCAGCACCTCGGACGGCGGCCCGGCCGCGTGCAGGCGCCCGTCGGCGAGCGCGATGAGCTGGTCGGCGTACCGGGCCGCGAGGTTGAGGTCGTGCAGGACCATCACCACGGTCGTGCCGCGGGACCGGTTGAGGTCGGTGAGCAGGTCGAGGACCTCCACCTGGTGGCTGACGTCGAGGAACGTCGTCGGCTCGTCGAGCAGCAGCAGGTCGGTGCGCTGGGCGAGCGCCATGGCGATCCAGACTCGCTGGCGCTGCCCGCCCGACAGCTCGTCGACGGCGCGGTCGGCGAGCGCGGCCGTGTCGGTGGCCTCCAGCGCCTCCGCGACGGCCAGGTCGTCCTCCCGGCTCCACCGCGACAGGAGTCCCTGGTGGGGGTGGCGGCCGCGGCCCACCAGGTCGGACACGGTGATCCCCTCCGGCGCGATGGGCGACTGCGGGAGCAGGCCGAGCGTCCGGGCGAGCTCCTTCGCGGGGATGCGGTGCACGTCGCGCCCGTCGAGGACCACGCGCCCGTCGCGCGGCGCGAGGAGCCGGGACATCGACCGCAGGAGGGTCGACTTCCCGCACGCGTTGGCGCCGACGATGGCGGTGACGCGGCCGGGCGGCACGACCAGGTCGAGCGAGCGGATCACCGTGCGGTCGCCGTAGCCGAGGGTCAGGTCCTCGACGCGCAGGGCGTGGGTGGTGGTCACAGGGAAGCTCCTCGGCGGTTGCTGCGGACGATGAGGTAGACGAGGTACGGGGCGCCGAGGACGCCCGTGACGACCCCGACCGGGAGGCGGATCCCGAGCGCGTGCTGCCCGAGGAGGTCGCCGACGACGACCAGCAGCGCGCCGACGAGCGCGGACGGGACGAGAAGGGATCCGCCCGGTCCGACGATGCGCGCCGCGATGGGCCCGGACAGGAACGCGACGAAGGCGATGGGGCCGGTCGCGGCGGTGGCGAAGGCGATGAGGCCGACGGCGGCGACGATCACGACGAGGCGCGTGCGGTCGACCCGCACGCCGAGCGCCGCCGCGGTGTCGTCGCCGAGCTGCGTGGTCTCGAGCGCCCGCGACCGGCTGAGCAGCACGGGACCGAGCACCGCGAGCGCGACGAGGACCGGGACGGCGTCGCCCCAGCCGACGCCGTTGAGGCTCCCCGTCAGCCAGCGCATGGCCTCCTGGAGGTCCCAGTCCGCCGCGGTCGAGAGCACGTACGAGGTGGCGCTGTCGAGCATGGCGGCGATGCCGATCCCGATGAGGATGAGGCGCGTCCCCGCGACGCCGCCGCGGTAGGAGAGCCCGTACACGAGGAGCGCCACCGCCAGCCCGGCGACGATCGCGAAGACCGAGGTCGCCGTGCTGCCGAGCGACAGCGTCACGATCGCGAAGGCCGCCGCGGCGCTGGCGCCTGCCGAGATGCCGATGATGTCCGGGCTCGCGAGCGGGTTCCGCAGCATCGTCTGGAACGCGACGCCCGAGAGCCCGAAGCACATGCCGACGATCACGGCGAGGGCCGTGCGGGGCAGGCGCAGCCGGCCGACGGAGAAGGTCGCCCCGGGGACGTCCTCGCCGAGCGCCACGCGGACCACGACGTCGAGGGGGTAGGAGGTGTTGCCGACCATCAGGGAGGTGAGCGCGGCGGCCGCGATGAGCACGGCGAGCACGGCCACGACGACACGGCGACGGCGTGTCCGACGGCGGCGGCCGTGCGCGACGACGTCGGCCGTGCGGGACACGCGCGCGGATGCCGGCGCGGAGGGATGCGGATCCGGGGCGGGGGACGTCGTCGCGTCCCGGGGCGTGGTCGCCGTCACAGCGCCCGCACCCGCTGCCGGCGGACGATGTGGATGAAGAAGGGCGCGCCGATGAGCGCCGTGATGATCCCCACGTCGAGCTCCGCGGGCCGCGCGACGATGCGCCCGAGCACGTCGGCGGCGGTGAGGAGCGCGGCGCCGAGGAGGGCCGCGAAGGGCATCAGCCAGCGGTGGTCGACGCCCACGAGCAGGCGGCAGGCGTGCGGCACGACGAGGCCGACGAAGCCGATGGGACCGGCGATCGCCGTGGCCGCGCCGCAGAGCACGACCGCCCCCGCGGCGGCGAGGCCGCGGGCCAGGGCGACCCGCTCCCCGAGCCCCGCGGCCAGCTCGTCGCCGAGCGCGAGCGAGTTGAGGCTGCGGGCGGAGAGCAGGCACGCGATCAGCCCGACGACGAGGAACGGCACCACCTGCTGCATGCTCGCGAAGGTCGCGCCGCCCACGCCGCCGATCTGCCACGAGCGCACGCCGCCGGCGATGTCGTTGCGCGGCAGGACGACGGCGCTCACGAACGACGCGAGCGCGGCCGAGGTGGCGGCGCCCGCCAGCGCGAGCTTGAGCGGGGTCGCGCCGTCGCGGCCCAGGGATCCGACGGCGTAGACGAAGGTCGCGGTGACGGCGGCGCCGCCGATCGCGACCCAGATGAAGCCGGTGGGCGTGCTCAGCCCGAAGAAGGCGATCCCCGTGATGACCGCGAGGGCGGCGCCCGTGTTGACGCCGAGGATCCCCGGGTCGGCGAGCGGGTTGCGGGTGACGCCCTGCATCACCGCGCCCGCGAGCCCCAGGGCCGCGCCCACGGCGACGGCGAGGACCGTGCGGGGGATGCGCGTCGCGACCGCGGCGGGGCCGAAGCCGTCGACGGAGCCCGTGAGCGCCGCCGCGATGTCGGACCAGCCGACCTCGCGGGAGCCGATCACCACGGAGGCGAGCATGACCGCGGCCAGCACGACCGCGGTCGCCAGGAGCCAGACCGCGCGCCGACGCCGCGGGCGTCGTCCGAGGACGACGCCCGCGGCGTCGGCGGCTGCGGGAGCCGCGGTGGTGCCGGCGGTCACGCCGCCCGGTCGGCGGCGTCGGCGATCAGGGACAGGTAGTCGTCGAGGATCCACGAGATCGACAGCGGGGTCGGGTTCGCGGCGGTGCCGAGCGGGCTGGTGCCGGGCAGCAGCACGATCGAGTCGTTCGCGACGGCGGGGATCTGCGACAGCAGCGGGTCGGCCTCGAGGGTGCGCACGAGCTCCTCGTCGCCGTAGGTGACGATCACGTCGACGTCGCGGAAGGCGTCGGCCTGCTCGGCGCTGGTGGTGAGGGAGTACTTGTCGGTCGAGGCGGAGGCGTCCGCGATGCTCGCGGGGGTCTCGAGGCCGATGTCCTCGAAGAACATCGCGCGGGTGTCGTGGGTCGTGTAGAAGCTGACCTCGCTGAGGTCCGCGGCGTCGACGTGCGTGAGGAACATCGCCGAGGTGCCGGTGAGGGCGTCGAAGCCCGCGACGGTCTCGTCGATCTCGGCCTCCAGGTCGGCGACGAGGGCCTCGCCCTCCGCCTCCATGCCCATGGCGCGGCTGTTGACCTGGATCATCTCGCGCCAGGGGGTGCCCCAGGCGGTCTCGGGGTAGGCGACGACGGGCGCGATCTCGCTGAGCGTGTCGTAGTCCTCCTGCGTGAGGCCGGAGTAGGCGGCGAGGATCACGTCGGGCTGCGTGTCCGCGACGGCCTCGAAGTCGATGCCGTCGGTCTCGTCGAACAGGACGGGCGTCTCGGCGCCGAGCTCGGTCAGCGCCTCCTCCACCCACGGCAGGACGCCGTCGCCGTCGTCGTCGCCGAAGTTGGCCGCGGCCATGCCGACCGGGACCACGCCGAGCGCCAGGGGCACCTCGTGGTTGGCCCAGTTCACCGTCGCGACGCGCTCGGGCTTCCCCTCGATGGTCGTCGTACCGAGCGCGTGCTCGATCGTGATGGACGCGGACGCGTCCTCGGCGGCGGTCCCGGAGCCCGGGGTGGCGGGCGGCGTGGAGCAGCCGGCGAGGGCGAGGGCGAGGAGCCCGGCGGCGGAGGTCGCGGCCAGGCGGGCGGTGCGGGACATGCGTGCCTTTCGGTGGGGGAGCCCGGGTCGCCGCGGGCGCGACGGATCGACCCGCGGGGCGGGTTCGAGCGTCGGAGGCAGAGCGGCGGCCGCGCCGTGCTGTCGGGGGCGCTCGTGCCGCCCTCGCACGGCAGGCGGATCGTCCGGGACGATCCATAAGGGTTGCCTAACCTTACCAGCGAGAAGGTTTTCGAAGTCAAGCCCGGGACGGGCGGGGGAGCCCGCGCCGGGCCAGACTCCGACCATGACGACCGATGCCGACCGCGTGACGAGCCCTGCCCTCACCGACGCCCAGCTGACCGCTCGCGACCACGTCCCCGGCCTCGTGCACCACGTCGTGCTGTTCCGGCTCCGCGACGACGCGGCGCCCGGATCGCACGACGAGGTCGCGCGCCGCTTCCGCGCGCTCGCCGACTCGCCGCACCCCGACGGCTCGGGTCCCTACATCCGCTCGCTGCACGCGGGCCCGCAGTCGAGCCCCGAGGGCGTCGGCCGCGGCTTCGAGCTCGGCTTCGTGCTCACCTTCTCCTCCGAGGGCGACCGCAACCTGTACCTGGGCGAGCCGCTGATCTCCGACCCCGCCCGCATCGACGCCCAGCACGCCGCCTTCAAGGAGTTCGTGGGACCGCTGCTCGCGTCCGACCCGCACGGGGTGCTGGTGTTCGACTTCACGGAGGGGGCGCACGCCGCCTGATCCGGCGCCCCCGATGCGGGCCGCGCCGCCCGAACGCGTCGCGAGGGCAGCGGGGGCGGTGAGCATGGGCTCGTCCCTCCGCCGCCCGACGAGACGAGCACCGTGACCTCCTCCTCCTCGCATCCGCTGCACGCCGACGCCCCGCTCCGCGACGACGATCCCGCCGGGGACGCGCAGGTCCGACGTCCGCAGCCGTGGATCCGCGCCGTCCTCGCCGCTCTCCTCGGCTGGGTCGTCCTGGGCGTCGGACTGGGGCTCGCGATCGGGGTCGCCGATGCCGTGACGCGGGCGACGGGTGCGGGCATCCTCGTCGAGGTCATCGTGCAGGCGGTGCTGATGTCCGCGCTGGTGCTGGCGTTCGTCGAGCCCGACGCGATCGCGCTGGTGCTCGTGCACATCGTGCTCGCGGGGCTGGCGTTCGTCGCGGTGCGCGTCGGGCTGGCGCGGCGGGCCGGGCACGGAGTCGGCGTCCAGAATCCCGACCTACGGTAGGTATAGCCATGCGATCGCATGGACGGTGGCTCCGCCCACAACGTGCGGGCTGCCGCCCCACCCGTCAGGAGACCCCATGACCACCACCCGCTTCACCGACCAGGTCGTCCTCATCACCGGCGGAGGATCCGGCCTCGGCCGCGCCGCCGCCGTCCGCCTCGCCGCCGAGGGCGCGCAGCTCGCCCTCGTCGACATCTCCGAGGAGGGGCTCGCCGCGACCGTCGAGGCCGTCCGCGCGGGCTCGCCCGACGCCGAGGTCCTCACCGTCGTCGCCGACGTGTCCCAGGAGGCCGACGTCGCCGCGTACGTCGACCGGACGGTCGAGCGCTTCGGCCGCATCGACGGCTTCTTCAATAACGCCGGCATCGAGGGCCGCCAGAACCTCACCGAGGACTTCACGGCCGCCGAGTTCGACCGGGTCGTCGCGATCAACCTGCGCGGCGTGTTCCTCGGGCTCGAGAAGGTGCTCGCGGTCATGCGCCGGCAGGGCTCCGGCATGGTCGTCAACACCGCGAGCGTCGGCGGGATCCGCGGCGTCGGCAACCAGTCCGGCTACGCGGCGGCGAAGCACGGCGTCGTCGGCCTCACCCGGAACTCCGCCGTCGAGTACGGCGAGTTCGGCATCCGCATCAACGCGATCGCGCCCGGGGCCATCTGGACCCCCATGGTCGAGGCGTCGATGAAGCAGCTCAGCGCCGAGGACCCGCGCGGTGCGGCCGAGCAGTTCATCCAGGGCAACCCGACGAAGCGCTACGGCGAGGCCGAGGAGATCGCGTCGGTCGTCGCGTTCCTGCTCTCGGCGGACGCGGCCTACGTGAACGCGGCCGTGCTGCCCATCGACGGCGGGCAGTCCGCGAAGTACTGACGGCGGCGACCGCGTCGGCCGGGATCGGCGGGCGCGGTCACTCGAACGGCGCCGTCGGGACCTGGCACGTCACGGGCTGCCCGGGGGCGGCCGTCGACGCCGCGATCTCGGTCACGCCGTCGACCAGGATCCGGCAGGTCAGCACCTCGCCGTCCACGGGCGTCGCCTGCACGAAGGCCCAGTCCTCCGCGGTGACGACCGACTCGACCGACCAGACGGAGCTCGCCGAGTCGTCGCCCGGCGCGACCGGGGCGTCGCCCACGTCCTGCACGATCGAGGGCCGGCCGCGGTGGGAGGCCTCGGCGTAGGACACGTCGGTCAGCCCGCCGGCGGCGGGACCGGTGGTCGTCACCTCGTAGGTGATCGCGTAGATGTCGGCGATGTCGTCCGTGACGCTCGAGCAGCCCGCGAGGGCGAGGGCCGAGGCGCCGAGCGCGAGCGCGGCGCCGGAGCGCAGGATGGGGCGGAGGGAGCGAGCGGAGGGCATGCCCCCAGTCTCGCCGGGCGGGGTCGCCGGCTCGTCCTCCGGAGGTGCCGCGGTCGGCGCGGGACCAGCACCCGGGTACCGGTCGCCGTGGTCCGCCGGGTCGGCCGGGCCGGCCGGAGCGGGCAGCGGCGTGCGTCCGCGCCCGGACCCGCACCCGCGTCAGGCCACCGCGCTCCGCAGCGGCGCCGTCGCGAACTCCCGCATGCCCTCCTCGAAGGTCATGCGCGGCTCCCAGCCGAGCTCCGTGCGGAGCCGCTCCGAGGACGCGGTGATGTGCCGCACGTCGCCGAGCCGGTACTCGCCGGTGGTGACGGGCGCGGATCCGCCGGCCTCCCGCGCCAGCGCCTCCGCCATCTCGCCGATGGTGTGCACGATGCCGCTGCCGACGTTGAACGCGCGGAAGGACCCCGCCTCCCGGGTCGCGGTCCAGGCGAGCGCGGCGAGGTTCGCGCCCGCGACGTCGCGGACGTGCACGAAGTCGCGGCGCTGCCGGCCGTCCTCGAAGACGCGCGGGGCCTCCCCGCGCGCGAGCGCCGAGCGGAAGAGCGACGCGACGCCCGCGTACGGCGTGTTCTGCGGCATGCCCGGCCCGTAGACGTTGTGGTAGCGCAGGGCGACCGCGCGGCCGCCCGTGGCCCGGGTCCAGGAGCTCGCGAGGTTCTCCTGCGCGAGCTTCGTGGTGGCGTAGACGTTGCGCGGATCCAGCGGCACGTCCTCGCCGATGAGCGTGGGGACGAGCGGCTCGCCCGTGGCGGGATCGACGGGGTCGAAGATGCCCGCGTCGAGGTCGGCGACCCGGCGGGCGGGCGGCCGCACCGGCCCGTCGGCGCCCTCGTACGCGCCCTCGCCGTAGACGACCATCGAGCTGGCCAGCACGAGCCGGTCGATGCCCGCGCGGGTCATCGCCGCGAGGAGGACGGCCGTGCCGCCGTCGTTCGTGGCGACGTAGTCGGGCGCGTCGAGGAAGTCGACGCCGAGGCCGACCTTGGCGGCCTGGTGGCAGACGACGTCGACGCCGTCGAGGGCGCGCGCGACCGCGTCCGGATCGGTGACGTCGCCGCGCACGAGCTCGACGCGCGGGTCCATCTCCGGGGCGCCCCCGTGCACGTCGGCCCGCAGGGAGTCGAGCACGCGAACGCGCCGCCCCTCCTCGAGCGCGGCGGTGACGACGGTCCCGCCGATGAAGCCCGCGCCTCCCGTGACGAGGAGGATCCCGTCGCTCACGAGCGCGCGCCGGTCGTGGGGCGCGCGAGCACGGACGCGACGGCGTCCGGGGCGATGAGCGGGCGCCCCCGGTAGCCCGCGGGGATCGCGCGGATGACCGCCTCGATCGCCCGCACGATGCGCGGCTGGGCCTCCGCGAGCCGCGCGAAGACGAGCTCGGCGGTGACCGCGTCGCCCTGCTCGCCGGGCAGCGGGGCGAGCCCGGCGTCGGCGTCGGTGACGAACGACAGGTTGACCGTGCCGATGTTCAGCTCGGAGGCGAGGACCACCTCCGGGTACTGCGTCATGTTGACGATGTGCGCGCCGGCCTGCCGGAACCACAGCGACTCCGCGCGCGTCGAGAAGCGCGGGCCCTGGATCACGACGACGGTGCCCGAGGTGCGGAGGGGGCCGGCGGGATGCGCGCGGTCGCCGCCCTCGAGCTCGACCAGCGCGGCGGCGGCGTGCGCGTGCAGCTCCGGGTCGAAGGGGTCGGCGGCGGACAGGTGCTGCACGACGCCCTGGTCGAAGAAGGTGTCGGGGCGGCCCCAGGTGCGGTCGAGCAGCTGGTCGGTGAGCACGAGCGATCCCGGCGGGTAGTCCGGCGAGACGCCGCCGACGGCCGAGGACGACACGATGGCGGAGACGCCGAGCGACGCGAGCGCCCAGACGTTCGCCCGGTAGTCGATGAGGTGCGGCGCGACCGAGTGGTCGGCGCCGTGCCGCGTGAGGAACGCGACCCGGCGCCCGGCCAGCTCGCCGACGGCGACCTCGCTCGAGGTCGGGCCGAACGGCGTCTCGACCGTGAGCGACGTGCTGGTGGCGGGGTCGAGCAGGGCGTAGAGGCCGGATCCGCCGATGACGCCGACCTCGGCGCGGGGAGCGGGGGCGTCGGGCGCGGCGGCGTCGGGCGCCGAGGCGGGCTCGCGCGGGTCGGCGGATGCGGATGCCGGGGTGGGGGTGTCGGTCACGGGTGCTCCTTCGGGCGGTCGTGCCAGTCAACCAGTCCGCATCGGGGGATCCGCCGCGCGCGCTCGGGCGCAGCTCGCTTGTTGAGAACCATTCTCGACTACGCTCGGATCCACCCCGACCGGAAAGCCGTGCGCCATGCCCTCCTCGCTCCCGCAGATCCTCGACGCCCTCGTGATCGGCGCCGGCCCCGCCGGCCTCGGCACGGCGCTCGCCCTCGACGCCGTGGAGGGCCTCCGCTCCGGCGTGGTCGAGCGCGGCACCGTCGGCGAGACCTTCCGGCGCTGGCCGGCGCGCCAGCGGTTCCTCTCGCCGTCCTTCACGGGCAACGGCTTCGGCGCGACGGACCTCAACGCCGTGCACCCGTCGACGTCGCCCGCGTTCTCCCTCGGCGTCGACTACCCGACCGGCCCCGAGTACGCGCGGTACCTCGCCGGGGTGGCCCGGCACTTCCCCGTCCCGCTCATGACGGGCACGGAGGTCACCGCGGTGACGCCCGTCGACGACGGCTTCCACGTCGACACGACCCGCGGCCCCGTCGGCGCGCGCGCCGTCGTGTGGGCGGGCGGCGAGTTCCACGACCCCGCGCCGGCGCGGTTCGCGGGCGGGCAGCTCGCCGACCACTCGTCCACCGCCGCGGCGTGGGAGCCGCGCACCGGGCGGCTCGTCGTCGTCGGCGGCTACGAGTCGGGGATCGACATCGCGTGCCACCACGTGGAGCTCGGGGCGGAGGTGACCGTCGTGGACCCGGCGCACCCGTGGGCGCCCGCGGACGGATCCGACCCGTCGTACCGCCTCGCCCCGCGCTCCGTGCAGCGCCTGGCGTCGGCCGTGGGCACCGGGCGGCTGGCGCTCGTGGGCGACGCGCGGGTCGTGGGGATCCGCCCCGACGGCGACGGCCACCGCGTGCAGGTGTCGGGGGCGACATCGCTCCCGTCCGACTCGCGGCCGGTCCTCGCGACCGGCTTCGGTCCCGGGCTCGGGCCCGTCGCCGACCTCTTCGACCGCCGCGACGACGGGTGGCCGCTCCTCACGGAGGACGACGAGTCGACCCTCGCCCCGGGCCTGTTCCTCTCGGGACCCGCCGTCCGGCACGGCGCCGTGCGCTTCTGCTTCGTCTACAAGTTCCGACAGCGGTACGCGCACATCGCCCGCGTGATCGGCGAGCGGCGGGGCGCGGACTGCGCCGGGCTCGAGATGTGGCGCGCCGCCGGCATGCTGACCGACGACCTCAGCTGCTGCGGCGTGGAGTGCGCGTGCTGACGGGGGAGGGGCGCCCCGACGGGCTGGACGGGCGCGACGGGCGTGACGACCGGCGCGACGACGGGCGGCGTCTACCGGAGGGCGTGCGCCTGCCCGCGCGGCCCCTCGTCCTGTTCCTCGGCGCGATCGCGGCCGGCTCGCTCATCGGCGTCGTGAGTCCCGACGTGGGCGCGGCGCTCGGCGGCGGCGTGGATCCGACGGTGCTGCTGCTCGTGACCGTCCTGTTCGCCGAGCTCGACCTCTCCGGCCTCCGGCGTCTCCGCCTGCGGGGCACCGCGCGGCTGGTGGGCGTGGCGTGGCTCGCCAACTTCGTGCTCATGCCCCTGCTCGGCCTGGCGATCGCGTCGCTGTCCCTGTCGGGCGCGCCGCTGCTGTTCGCCGGCGTCGTCATCTACTTCACGGCGCCCTGCACGGACTGGTTCCTCGGGTTCACCCGGCTGGCGGGCGGAGACACGGCGCTCGGGGCAGTGCTGCTGCCCGTCAACATGGTCACGCAGCTCCTCGCGTACCCGTTCCTGCTGAGCGCGCTCGTGCACGCGCCCGCGGTGGCGGATCCGCTCCTCGTCGCCGAGACGCTGCTCAGGTGGTGCGTGCTGCCCGCCGCCCTCGCGCTCGCGATCCGGCTCGTGGTGGGGCACGTGCTCCCGCGCACGGCCGGTGCGCGCGTCCGCGTCGCGACAGGTCGGCTCGTGCCGCTCGTCATCGCGGCGCTCATCGTGCAGATCTTCGCCGCGAACGTCGGCACGATCCGCGCGCACGCGGAGGCGTTCGCGGCCCTGATCGGGGCGGTGGTCCTCTTCTTCGCCGTCGGCTACCTGCTGGTCGACCGCATCTCCCGCGCGCTCGGGCTGGCCCACCCGCAGCGCGCGCTCCTCGCCATGACGACCGCGGCGCGGAACGCCCCGCTCATGCTGGCCGTGACGACGGTGGCGCTCCCCGACGAGCCCCTCGTCTCGGCGGCGATCGTGATCGGCATGCTGATCGAGTTCCCGCACCTCGCGGGCATCACGTGGCTCCTCACCCGCCGGCGTCCCGCACGGAGGCCGCGGAGCGCACCCGAGCCGGCGCCCGCGTCCGCCCGGTGAGGCGGACGCCGGACGCCGGGCGCGGACCCGGCGGCGGGCTCCGCGCGCGTCAGTTGAGCGGCCGCGTCCCCTCGGGCAGCGCGCCGCCCGCGTACAGCTCCGACGCCGCGTCCTGCAGGGCCGTGAGCGCCACGCGCTGGGTCCACGGGCCGTAGGAGATGCGGGCGACGCCGAGCTCCTCGAAGCGGGCGGGGGAGAGGGAGCCGGGGATCCCGATGACCGTGAGGCGCTGCGGGCCGAGGGCGTCGACCAGGGTGCGGACCTCGTCCTCCGTGAGCGGGCCCGGCACGAAGATCGACGTCGCGCCTGCGGCCAGATAGGCGCGGCTGCGCTCCACGGCGTCTGCGAGGACGTCGGAGCGGTCGCGGTCGCCGCCGAGCACGTAGGCGTCGGTGCGGGCGTTGAGCGCGAACGGCACGCCCTCGGCCTGCGCGGCGGCGACGGCCGCCTCGACCGCGCGGACGGAGTCGGCGAGGGGGCGCATGCCGTCCTCCAGGTTCGCGCCGACGACGCCCACGCCGATGGCGCGGCGCACGGTCTCGCCCGCGTCGCCGTAGCCGGACTCGAGGTCGGCCGAGACGGGCTGCTCGACGGCCGCGACGATGCGGCCGATCATGTCGAGGTGGAGGTCGAGCGGGATGTTCTCGCCGTCCGCGTAGCCGAAGGTGGCGGCGATGGAGTGGCTGGCGGTGGCGAGCGCACGCGTCTCGGGGAGGGCGGCGACGGTGGCGGCCGAGACGGCGTCCCACACGTTCACCACCCGGAGGAGCTCGGGTGCGGTGTGGAGGTCGACGAGGTTCTGCCCGCGGGCGGCGATGGTCATGCCCCGACCCTAGGGCGGGCCGCCCGTGCGCGGCAGGGCCCGGTTCGGGACTCGGACACGGATCCGCGGACGGCCGGTGGGGAGGAGCGGCCGGACTAGCGGGAGCGGCTCGCGCCCGCCCGCACGGCGGAGACGACGAGGCCCGCGCCCGCCGTGAGGAGGGCGAGCCCCGCCACGAGGAGGAGCAGCCCGAGGTCGGATCCGCCCGTGTAGACGACCACGCCGGCGACGCCGAGCACCAGCGCCGCGGCGAGGAGGACGACCCCTGCTGCGGTGGCCACGCGGCGGAGGAGGGCGGATCGGCGTTCCTGCGGGTCCATGCGCCCAGGGTCCCCCGCGCTGCACGCCGGTGGCAAGGGAATCGCCCCGTCGATCATCCCGGCTCGGCTCCGCACGGGAAGGCCCGCGGCCCTAGGCTGATCGCGAGCTCCCAGACCCCGGGCCGGCGCGTGCGTGGCGCCTGTCCTCGGTCGCGCTCCCTCGCCGGCTCCGGATCCGCACTCGACGACCGCTGACCCGCAGCGGCTCCCGTCATCGGAAGCGGAGCACGGCATGATCTCCCCTCACCCCGCGAGCCGGAGCACCCGGGCGATGATGCAGGTCGCGCGGCCGTACCTGCGGCTGCACCTCGCGCACTACTCGCGCACGATGGCGACGGCGACGTTCCCCCTCGACGACCGGGAGCGCATGGTCCTCGGACCGGATCCGCATCGGGTCCTCTTCGTCGGGGACATCGGGGTGGCCGGCTACGGCGTCCTCCTCCCCGGGATGGGCATGCCCGCCCAGGCGACCGCCCGCCTCGCGGCCGCCACCGCGCGGGGCTGCATCTGGACGACCGTGTCCGCTTCCGACATGACCGCCGCGAGCGCACGGGAAGCCGTGGCCGGCCGCGCCGCCCGCGTCGACGTCGCGGTCCTGGCGCTCGGACTCCCGGACGCGCTGATGATGACGTCCCCCGAGCTCTGGAGGAGCCGGCTCCTGGAGGTCATCGCCAGCACACGGGAGCAGGCGGGAGGAACGTGCCGCATCGTCCTGGCCGGCATCCCGCCGATGGACCGGTTCCGGCATCTCCCGCCCGTGGCCCGCGCCCTCCTGCGCGCGCAGGTGCGGCGGCTGAACTCCGCGACGCGGCAGATGCAGGACCCGGACGCCGGGATCGTCTACGTGCACTTCCCGGACCTCGCCTCCGACCGCATGCACGTGCGGAACGGGTTCTCCTTCCGTGCCATGCACGACTTGTGGGCACGTGCCATCGCCCCGCACCTGATCCCGCACCGGCGGGGCGCGGGGGTGGTGACGTGGTGACCGACGCCCTCCTCCGACGTCCATGGCCGTCCTCACGCTCACGCCCGCTGCGCGACGCCGACGACCACCGGCTGAGGGGCGACGACGAGTCGCGCGGGGGTGGAGCCGGGGTCCTGACGAGCAGCAGCCACGAGGGTGTGAACACGTCACCCCCGTGCGGTGTCGACATCACGATCGGGTAACGTGCGGCGGGTACGAGCCGCGACGGGAAGGAGCTCGCATGATCACCGTGTCGACTCCGACGCTCCACGACCGCCTCGCGGGGTCCCCGTTCCTCGGGTCGCTGGTGCAGCTCGTCGCCCTGATCGCCATCGTCGTGGGCCTCGTCGTGATGAGCCCGACCGCGCAGGGCTGGGGCGAGTCCCCGGGCACGCCGCATCTGCATTCCGCCGACGATCTGCACGCGCACGGCACCGGTCACGGTGTGGCGGACAGCCGTGCGGATGCCGCGGTGGAGCCCGCCTTCGTCGCCGAGGCTCCCGCCTCGGCCGACCTCTCCGCCGGGATGGTCGGCGGCGTGGTCCTGGTGGCGTCCGCCACCCTCCTGCTCCTCGCCGCGCTCGGCATCGCCCTCCTCCGAGCGCTCCGACGCGACCCCCTCGTCGACGACCCGCTCGGTCGTCGGCTCCTTCCCCGCGTCGCCCCGGACGCGGCATGGCTGCCGCCCCCGCCGACGCCTGCCGCCCTGTCCGTCTTCCGCATCTGACCCGTCCTGCATCGACCAGAGACCCGGGCTGATCCGCGGCGCCCTGCGCGCTGCACGGATCCGGCCCTGCCATCCCGATCGCATGGACAGGACGAGACAGACCATGAAGGACACCACCCCGCTCCTCCGCGCCGGCATCGCCCTCGCGGCCGCGTTGACGCTCACCGGCTGCGCTGCCGGCGGCACCGGAGCGACACCCGAGAGCAGCACGTCCGCCGAAGCCGAAGCCGAAGCCGAGAGCGGGAGCACGGACGTCGGCGACGCGGACGAGACGTTCGTGCAGATGATGCGCCCGCACCACGAGCAGGCCGTCGAGATGAGCGAGTCGCTCCTGGCCACGACCGGCATCCGCCCCGAGGTGACCGCGCTGGCGACGGAGATCGCAGATGCGCAGGTGCCGGAGATCGCGCAGCTGAGCGCCTGGGCTGATCAGTGGGGCATCGAGGAGATGCCCGGCATGGACCACCGCATGGACGGCATGATGTCCGACGCCGACATGCAGGAGCTCGACATGGCCGAGGGCCCGGACGCCGAGCGGCTGTTCCTGACCCGGATGATCGAGCACCACACCGGCGCCATCGAGATGGCGCAGGCCGAGATCGAGGACGGTCGGAACCCGGACGCCATCGAGATGGCGGAGGGCATCGTCGCCACGCAGGAGGACGAGATCTCCCGCATGCGCGTGCTCCTCGGCTCCTAGCGTCCCCTCCTCCTCTGCTCCACCGCAGTGCGGACGGCTGCACCCTGATGCCGTCATGCCTGCCTGCCCCCGGAAAGGCACCCATTGCCCGACGAGACACCCCCCACGCGCACGCCCAGCAGGCGCCGTCCCCGCGTCGCTCCACCGGCTCGCGCCGCCTCCCCCCGACGCACGACGTTCGAGCACCCCGAGCCCGCTCCGGCCACCGGCCGGCCCCTCACCTGGCAGCAGGAGGCACGGCGCCGGGCCCGCACGATCCAGGCGCACGCCACACCGGCAGCGAGCGGACGCCGCACCGTCACCAGCCCGTGGAGGACCGCCGTCGGCGCGATGCTCGCCGCCGGCGCGATCGCCGTGACCTACGGCCTCCCGGCATACGCCGTCCCGGACGGCATCACCGGCGGCGCCGTCACCGTCCACGATCCCGACACCGGTGAGATCCAGACCCTGCAGGTCGACGGCGCCTCCTACTCCGTGATCGCGGAGGCGGGCTTCTCCGTCACGCTGCCGCCGCCTCCGCCGCCGCCTCCCGTGGCTCCCGCCCCGACGTCCGGCACCGCATCGTCCGGCGCGAGCGGCAGCGCACTCTCGAGCGCCGTCCCGGCGGGGATGGACGTGCGCTGGCCCATCCCGTCGTCCCTGCGGATCTCGAGCCACTTCGGCCCGCGGGCCTCCCCGTGCTCGGGGTGCTCCTCCAACCACCAGGGCCTCGACTTCACCCCCGGGAGCGGTGCGGCGATCCAGTCCATCGCGGCAGGAGTCGTCCGCCAGGTCGTGAGCTCGAACTCGGGGCTCGGCGTGCACGTCGTCATCGATCACGAGATCGGCGGGACGCGGGTCAGCAGCACGTACGCGCACATGCAGTTCGGATCCGTGCCGCTGCGTGCGGGCCAGGTCGTGGCGGCCGGCGACCCCGTCGGCCGTGTCGGCACGACCGGTGCCAGCACCGGCCCGCACCTGCACTTCGAGATCGCGTACGGGTCCCAGCGTGTCGATCCCCACCGGTGGTTGAGCGCCAACGTCCGATGAGCCCACGTCCCTCCGGGCCCGTCTCCGCCGGCGGATCGGGCGGGACGACGCTCCTCGCGTCGTCGCCGAGCCGCTCGGCGAGGACGCACCCGCGTCCGCGCTCCTCGGCCGGCAGGACGCGCCCGACCCCGGAGCACCCGGCCGCGTCGGGGATGATGGGGTGATGAGCCCCGACCGCCCCGCGGACCGCCGACGACGCACGGTCGACGAGCACCGCGCGGCCGTGTCCGCGCTCCTCGCGCCGCTCGCCGACCGGGGGACGGAGGAGCTGGCCGTCTCCGCGGACGCGCTCGCGGCGGATCCGCACCGGTACGCCGAGCGCGTCCTGGCTCGCGACGTCACGAGCTCCCTCGACCTGCCGCCCTTCCGCAACTCGCAGATGGACGGCTACGCCGTGCGCGCGGCCGACCTCGCCCGCGCGTCGACGGCGCGTCCCGTCGCCCTGCGGATCGCGCCCCGCATCCCCGCGGGCATCGCGCCCGCGCCCCTCGCGCCGGGCACCGCCGCTCCGTGCATGACCGGCGCCCCCGTCCCACCCGGCGCCGACGCGATCGTGCCCATCGAGGCCGCGACGCCCGACCGCTTCGTCGACGAGGACCGGGCCGACGCCGTCGTCTCCTTCGCCGCGCCCGTGGATCCGGGCGCCTCCGTCCGCGCGCAGGGCAGCGACCTCGCCGCCGGCAGCGTGCTCGTCGCCGCCGGCACGCGCCTCCTGCCCGCGCACCTGGGCGTGCTCGCGTCGGCGGGCATCGCGCGCGTCGAGGTGCGACGCCGCCCGACGGTCCTCCTCCTCTCCACCGGCCTCGAGCTCCGCGGGCCCGGCGAGGAGCTCGCGCCCGGGCAGATCCACGACGCCAACTCGATCGCGCTCGCCGCCTCCCTCACGGCCGTGGGCGCCGAGGTCCGCACGCTGCGGGTCGCCTCCGACGACCCCGACCGGGTGCGCGACGCCCTCCGGGACGCGGCGCCGGGCGTCGACCTCCTCCTCACCACGGGCGGCGTCAGCGCCGGCGCGTACGAGGTCGTGCGCGACGTGCTCGAGGGCGGCGGCGTCGAGTTCGCCTCCGTCGCCGTGCAGCCCGGCGGGCCGCAGGGCCTCGGCACGGCGGAGCTCGGCGGCGCGCGGATCCCCGTCGTCGCCTTCCCGGGCAACCCCGTGAGCGCGCTGGTCTCCGTCGAGCTCTTCCTCCGCCCCGTGCTGCGCGCCCTCGCCGGGCATCCGCACCCGGACCGCCCCGCTCGAGAGCTGCCGCTCGCCGCGCCGCTCGACTCGCCCGTCGGCAAGCACCAGGTGCGCCGCGGCAGGGTCGACCCCGACGGCCGCGTGGTCGCGGTCGGCGGCCCCGGATCCCACCTCCTGCACGCGTACGCGACCGCCACCCACCTCGTCCACATCCCCGCGGGCGTCGACCGGCTCGAGGCCGGCGACCCCGTCACCGTCTGGAGCATCGATGACTGATCCCGCCCCGACCGCGGACGCCGCGCCGTCCCTCACCCACCTGCGGCAGGACGGGTCCGCGCACATGGTCGACGTCACCGACAAGGCCGTCACCAAGCGCCGCGCCGTCGCCCAGGCCGTGCTCGTGACCCGGCCGGAGGTCGTCGCGGCCGTGATCACCGGCGACCTCCCCAAGGGCGAGGCCGTCGGCACGGCGCGCATCGCGGGGATCATGGCGGCGAAGCGGACCTCCAGCCTCATCCCGCTGTGCCACCCGCTGCCGATCGGCCGGATCGAGATCGACATCACCGGGGCCGACGACCGCGTCACCGTGGTCGCGTCCGTGAGCACCACGGGCGTCACGGGCGTCGAGATGGAGGCGCTCACCGCGGCCTCGGTCGCCGCGCTCACGCTGTACGACATGCTCAAGGCCGTCGACGCGCGCGCCGTCATCACCGACGTGCTCGTCCGGGAGAAGCAGGGCGGGAAGTCCGGCGACTGGGAGCGGGCATGACCGCCGCGGATCCGCGTGGTCGCGCGGTCGTGATCGTCGCCTCCACGCGCGCCGCGGCGGGGGAGTACGAGGACCGCACCGGTCCCGTCATCGCAGCCTGGCTCGCCGAGCGGGGCTTCGCGGTCGACGGCCCGCACGTGCGCGCCGACGGACCCGCGGTGGCGGCGGCGCTCGCCGAGGCCGTCGCGGGCGATGCGCGCGTGATCCTCACCACCGGCGGCACCGGCGTCACCCCCACCGACCGCACGCCCGAGGCGACCCGGCCGCTGCTCGACCTCGAGATCCCCGGGATCATGGAGGAGGCCCGCCGCACCGGCACGGCACACACGCCCACCGCCGTGCTCACGCGCGGGCACGCGGGGGTCGCGGGCGGGGCGTTCGTGATGAACCTGCCGGGGTCGCCCGGCGGCGTGCGCGACGGGCTCGGCCTCCTCGCCGGGATCCTCGACCACGTGCTCGCGCAGATCCGCGGCTCCGTGCACCCCGCGACCGACCCGGCCGCCGCCGCGGCGCACGACGCGGAGGCGGCCTCGTGACCGCCGACCGGGTCCTCTTCGCCCGCATCGCCGGCGGCGCGATCCGCGTCGAGGACTGCGCCGACGCCGTGCGCGCCGACGACGCCGGCGCCGTCGTGACCTTCGAGGGCGTCGTGCGCGACCACGACGACGGCAAGGGCGTCCTCTGGCTCGACTACTCCGCGCATCCGGCCGCCCGGCAGGCGATCCGGCAGGTCGCGCTCGACGTGTCCGCCCGGTACCCGGACGTGCGGATCGCGGCCGAGCACCGCATCGGCCGGCTCGGCATCGGCGACGTCGCGCTCACGTGCGCCGTCTCCTCCGCGCACCGCGCCGACGCGTTCGCGGCGTGCGGACTGCTGGTGGACGAGATCAAGCAGCGCGTGCCGATCTGGAAGCAGCAGGCCTTCGACGACGGCACGAGCGAATGGGTGGCGTCGCTGGGCTGACCCGGCGATCCCGCGTGGGCGCCCGGCGCCGGCTTGCTACCCTCTCAGCATGCCCGCCAGCCTGAGCACGACCCTCATCGTCATGCCCGCGTACAACGAGGAGGAGGCGGTCGGCCAGGTGGTCCGGGAGGTGCTCGACACGCTCCCCGGCATCGCGTGCCTGGTCGTCAGCGACGGCTCGAAGGACCGCACGGTCGAGGTCGCGCAGGCCGCCGGCGCCCGCGTCCTCGAGCTCCCGTTCAACCTCGGCGTGGGCGGCGCGATGCGGGCGGGCTTCCGCTACGCGCAGCGGCACGGCTTCGAGAACGTCATCCAGATCGACTCCGACGGGCAGCACAACCCGGAGAGCGTCCCGCAGCTGCTCGAGGCCCTGCAGCGCAAGGACGTCGTCATCGGCGCGCGCTTCGCCGGCGAGGGCGACTACGAGGTGTCCGGGCCGCGCAAGTGGGCGATGCGGTTCCTGAGCTTCGCGCTCAGCCGCATCGCGCGCACGGCCCTCACCGACACGACCTCCGGCTACCGGGGATCCGGCCCCCGCGCAGTCGCGCTCTTCGCCGAGAACTACCCGGCCGAGTACCTGGGGGACACGGTCGAGTCGCTCGTGATCGCGGCACGCCACGGCCTGACGATCGAGCAGGTGCCCGTCTCCATGCGGCCCCGGGCCGGCGGCGTCGCGTCCCACAACCCCGCCAAGGCCGCCGTCTACCTGGCGCGCGCGGGCATGGCGCTCGTGATCGCCCTCATCCGTCCGATCACCCGACCCGGCCAGGCGGTCGCCGCGTGAACACCACCAGCTACATCTTCAGCATCGTGGCCTCGCTGCTCGCGATGGGCGTCGTCGTGGAGCGGCTGCGGAGGCGGCGCCTCCGGGAGCGTCACGCCGTGTGGTGGCTGCTCGCCGGCCTGGTCGCCGTCATCGTGAGCGTGTTCCCGGCGCTGCTGTCGGGCCTCTCCAGCGTCCTGGGCGTGCAGCAGCCCGCGAACCTCGCGTTCTTCGCGAGCATCGTCGTGATCTTCATCGTCTGCGTGCAGTACAGCGCCGAGCTCACCGACCTCGAGGACAAGGTGCGCCGCCTCGCCGAGGAGGCCGCCATGGCCGACCTCCGCCTGCACGACCTCGAGCGCGCGACCGGCATCGGATCCGCCTCGGAGGCCGTCCGTCCGGAGGGCGCCGCGTCGACCCGCCGGCCGGCGGACGGGCCTCAGAGCGGCGCCGCGTCCTCCTCGTCGGAGCGGGGTGCCGGACGGTCGACGTCGACTCCGGCGTCCTCGCCGCGTCCCGCGAACACCCACGACTTGTAGGCCGCGTAGTTCCACAGCGTGGTGAGCGCCGTGGAGACGAACTTGCCCACCACGTAGCCCCAGCCGATGCTGTCGAACAGCGCGATGATCAGCACCGTCGCGAGCGAGTTGACGGCCACGAGCACGCCGTACCTCCACAGGCTGTGCCACGACGACCGCTGGCCGCGGAACGTCAGGAAGCGCTGCATCACGTAGCTGACGAGGAGCCCGGCCCAGAACGCCATCGCGCTCGCGACGGGCAGCGGCCAGCCGAGCGCGTCGCGCCCGACGATGAGCAGGCCGAGGTCCACGACGAAGGCGACGCCGCCCACGGCCAGGTACAGGAACGGGCCGTAGAGGCGGCCGGAGCGGAAGCGGGCGAGGCGCCCGGGCATGCCCGTGCTCACGCCGAGCCCGTCCCGGCCGCGACGGCGGTCGTCGTGCCGCGGCCCTCGAGGGGCGCCTCGGGATCGGATGTCCCGTCGGCCGGCTGCGCGTCCGTCGAGCGGTGCGCGGCCCGCGCGGCGACCACGAGCGCCGCGCCCGCGACGAGGGAGCCGACGGTGATGACGAGGACCCACGGGACGAGCCCGAGCACGGGCGGCCACCAGCGCGGCTCGGTGACCAGCTGGGTCCAGGTCGCGCTGACCCCCACGGAGTTGCGGCGGAGGAACGTCATGAGCCCCACGAACATGGCCGCCGCGTGGGCCGCGGCGACGAGGAGGAGGACCCGGCGCCGGACGACGGCGGGCAGGCGGTCGTGCACGGGGGCGACGACGACCGCGGTCATCATGATCAGCAGAACGTACGCGGCGAGGTTGTAGCGCCCCTGCCACACGAAGCCCGACACCGTGACCGACGCCGCCTGGACGAGGGCGGGCAGCAGGACGTAGCCGACGAGCACCACGGCCACCGTGCGGCGGGTGCGGGGGGCGGCGGGTGCGAGGAACGCGACGGCGACGAGGGCGCCGCAGCCGACGAAGTAGGCGAACACGACGTACGAGGGGATCGGGGTGTCCAGCCAGCCGAAGATGCCGACCATGTCGCGCGCGAAGTCGAAGGTGCGCTCGAGCATCAGGATGAGGCCCTCGCGGAAGCTGGTGCCCACGCCCGGGTAGACGCCCACGGCCGCGAGCGAGCCGGTCCGGAGGATCCAGACGAGGGCCAGCGCGGTGGAGACCACGACCGCGCCGACCGCGGCCAGCACCGGCGGACGTCGGAGGAACTCCCAGGACCGCGACCAGCCGACGATGCACGCGCCCGCGATCACGGCGACGCCGAGCCACAGGGGGGACAGCCCGCGCGCGTGCACCAGGAGCCCGCCGGTGACGGCGAGGAAGGCCGCGGTGCGCCAGCTCACGGGACCTCCGCGCACGAGGCAGGCGACGTAGGCGGCGGCGAAGGCGGCGACGGTGGCGATCTCGAAGGCGTTGGGGTTCACGGCCCCGAAGAGCGAGCCGATCATCGGGGTGAGGGCGGCGGAGGTCGCGATCACGGGCAGCACCGGTCGCGGAAGCCGGCTGAGGTACGCGAGGGCTCCCGCCATGAGCGCGGAGCAGATGAGGGCGCTCACGAGGCGCATGCCGAAGACCGCCGCCGTGCCGCCCCCGGCGACGAGCGTGGGCCAGCCGACGAGCACGTAGTAGACGGGGTCGTAGAGGCCCGCGCTGGTGGTCGTGGAGACGATGCGGTCGGCCGTGTCGCCCGGGGGGAAGCCGGGGGCGCAGTCGGCGGTCGTGTCGGCCTTGTGCCGCCCGCACCCGGACGCGGGGATGGTGTACGCGATGCCCGCCGGCACCTGCACCGTGCGGACCTGCGGCTCGTCCGTCACGTCGCCGAGGAGCTGGCCCCGCACGACGGAGGCGGCCTTGATCATGTGCGCGGGCTCGTCGGGACTCGCGCCGATCGGGGTCGTCACCGCCCAGAGGCCGCTGATCACGCCGATCCCGACGAGGGCCGCGAGGAACACGACGAGCGGTGCCCGTCCCGTCCGGCCGTCGGCGCGCGGGGCGCGGGCGTGCAGGGGCGTTCGCATCATGGTGTCTCCGTGGATGTCAGCGCGTGCGGGCAGGGGCCGCCGACGGGCACCCTGCGGACCGACCTGCGCGTCGCGGGCCCGCTGTCCCCGTCGAGGATAGCCGGTCGCCCGCGCGGGGCCGGGTGCCCGCCGGCGGGGCATCCGGCGTCGTGACGGCGTGTCCGCGGCCTCGTGCCGGCGGACGGCGGACGGCGCCTAGCGCACCGAGGCGGCGTCGAGCGCGTCCGCGCTCCGCTCGGCGCGGCGCGTGCGGCGCCCCGTGAGCTGCAGCACGAGCGCGACCAGGGCGCTCAGCGCGACGAAGGCGCCGTAGACGGTGAGCACGACCGGCAGGCCGTCCGCCTCCACGAAGATGCCCGCGACGATGCTCGGCACCCCGAAGGCGAGGTAGCTCGCGACGTAGACGGAGGAGAGGAGGCTCGCGCGCTGGTCGACGGGCGCCTCCGCCAGCACGAGCCGGAGGCCCGCCTGGAACCCGGCGCCGAAGCCGACGCCGCCCACGACCGCGGCGACCGCGAAGAGGGGGAGCGAGGAGGTCCAGATGGCCGCGACGAGGCCCACCGGCCCGAGCACGAGGGCGACCACGCCGACGACGAGGCTGCGGCGGGCGTCGCGGGTGCGGATCACGATGCCCGTGACGGCGCCCGTGCCGGTGAAGAGGGCGATGGCCGCGCCCGTCACCGCCGCGCTGTGCAGGCCGAAGGTCGAGCCGAGCACGGATCCGATGAAGGCCAGGAACATGCCGCCGAGCGCCCAGCTCGCGATCATGCCGCCGACGACCGCGGTGAAGACGGGACGCGCCGCGCGGGGCACGGCGACCGACGGGATCAGCGACCGGAGCGCGCCCGCCCGGCGCGGCTGCCGCTCGGGCACGACCGCGACGGCGACGCCCGCGGCCACCATGAGCGCCGCGAGCACCAGGAACACCGTCTCCTCCGGCGCGGGCCCGTAGGCCACGAGGAACCCGCTGCCGAGCGCGCCGACCGTGAGCGCGGCCGGCGGCACGACGCCGTTGAGGAACGCGGCGAGGCCGGTGCGGCGGGTCGGCTGGTGGTCGATCATGCCGGCGCCGAGCGCGCCCGTGGCGAGGCCGATCGCGAGCCCCTGGAGGATCCGCGCGACCACGAGGGCGAGCCCGTCGTGGGCGAAGGCGAACACGAGCATCGCCGCGGTGGACACGGCGAGGGCCCCGAGGATCACGGGACGGCGCCCGATGTGGTCGGAGAGGCGGCCGGCGGTCAGCAGCGTCGCGAGCAGTCCGGCGACGTAGACCGCGAACACGACCGTGAGGACGACGGGCGGCAGCGCCCACTCCTCCTGGTACACGGGGTAGAGGGGCGAGGGCGCGGCGCCGCTCGCGACGAGCACGAGGAGCGTCAGCGCGTAGACCACGAGCCCGGCGGCGGACTCGCGGCGGGCGGGAGCGGGGGCGGACGCGACGGGCGCGACGGGCTCGGCGGATGCCGCGGTCGCCGCGGTCGCGGGGAGGGATGCGGTGTCGGGGCCGGTGGTCATGTGCGCTCCTCGCGGTGGGCGGATCCCCGTCGGCGGGCGGCGGGCGGGCTGCTCCCCGTCGAGCGCGCGGCCCTCGCGGGTCACGATGGGGGCCAACGGCGGGCGGCTCGCGGGAATTCCCCGGGCACGGACCACCTAGGCTCGTGCGGTGGCCCATCTGCTGGGAGCCGAAGCGCTCCACCTCGAGTTCCCGACGCGCGTGATCTTCGACGACGTGACCATCGGGGTGAACGAGGGCGACCGCATCGGCATCGTCGGACGCAACGGCGACGGCAAGTCGACCCTCCTCTCCCTCCTCGCCGGGCGGCTCGAGCCCGACGGCGGCCGCGTCACGCGCCGCCGCGGCGTCACGATCGGCGTGCTCGACCAGAGCGACACCCTGCCGGACGGCCAGACCGTCGGCGAGGCGATCGTCGGCGGCATTGACGAGCACGAGTGGGCGGGCAACCCGCTCGTCCGCGACGTGATCGACGGCCTCGCCTCCGACGTGCCGTGGGACGCCGACGTCGCCCAGCTCTCGGGCGGCCAGCGCCGCCGGGTGGCGCTCGCGAAGCTCCTCATCGGCGACCACGACATCCTGTTCCTCGACGAGCCCACCAACCACCTCGACGTGGAGGGCATCGCCTGGCTCGCCGGGCACCTCCGCCGCCGCTGGTCGCCGAACTCGGGCGGCCTCATCGTCGTGACCCACGACCGGTGGTTCCTCGACGAGGTGGCCAACTACACGTGGGAGGTGCACGACCGGCTCATCGAGCCGTTCGAGGGCGGCTACGCGGCCTACATCCTCCAGCGCGTCGAGCGCGACCGCAGCGCCGCCGTCTCCGAGGCGAAGCGCCAGAACCTCATGAAGAAGGAGCTCGCCTGGCTCCGCCGGGGCGCGCCCGCGCGCACGGCCAAGCCCAAGTTCCGGATCGAGGCGGCCAACGCCCTCATCGCCGACGAGCCGCCCGCGCGCGACGCCGTCTCGCTCGCGTCCATGGCGATGCAGCGTCTCGGCAAGGACGTCGTCGACCTCCTCGGCGTGTCGGTCAGCTACGGCGACCGGCAGATCCTGAAGGACGTCGAGTGGCGCATCGCGCCCGGCGAGCGCACCGGCATCCTCGGCGTGAACGGCGCGGGCAAGTCGACCCTGCTCTCGCTCGTGGCCGGCACGCTCCAGCCCACGACCGGGAAGGTGAAGCGCGGCAAGACCATCAAGGTCGCCGTGCTCACGCAGCAGCTCGACGAGCTGAAGGACGTGCTCGAGGACCGCGTGTCCACCGTCATCGGCCGCCAGCGCACCACGTACGTCGCGGGCGGCAAGGAGATGACCCCCGGTCAGCTGCTCGAGCGCCTCGGCTTCACGAGCGCGCAGCTGTCGACGCCCGTCAAGGACCTCTCGGGCGGCCAGAAGCGGCGCCTGCAGCTCCTCCTCATCGTGCTCGACGAGCCGAACGTCCTCATCCTCGACGAGCCCACCAACGACCTCGACACCGACATGCTCGCGGCGATGGAGGACCTCCTCGACTCGTTCCCCGGCACACTCCTCGTCGTCAGCCACGACCGGTACCTGCTCGAGCGCGTCACCGACCAGCAGTACGCGGTGATGAACGGCAACCTCCGCCACCTCCCCGGCGGCGTCGACCAGTACCTGAAGCTCCGCCAGCAGCCCGGCAACGCGGAGAAGTCGACCGTCGCGCGCCCTGACGAGGTCGGCGGCCAGGCCACGGCGACGCTCGGCGGATCCACCGGCCCGTCCCTGCAGGGGGCTGAGCTGCGGAACGCGCAGAAGGAGCTCGCGAGCATCACCCGCAAGCTCGAGAAGGCCGACACGCGCCGCCGCCAGGCCCTCGACGCCATGGCCGAGCACGACCCCAACGACTACGAGGGGCTCGCGAAGGCCAACGAGGGCGTCCGCGCCATCGAGGGCGAGGTCGAGGCGCTCGAGTCCCGCTGGATGGAGCTCAGCGAGTTGCTCGAGGGCTGATCCGCCGGCCGCTCAGTACGCGAGGATGCGGTCCGGCGTGGTCAGCGTGATGAGGTCGTCGGCCGACCAGATCGCCTCGACGTCGCCGGTGATCATGCCCGTCGACCCGTCGCGGTTCCGCGAGGGGAACTCGGTCGTCCAGGCGATGCGGAGGCCCTCGGACGCGACCCGGTCGGGCGACGCGCACGTGACGACGCCCGCGCCGCCGCTCGGGAACACCAGGAGGCACCGATCGCCGCGGTTCGACGCCGCCGCATAGAGGCCGACGCTCGCCTGGACCGCGCGGATCGTGGTCGCGTCGACGTCGGCGCGCACGGCCCGCGGCGGCAGGTCGCCGTCCTCCTGCGGGCCGTCGAAGATCGGGCCGGCGGGGCGGCTGCGCCGGTCGGAGGAGGAGTCGGGGCCGAGGAGCGCGGGGCCGTCGGCGCTCGCCGTAGGGGCGGGGGCCGATCCCGCGGCGACGGGAGGCGCGTCGGCGCCGGGGCTCGGGGTGCCGCCGGCCGCGGTGGACGGCGGGGATCCCGCGGAGGCCGCGCCGATCGCGCCGCCCGCGAGGAGGCCCACCGCGAGCGCGCCCGCGGCCCAGGCGAGGGCGCGGCGGGATGCGGGGACGGGCACGGCGGCGTCCGCATCGCCGTCGTCCGCCGTCGGGTCCGCCTCCGCGGGGCCGGCGTGGGCCTCGGTGGAGCGGGAGGTCTCGGCGGAGGCCGTGTCCCCATGGATCGCCGCCGCCGCCGCCGCCGCCGCCGTCTCCGCCGCCGCCCCGTCGGCCGGCCGGGACGCGCGGCCGCGCCGGTCGAGCTCGGCGGCCGCGCGGATCCACCGCTCGTCGCGCTCGTCGGCGCCCTGCGCGTACACCCGGCGCCGCAGCTCCTCGACGGGGAGCGCGGAGACGTCGTCGTCCTCGTGCATGGGCACCTCCGTGGCCGACCCTGCCACATCCCGCGGGCGCCGCGGGGTGTCCCCGTGTTACGGCCCGGTTCGACATGCCCCGCCTGGCCGCCTACCGTCGAGGTGCTGCAGGGACGCGGCCACCGGCCGTCGTCGGCGTCCCGCACCGCGCACCGCTCGCCCGCGTCGTGCGCATCCGCGGGTCCGCCCGCCGCGCCGTCGCGCGCCGCCGTCGCCGTGCGCTCCCGCGCCCGCACCGCCCCGAAGCACCCCGCATCGCACGCATCACCCCGGACAGCACCGGCCCCGCACCACCGAGAGGATCCCCATGACCACCCAGGCCCCCCTGATCGACGCCCCGAAGCGGAAGAACCGCCTCGGCCTCATCATCGGCGCGGTCGTCGTCGTCCTCGCGATCGTCGCGGCCGTGCTCTTCTCGACCGGCGCGTTCTCGGGCGGCGGCAAGTCCGTCCGCATCGGCGTCGTCGGCGCGAGCGACCCGCAGTGGCAGCCCTTCGTCGACGCGGCGAAGGAGGAGGGCATCGACGTGGAGGTCGTGAACTTCTCCGAGTACACGCAGCTGAACCCCGCGCTGTCCGAGGGCGAGATCGACCTCAACCAGTTCCAGCACCTCGTCTACCTCGCGCAGTACAACGAGGGCGCGGGCGACGACCTCACGCCCATCGGCGCCACCGCCATCTACCCTCTCGCGCTGTACTCGCAGAAGCACGGCTCGGTCGACGAGATCCCCGAGGGCGGCACCGTCGTCGTCCCGAACGACGAGTCGAACCTCGCCCGCAGCCTCCTGGTGCTCCAGAGCGCGGGCCTCGTGACGCTCAAGGGCGGCGGATCCAGCATCTCGACGCTCGACGACATCGACCAGGCCGCGTCGAAGGTCACCGTCACCCCCGTCGACGCCGCGCTCACGGCCACGTCGCTGCCCGACGCCGACGCCGTCATCATCAACAACGACTTCGTCACCGACGCCGGCCTCACCTCCGACGACGCCATCGCCCAGGACGACCCGAGCGACCCCAACTCCCTCGCCTACGTCAACGTGTTCGCGGCCCGTGCCGACGACGCGGACGACGAGACCTACCTCCAGCTCGCGCGCATCTTCGAGGACACCCCGGCCGTCATCGACGCCCTCGTCGAGAACTCGGGCGACACCGCCGTCCCGCTCAAGACCCCGGCCGACGAGCTGCAGAGCATCCTCGCCACCACCGAGAAGGCCGTCGCGGAGCGGAAGTCGGCAGAGTGACGGACGCCCCGCACGTCTCCCTGCGGGGCGTCGGCAAGCAGTACCCGCCGCGCGCCAAGGGCGAGCAGGGGCTCGACGCCCTCGCCGGCGTCGACCTCGACATCCGCCGCGGCGAGGTGTTCGGGATCATCGGCTACTCGGGCGCCGGCAAGAGCACGCTCGTGCGGCTCGTGAACGCGCTCGAGCGGCCGACCTCGGGCACGGTGTCGGTGGACGGGCGGGAGATCCAGGACCTGCCCGAGCGGGAGCTGCGGAAGCTCCGCCTCGGCATCGGCATGGTGTTCCAGCAGTTCAACCTCTTCGCGTCGAAGACGGTGTGGGGCAACGTGGCGTACCCGCTGTCCGTCGCGGGCATGCCGAAGGACCAGCAGCAGCGGCGGATCAGCGAGCTCCTCCACTTCGTCGGCCTCGCCGACAAGGCGCACGCCCGGCCCGACGAGCTGTCCGGCGGCCAGAAGCAGCGCGTCGGCATCGCCCGCGCGCTCGCCACGAGCCCCGCGATCCTCCTCGCCGACGAGGCGACGAGCGCGCTCGACCCCGAGACCACGAGCGAGGTCCTCGCGCTCCTCCGCCGCGTCAACGAGGAGCTGGGGGTCACCATCGTCGTCATCACGCACGAGATGGAGGTCATCAAGTCCATCGCCGACCGCGTGGCCGTCATGGACTCCGGCCGCGTCATCGAGCAGGGCGAGGTGTTCGACGTGTTCTCCCGCCCCACGAGCGACGCCGCGCGGCGATTCGTCTCCACCGTCGTCGCGGGCGTGCCCGAGGCCGAGGAGGTCGCGCGCCTGCGGGCGCGGCACCCCGGCCGGCTCGTCACGCTGTCGTTCGCGGACGGCGGCGCCACCCAGAGCGAGGTCTTCCGCGCGCTCGCCGACGCGGGCATCGGCTTCGAGGTCGTGCACGGCGGCATCACGGACATCCAGGGCCGCACGTTCGGCAACCTGACCCTCGCGCTCGGGGGCGACGCCGCGCGCATCGACGAGGTGCTCGCGGCCGACCGCGCCGGCGTCACCGTGACGGAGGTGGTCTGACATGGACGCGCTGACCCCGCTCCTGCCGCTCCTCGGCCGCTCGACGATCGAGACGCTCACGATGGTGCTGCTGACGCTCCTGTTCGGCGGGCTCGGCGGGCTCGTCATGGGGCTCGGGCTCTACCTCACGCGCGGCGGCAGCCTGCTCGCGAACCGGCCCGTGTTCGCGGTGCTCAACGTGGTGGTCAACACCTTCCGGCCGATCCCGTTCATCATCTTCCTGGTGGCCGCGCAGCCCCTCGCCCGCATCGTGACGGGCCGGGGGATCGGGCAGGCGGCGATCATCTTCACGCTGTCGCTCGCGGCCTCGTTCGCCATCAGCCGCATCGTGGAGCAGAACCTGCTCACCGTGCAGCCCGGCGTGATCGAGGCGGCGCGGTCCGTGGGCGCGAGCCCGGTGCGGATCATCTTCACGCTGCTGATCCCGGAGGCGCTCGGCCCGCTGATCCTCGGCTACACCTTCGTCTTCGTCGGCATCGTCGACATGACGGCGGTCGCGGGCGCGATCGGCGCCGGCGGCCTCGGCGACTTCGCGATCGTCTACGGGTACCGGCAGTTCGAGCCGGTCGTCACGTGGGCGGCGGTGCTCATCATCATCGTGCTCGTGCAGGTGGTGCAGCTCATCGGCAACCGGCTGGCCCGGGCGGCGCTGCGGCGCTGATCCCGCGGGTCGCCGACCCGCTCCTCGCACGACCCGCGGCCGCCCGCTCCCTACCGGAGCGAGGCGGCCGCGGCGCGCACGTGCCGCGTGAGGTCGGCGAGCACGGGGGAGTCGACGCTCCACCGCTGCCAGTGCAGCGCCACGTCCACGTGGCTCGCCGCGTCGAGCGGCACCAGCACGCCCTGCCGCACGAGCTCCTCGCCCTGCAGGTCGGGCAGCATGCCCCAGCCCATCCCGAGCGCGACCGCCGTGACGAACTCCGCCGACGACGGCACGTAGTGGCGCGGCTGGCCCGCGGGGGCGCGACGGCCGCGGAGCCAGCGGTCCTGCATCGCGTCCTTGCGGTCGTACATGACGAGGGGCGCCACGGCCAGCGCGCTCGGGGTCGGCCCGTCGGGGAGGTGCGCGGCGACGTAGGCGGGCGTCGCGAGGGCGCGGTACCGCATCCGGCCGAGCCGCTCGGAGGTGCAGCCCTGCACCGGGTCGCGCACGCTCGTGACCGCGGCCATCGCGGATCCGTCGCGCAGCAGGTCGAGGGAGTGGTGCTCGTCCTCGCGCAGCACCTCGACGGCCTGCCCCGTCTCCGCGGCGAGATGGGCGAAGGCCGGCAGCAGCCACGACGCCAGCGAGTCGCCGTTGACGACCACCGGCACCGCGGCCGTGCCCGCCCGGGGCGCGTCGCCGTCGCCCACGCCGAGCAGGCCGTCGAGGTCGCGCTCGAGCAGGAGCACCTGCCGCGCGTGCCGGAGGACCGCGTCGCCCGCCTCGGTCGTGGTCGCGGGCCGGGTGCGGCGGAGGAGCACGCGGCCGGCGCTCCGCTCCAGCGCCGTGATGCGCTGGCTCACCGCGGACGGCGTGAGGCGCAGGGCGCGGGCGGCGGCGTCCAGCGTGCCGGTGTCGACGACGGCGGCGAGGGTGCGCAGGTGCTCGGTGCGGATGTCCATCATCAGCGATGCTAATGCTGCTGCAGGAACATGAGCTGGTCTGATGCACGCGCCATGCCTAGCGTGGAGGCCATGCACCCCCTCGCCCACGCGCTCTCCGGCTTCGGCCTCGGCCTCTCGCTCATCGCCGCCATCGGCGCGCAGAACGCGTTCCTCCTCCGCCAGGGCACGCGGCGCGAGCACGTCGGTGCCGTGGTCGTGATCTGCGCCCTCTCCGACGTGATCCTCATCGGCCTCGGGGTGGCCGGGGTCGGCGCGGTCATCGAGGCGGCGCCCGTGGCGATCGTCGTGATCCGCGTCCTCGGCGCCGCGTTCCTCGCGGGCTACGCCGCCCTCTCGCTCCTCCGGGCCGTCGCGCCGCGGGGCCTCGCGGTCGCCGCGAGCGCGCCCCGCTCCCTCGGCGCCGTGGTCGGCGCGTGCCTCGCGCTCACGTGGCTCAACCCGCACGTGTACCTCGACACGGTGCTCCTCGTCGGATCCGTCGCCGTGGGCCACGGCGACGGCCGCTGGGCGTTCGGGATCGGCGCGATGGTGGCCAGCTGCGTCTGGTTCACCCTCCTCGTCCTGGCGGCGCGCGTCTTCGCGCCCGTGCTCGCCCGCCCGGCCGCGTGGCGCGTGCTCGACACCGCCATCGCGCTCGTGATGCTCGTGCTCGCCGTGCAGGTGCTGCTGCCGCTCGTGCCCGCGGGCGCGGGGGAGGGGGCGCGGATCCTCGTGGCGGCCGTGATCTGCCTCGCGCTCGCTGGGGCGGTCGCGGCGTGGTCCCGCGCGCGGTCGCGTCGCGTCGCCGTCGTCGACCTCGCCGGCCCGGGGACGCAGCGGGACGCCGTCGCCGCGCCCCTCGCGGATCCGGCCGGGAAGCCCGCGGACCCCCGGCGCGTTCCGGTGGAGTGACCTCCGCCCCCGATCCCGACCCCGTCGACCCGCGCGCCGCCCTCGCCGCGCTCCGCGCCGACACGCTGGCCCTCATCCGCGGCCTCGACCGCGACGTGGCGGCCATCGTCGAGGCGCGACAGGACGCGAACTCCGACGACGAGCACGACCCCGAGGGCGCGACCCTCGCGTTCGAGCGCTCGCAGTCCGACGCGATGATCCGCGAGGCCCGCGTGCGCCTCGACGACGTCGATGCCGCGGTGGCCCGCCTCGACGCGGGCTCCTACGGCCGCTGCGAGGCGTGCGGCGAGCCGATCCCCGCGGGCCGCCTCGCGATCCGCCCGGCCGCGCGCCGCTGCGTCGCCCACGCCTGACCCGGACGGCGCGCCGGCCGATCCGCCGGTCGCCGGGGCCCGGACGCGGCCGATCCGCCCTCAGGCCCCGTCGTCGTCGAGGTCGAGGATGAGCTGCCGCAGCAGCCCCGCGAGCACGTCGCGATCGGCGCCGGGCATCGTCGCGAGCAGGTCCGCCTCCTCGGCCACGAGCCGCGTGATGGCCGTGTCGACGCGCGTGCGCCCCGCGGCCGACATGACGACGAGGATCCCGCGCCCGTCGTGCGGGTCGGTGCGCCGCTCGACGAGGCCGCGCGCCACGAGCCGGTCGATGCGGTTCGTCATCGTTCCCGAGGAGACGAGCGTCTGCTGCAGGAGGGCCTTGGGGCTCAGCTGGTACGGGTCGCCCGCCCGGCGCAGCGCCGACAGCACGTCGAACTCCCACGACTCGAGCTCCGACTCCTGGAACGCCGAGCGCCGCGCGCGCTCGAGCAGCCGCGACAGCCGGCCGACCCGCGACAGCACCTCGAGCGGCGAGAAGTCGAGGTCGGGCCGCTCGCGGCGCCACGCGTCGACGATGCGGTCGACCTCGTCGCGGCTGGGCATCCCCCCATCATGCCGGTCCGGGCGGAGCCGACGGAGCGCGGCGGCGCCGGGCCGGATCGCGGGGTGCCCGGGAGCGGATCCGCCGCCGACTTGACCTTCACACTGATGTCAGTGTTGAGGATGGAGGGATGACCGCTTCCCTCCGACCGCGCGAGCAGCCGCGTACCTCCGATCGCCTCCAGCCGGGCGACGCACTCGTCATCGGCCTGCTGATGGCGTCCACGTTCCTCGTGCTGCTCAACGAGATGCTCCTGGGCGTCGCCCTGCCCACCCTCATCGCCGACCTCCGGATCACCCCGTCGGCGGGCCAGTGGCTCACGACCGGCTACCTGCTGACCCTGGCGGTCCTGATCCCCGCCACCGGCTTCGTGATGCGTCGCTTCCACCTGCGGACGATCTTCCTCACCGCCCTGTCGGTGTTCATCATCGGCACCGCGATCTCCGCCGCAGCTCCGTCCTTCGGCATCCTCCTGATCGGGCGGATCGTCCAGGCCGTCGGGACGGCGGTGTTCCTGCCCCTGCTGATGACCACCGCCATCCGGCTCATCCCGGAGTCGCGCCGGGGTCGCGTCATGGCGCTCGTGACGGCGGTGCCCGCCATCGCCCCGGCCGTGGGGCCGGCCGTCTCGGGCCTCGTGCTGACCTACCTCCCGTGGCGGTGGCTGTTCCTCCTCGTGCTCCCGCTCGCCGTCGTCGCGCTGATCGCCGGTGCCGTGAAGCTGAGGAACATCACGACCCCGGAGCGCGCCTCGCTGGATCTCGTCTCCCTGGCCCTGTCGGCGGTCGGCTTCGGCGCCCTGGTGCTGGGGTTGTCCCTCGTCGGCGAGTCCGCGTCCGGCCACGCCCCGATGCCCCCGCTCGTCCCGACCGTGGTCGGCGTCATCGGGGTCGCCGGGTTCGTGTGGCGCCAGGTGGCGCTGCGCCGACGCACGGAGCCGTTCCTCGACATGCGCATCTTCCGGAGCAGGAGGTTCGCGATCGCGGTCGTGGTGATGCTGTTCGTCGCGATGAACGGCTTCGGCGTCGCCCTCGTCCTGCCGTTCGTCCTGACCGGCGCACTCGGGCTCAGCACGCTCGCGATCGGGCTGTTCCTCCTCCCCGGAGGCGTCATCATCTCCGTCGTGTCCGCGCTCGGCGGGCGCGTCTACGACCGGTGGGGTCCCCTGCCGCTGACCATCCCGGGGGCCGGGATCTGGGCGGCGAGCATCTGGTTCCTCAGCGCCCTGGACGGCACGAGCGGCGTGTGGACCTACCTCACCGGCTACCTCCTCATGACGGCAGGCCAGGCGATGATCTGGGGACCGGTGACGACGCTCGCCCTGTCGTCGCTGCGCTCGGAGCTGTACCCGCACGGGACCGCGGCGTTCACCACGGTGCAGCAGCTCGCGGGTGCCGCCGGCGGGGCGGTCCTGGTGTCCGCGTACACGATCGGCTCCCGGGCGACCGACGCCGGAGCCCTCACCGCGGCGCAGACGGTCCACGCGGGACAGGCGGCCTTCATGACCGGCGGGATCATCGCGGTCGCCGGCCTCGTGGCCACCCTGCTCATCGGGCGCCGTCGGGCGACCTCGGCCGACGCGGCTCCGAGCGCCTGATCCCACCGGGTACGACGAGAGGCTCCCTCATGGAGGGAGCCTCTCGTCGTGCGTCCGCACCCGCCGGCGCGATCGCGGTCCGGTCGCGTCGGGGCGATCCCCGCGCTCAGTAGACGGCGCGGTTGAGCCGCACGAGGTAGTCGGACGACACGTCCCCGCCGGCTTCCGCGCGCTCGGTCACGACGTCGATGACGAGATCGCGGCGACGTGCCGACCGGGCGCGGTCGGCTCCGGCGAGGGCGGCGGGCATCTCCTCCGCGGTGAGGTCGGTGCAGTACGCCGGCGTGCCGGGCTGCTGTCGCCACGACTCCGCCAGCGAGCCGCTGTCGAACGCGTCGAAGCCGGTGTCCTCGACCAGCGACATCGCCAGCGCCTGCGCGGCCGCGTCGTCTCCGGCGACGGGGACGGCGATCCGCCCGGCCGCGCCCTCCGGGGTGCCGCGCTCCGCGAAGGACTGCGCCACGATCGCGTTCCACGCCTTGACCAGCGGCCGTCCGTACTGCTCGCCGACCCACAGGCTCTCCACCTGGCCGCCGTCGAGCTCGGCGATCGCCTCGTCGCGCATGGGGTAGTAGTTCGAGGTGTCGATGATGACGGCGCCCTCGGGCGCGGCGCGGACGAGGGGAGCGACGTCCGGGACCCGGTTCAGCGGCACGGACACGATGAGGGCGTCGACCCCCGCCGCGACGTCCGTCGCCTCCACCGCCCGCGCGCCGGTGCTGAGGGCCGCGCCCTCGATGGTCTCGGGGCCGCGGGAGTTCGCGATGGCCACGTCGTGTCCTGCGCCCGCGAGGCGCCGTGCGAGGGTGGCGCCGATCATGCCGGTGCCGATGATGCCGATCCTCATGTGGTCCTGCCTTCTTCCGTCTCGTGGTCTCCCTCCAGTGTCGACATTGCCATTAGTGTGAAGGTCAAGCACGGACGAGAGGACGGCATGCGCATCGGAGAGCTCGCGAAGAGGACGGGCGTGCCTCCGCGCATGCTCCGGTACTACGAGGAGCAGGGCCTCATCTCCCCGCAGCGCCTCGACAACGGGTACCGCGACTACGGGGACTACCTCGTCGACCGCGTCAACAAGATCCGCGGCCTGGCCGACGCCGGCATCCCCTCGCGCATCATCATCGACATCCTCCCGTGCCTCGATCAGCCGCAGACGATCGTGGTCCGGAACGCGGAGCCCGGGCTGCGCGACCTCCTGACGCGCGAGCGCGACCGCATGGCGGAGAAGATCGACTTCCTCATCCAGAACCGCGACGCGATCACGAGCTACATCGCCGCCCTCGACGAGGCCACCACGCAGGAGCCGCTGGCGCACGCGAGCTGAGCGCGGCGACATCCGACGTCCGCGGGGAGACGCCGCTTGACATTCACACCTATGTGAAGGTCGGACCATGGATCCATGGAGATCGACGACAGGTCCCGCACCACCCCCCAGATGCTCATCGCCATGCAGCTCGTCGGCGGCTTCGGCGGAGTACCCGGCGCCTGGCGCCTCCCCGGTGTGCCGCTGGACAGCTACACGGACATGGACGAGCACGTCCGCCATGCGCAGGCCGCCGAGCGCGGCAAGATCCACCTGCTGTTCTTCGCCGACACCCCGGCGTTGGAGACCGATCTCGACGTCCAGCCGCAGCGGCACGTGATCGACCCGGTGGTCGTCATGACCTCCCTCGCGCGTGAGACGACGCGCATCGGCCTGGTCGCGACCGCGTCCACGACCTTCAACGAGCCGTACAACATCGCCCGCCAGTACAAGGCGATGGACGTGGTCAGCCACGGCCGGATCGGCTGGAACGCCGTCACGACCTCGAACCCGGACGCGGCCGCCAACTTCGGCGCGCAGGTGCCGCCGCGGCCGGAGAGGTACGCCCGGGCGCACGAGGTCATCCAGATCGTCGAGGCGCTCTGGGGCAGCTGGGAGGCGGACGCGCTCATCGGCGACGTCGCGGCCGGCCGCTACGCGGACGCGTCGAAGGTCCGGCCGATCGACCTGAGCGGCCAGCACGTCGCGTCCGTCGGCCCCCTGCCGATCCCGCCGTCCGAGCAGGGGCAGCCGGTGATCTTCCAGGCCGGGGGAGGGCAGAACGGGCTCGAGCTCGCGGGTCGCTACGCCGACGGCGTCTACGCGAACCCGTTCGACATCCCCTCCGCCCGCGCCCAGCGCGATGCCCTGCGCGCGGCCGCCGTCGCGGCCGGCCGGGACGCGGACGACATCAAGATGCTCGCCGGCTTCATGCCCACGGTCGCCGCCACGAAGCGCGAGGCCCTCGACCGGCGCCGGTTCCTGGACGAGTCGCTCGACCTGCACCAGCGCGTCGCCTACCTCGGGCACATGATCGGCCTGCCCCTGACGTACGACGCCATCGACGAGCCCGTGCCCGCGGAGCTCCTCGCCCGCGCGGTCGCGAGCCCCGGGGATCCGCGGGCCGTCCGGGCCCTCGAGGTCGTCCGCGAGGGCTGGTCGCTGCGCGACGTCATCGCGCACGGCGTCATCGACTTCCACCCCGTCGTCGCCGGCACGGCCGAGGAGGTCGCCGACTTCATGCAGGAGTGGTTCGAGGCCGGCGCCTGCGACGGGTTCTCCCTGTCCATCGACAGCCTGCACGACGGCGTCGACGACTTCGTCGACCAGGTCGTCCCGATCCTCCAGGATCGCGGGATCTTCCACCTGGACTACGAGGCCGCCACCCTCCGCGAGAGCATGGGCGCGGCCCCGCGCTACGGACGGGACCGGCGCGTGCTCGGTCGCTAGGGGATGCCCCGCGGCGCGAGCCCGGCCGGCCGGCCGCGCGCACGGGGAGCCCGCGTCCCGCGGTCTGGCAGACTCGACCTGCGCACGGCCGGGCCGTGGAGCGGTCCGCCTTGGTGTAACGGCAGCACTTCAGCCTTTGGAGCTGTGAGGTCCAGGTTCGAATCCTGGGGGCGGAGCGACGCCCCACCCGGGCGCGCCGGACCGACGGACCCAGATCAGGGAGATCGCCATGACCGACTCAGACAGCACGCCGAGGACCCGCGAGATCCCCATCGTCACCGGCGAGCTCGACGTCGACGGGGAGCCCCGCAGCCCGTCCATCGCGGTCGTGATCCTCGCGGCCGGCCAGGGCACGCGCATGCGCTCGCGCCTCCCCAAGGTCCTGCACCCGCTCGCCGGCCTGCCGCTCGTCGGCCACGTGCTCGCGACCGCCGAGGAGCTCGGCGCCCGCCACATCGTCACGGTGGTCCGCCACGAGCGCGACCAGGTCGTCGAGGTCGTCCGCGCGCTCTCCCCGCAGGCCGTCGTGGTCGACCAGGACGAGATCCCCGGCACCGGCCGCGCCGTCGAGGTGGGCATCACGGCCCTGCCCGACGGCTTCACGGGCCAGGTCGTCGTGCTCTCCGGCGACGTCCCGCTGCTCGACGCGGCCACGCTCCGCTCGCTCGTCTCCGCGCACCGCCAGGCCCGCAACGACCTGACCCTCCTCACCGCCCGCCTCGACGACCCGACCGGCAACGGCCGCATCATCCGCGGCCGGGACGGCGCCTTCGAGGCCATCGTCGAGCAGAAGGACGCCACCGGCGACCAGCTCCGCATCGACGAGGTGAACGCGGGCGTCTACGTCTTCGACGCCGAGGCCCTCCGCCAGACCCTCGGCGTCATCGGCACGGACAACGCGCAGCGCGAGAAGTACCTCACCGACGCGGCCGACGTGATCCGCCGCGCGGGCGGCTCCATCGAGGCCCTGCCCGTGCGCGACAGCTGGCTCGTCGCCGGCATCAACGACCGCGTGCAGCTCACGGCCGCCGCGACCGAGCTGAACGCGCGCATCATCCGCCGCTGGCAGCTCGCGGGCGCGACGATCCAGGATCCGCGCACCACGTGGATCGACGTGCGGGCCACGCTCGCCGCCGACGTCACGATCCTCCCGGGCACGCAGGTCCTCGGCGCCTCGACGGTCGCCGCCGGCGCGACCGTCGGCCCCGACACGACCCTCCGCGACACCGAGGTCGGCGAGGACGCGGAGGTCCGCCGCACCGACGCGAACCTCAGCGTCATCGGCGCCCGCGCGACCGTCGGCCCGTTCTCCTTCCTCCGCCCCGGCACGCGCCTCGGCGACGACGGCAAGATCGGCGCCTACGTCGAGACGAAGAACGCGGAGATCGGCGCGCACAGCAAGGTGCCGCACCTCAGCTACGTGGGCGACGCGACCGTCGGGGAGCACTCGAACATCGGCGCGGGCGCGATCTTCGCCAACTACGACGGCGTCGCCAAGCACCGCACGGAGGTGGGCGACCACGTCCACCTCGGCTCGCGGAACGTCCTCGTCGCACCCGTTAGGATCGGTACGGGCTCCTACACGGGTGCCGGTGCCGTCATCCGCAAGGACGTCCCGCCCGGCGCACTCGGCATCTCGGTGGCGCCGCAACGCAACATGGTCGGCTGGACCGAGGCCAAGCGACCGGGCACCCCCGAGGCCCGGGCCGCCGTCGAGGCGGCCGACGGGCACCAGGACGAGCCGTCCGGGACCGACCCCACCGAGCAGCACTGACGAGACGGAGTCCCGTGCCCGCAATCAAGACCGCCGGAGAGAAGCGGCTCGTGATCGTCACGGGTCGCGCGCACCCCGAGCTCGCCGAGCAGATCGCCCAGGAGCTCGAGACCACGCTCGTGCACACCGACGCGCGGACCTTCGCCAACGGCGAGCTCTACATCCGCTACGACGAGAGCGTCCGCGGCAGCGACGCGTTCGTCATCCAGTCGCACACGGCGCCCATCAACGAGTGGCTCATGGAGCAGCTCATCATGGTCGACGCGATGAAGCGGGCCTCGGCCAAGCGCATCACCGTGGTCGCGCCGTTCTACCCCTACGCCCGCCAGGACAAGAAGGGCCGCGGCCGCGAGCCGATCTCCGCCCGTCTCGTCGCGGACCTCTTCAAGGCCGCCGGCGCCGACCGCATCATGTCGGTCGACCTGCACGCCGCCCAGATCCAGGGCTTCTTCGACGGCCCCGTCGACCACCTCTTCGCGATGCCCGTGCTCCTCGAGCACATGCGCTCCGTGCTCGACTCCAAGACGCTCACGGTCGTGTCGCCCGACATGGGACGTGTCCGCGTCGCCGACATCTGGAGCGACAAGCTCGGCGCGCCGCTCGCCATCATCCACAAGCGCCGCGACCCGAAGGTGCACAACCAGGTCACCGTGCACGAGATCGTGGGCGACGTGGAGGGCCGCGTCTGCCTCCTGGTCGACGACCTCATCGACACCGGCCGCACCATCGTCTCGGCCGCTGAGGCGCTGAAGAAGAACGGCGCCACGGGCGTCGTCGTCGCCGCCACGCACGCGGTCTTCTCGGACCCGGCCACGCAGATCCTCGACAGCCCGCACATCGACTCGGTCGTGGTGACGGACTCGCTGCCGATCCCGGAGGAGAAGCGCTGGGACAAGCTCACGGTGCTGCCCATCGCGCCGCTGCTGGCCCGTGCGATCCACGAGGTGTTCGACGACGGATCCGTCACGAGCATGTTCGACGGCGCGGCCTAGGCCCCTCGTCGCCGTCGGTCGGAGCGACCGGGTCAGTCCCGGGAGCCCCGCTCGACGACCTCGCGCGCGACGCGCCCCGAGGGGATGAGCCCGAGCGACACGATGTGCTCGTCGCCGCCGAAGGCGTACCTCGTGTAGCACTCGTACCCGACGACGCCGGGTCCGAAGAGCTGGAACCGCACCTCGTAGGAGGGCGAGTCCGGCCGCTCGAAGCGCACGAAGTCGGCGCAGGCCATGTCGGCCGTGCTCGCGCCGACGCGCACCATGGTGACGATGCCGGGGAGCAGCAGGCTCACGATCCCGACGACGACGACCACCCGCATCACGACGAGCGTGCGCTTGCTGCGCAGGCTCCGCGGGCGGTGCGGCTCGTAGCCCGCGAGCTCGGGGTGCTCGTCCTCGTCCATCCGCCCCAGTGTGACAGACGCCCCGCCGCCCACGAGGGGCGGCGGGGCGTCGGCGACGCGGGGCGGATCCGCTAGTGCGTGTCCTCCGCCTCGACCTCGGAGCGGTCGCCGGACCACAGCGTGTGGAAGGTGCCCTCCCGGTCGGTGCGGTGGTACGTGTGCGCGCCGAAGAAGTCGCGCTGGCCCTGCACCAGGGCGGCGGGCAGGCGCTCGGAGGCGAGCGAGTCGTAGTAGCTCAGCGCCGACGCGAAGCCGGGCACCGGGATCCCCGACAGCGCGGCGACCGAGACGACCCGGCGCCAGGCCTGCTCGCCGTCGGCGACGGCCTTCGCGAAGTACGGGTCCTCGAGCAGCGTCGCGAGGCCGGAGTCCTTCTCGTACGCCTCCACGATGCGGTTGAGGAACTGCGCGCGGATGATGCAGCCGCCGCGCCAGATCTCCGCGACCTTGCCCTTGTCGATGTCCCAGCCGTACTCCTTCGCGCCCGCGATGATCGCGTCGAAGCCCTGGGCGTACGCGACGACCTTGCTCGCGTAGAGCGCGGCCCGCACGTCGTCCTCGAACGTGTCGCCGCCGGACTGGATCTCCGGCCGGCTCGTGATCGTCGCCTGCACGGCCTTCCGCTGCTCCGGCTTCGAGGACACGGCGCGCGCGAACACGGCCTCCGCGATCCCGCCGACCGGCACGCCGAGGCCCACCGCGTTCTGCACCGTCCAGACGCCCGTGCCCTTGGAGCCGGCCTGGTCGACGATCACGTCGACGAGCGGCGTGCCCGTCGACGCGTCCTTCTGGCGGAGCACCTCCGCGGTGATCTCGATGAGGTACGACTCGAGGTCGCCCCCGTTCCACGCCTCGAACACGTCCGCGATGGCGTCCGGCTCGTGGCCGCCCACGCGGCGCAGGAGGTCGAACGACTCGGCGATGAGCTGCATGTCGGCGTACTCGATGCCGTTGTGGATCATCTTCACGAAGTGCCCGGCGCCGTCGGTGCCGATGTGGGTGACGCAGGGCCTGCCCTCCGCGACCGCGGCGATCGACTCGAGGATCGGGCCGAGCGTCTCGTACGCCTCCGCGGTGCCGCCGGGCATGATGCTCGGTCCCTTGAGCGCGCCCTCCTCGCCGCCGGAGATGCCGGCGCCGACGAAGTGCAGGCCCTGGGCGCGCACCTCCTTCTCGCGGCGGATCGTGTCGGTGAACAGCGCGTTGCCGCCGTCCACGATGATGTCGCCCTCCTCGAACGCCGCGGTCAGCTGCTCGATGACCGCGTCCGTGCCGCGCCCGGCCTTCACCATGATGATCGCGGTGCGGGGGGGCTGCAGCGACGCCGCGAACTCCTCGACCGTGGTGGCGGCGACGAAGCCGGCCTCCGGGTGCGCCTCGATGAGGTCGGTGGTCTTCTGGGTGGTGCGGTTGTACACCGCGACCGTGTTGCCCTCGCGGCTGGCGAGGTTGCGGGCGAGGTTCGAGCCCATCACCGCGAGCCCCACCACCCCGATGTTCGCCGTGGCCTGCTGGTCATCTGACATCTGATGCCTCCTTGTCGACAGTGGTGCTCAGGCTACGCCCGGGCTCCCGCGCGTCAGCGGGACGACAGGGAGCGTCTCGTAGGATGGACGGGCGCACCGCGACGGTCGCGCCGCACGAGTTCCTCACCGAACCGCAGGGAGTGATCCGCATCGACGCCGTCCGACCGTTCCCGCCCGTGATCGTGATGGGGGTCTCCGGATCCGGGAAGTCGACCGTCGGCGAGCTCCTCGCCCAGGACGCGGGCGTGCCCTTCGTCGACGGCGACGACCTGCACCCCGAGGCCAACCGCCGCACGATGGCCGAGGGCCGCGCCCTGGACGACGAGGACCGCCGCCCCTGGCTCGAGGAGGTCGGACGCGCGCTCGCCGGCCGTGCCGAGGGCGGGCCCGTGGTCGCGTGCAGCGCGCTGAAGCGCTCCTACCGCGACGTCCTCCGCGCCGCCGCGCCCGACGCCGTCGTCGTCCACCTCGCCGGCGACCACGAGCTGCTGGCCGAGCGGCTCCGTGCCCGCGAGGGCCACTTCATGCCGTCGAGCCTCCTCGCGTCGCAGCTGCGCACGCTCGAGCCGCTCGGCGACGACGAGCCGGGGATCACGCTGGACACCGCCGACGACCCCGTGGCGCTCGCCGACGCGGCCGTCCGCGAGCTGCTGCCGGGCGGCCGTACGGCGTCGCCCGGGCGGGTCGACGACGCGCCGGCCACGTCCACCGAGCCCGCCGCGGCGGTCCCCGAGGCGTCCGTCCCCGCGCTCGTGCGCGCCGCGCGCTCGGACGCCGGCGTCGACGCATCCGCCGACAGCGCCGCGGTCCGCGCCGCCGATCCCGCCCCGGCTGCCGACGGCGCCCCCGCGGCCGCCGTGCACGAGCCGATCCGCGTCGCGATCGTCGGCTGCGGCGTCATCGGCACGCACCACGCGCGCGTCCTCGCCGAGCACCCCGAGTTCCGCGTCGCCGCGCTCGTCGACGTCACCGCGGCCACGGCCGAGGAGCTGGCCGACGTCGTCGTCGACGAGCTGCGCGCCGCCCGCCCGCGCGTGTTCGCCCGGCTCGGCGACCTGATCCGCGAGGACGCCGCCGAGCTCGTCGTGATCTGCACCCCGAGCGGCCTCCACATCGGCCTCGCCGAGGAGGCGCTCGCGGCGGGCCTGCACGTCGTCATCGAGAAGCCCCTCGACGTCGACCTCGCGCGGGGCCGCCGCATCGCGGAGCTCGCGCGCGAGGCCGCCGGGCGGGGGATCCTCTCCACCGTCATCAGCCAGCACCGCTTCAACCCGTCGAGCGTCGTCGTGGACCGCGCCGTGCGCTCGGGCCGCCTCGGCCGCCTCACGTCCGCCGTCGCGACCGCGCCCTGGTGGCGCAGCCAGGGCTTCTACGACTCCGGCCACTGGCGCGGCACCTGGGACCTCGACGGCGGCGGGGCGCTCATGAACCAGGGCGTCCACACGCTCGACCTCCTCGTCTCCTACCTCGGCCGCCCGGTCGAGGTGTACGCGCAGACGGCGCTGCTCGCCCACGACGGCATCGAGGTCGAGGACGTCGCGGTCGCCGTGATCCGCTTCGCGTCCGGCGCCCTCGCCACCATGCAGGCGACCACCGCCGGGTACCCGGGCCTCGACACCCGCGTGCAGGTGCAGGGGACGCGCGGATCCGCCGTCATCGAGGCCGGGTCGCTCACCTACTTCCACGCAGCGCCCGAGTCCGGCGTGCCCGCGCAGGCCGACGTGCGGAACGACGCGGAGCTCGAGCTGCACGCCGCCGAGCTGCCGCGCTCGCCGCGCCTCGACAACACCTACCTCGAGGGCCACTACCGCCAGTACGACGACATCGCCGACGCGCTCCGCACCGGTCGCCCGGCCGGCGTCACGGTGGATGACGCGTTCCTCTCGCTCGCCACCGTCGTCAGCGTCTACGTGTCGGCCACGCTCGGCGCGCCCGTCGCGTTCGAGGACGTGGTCGACGGCGTGCACGACGGGCTGCGGCTCCGCGTGGGGCAGTCCACGCCGCCCGCGCCGGGAGCCCCGGCGCCCGCTCCCGCGGGGACGTCGACCGGGGACCCGTCCGTCCGGTAGCATCGGGGGTTGAACTTCGGCGAGGGATCGCAGGGGCCGTGCGCGAGCACGGCGGCGGTCCGTTATCGACGCGGTGGACGGGGCTCGCACCTCATTCCTCACGCGCAAGCGTTCGAGCAGACGACACACACACGACGCGAGCCCTCACGGGCCGCACTAGGAGCGACACCATGGTTGACAACAACCTCACCGCGGAGCTGCGCACGCAGTTCGGCAAGGGCGCGGCCCGCAAGATCCGCGCGGTCGGCAAGATCCCCGCGGTCATCTACGGCCACGGCACCGACCCCCAGCACGTCACGCTGCCCGGCCACGAGCTCATGCTCATCATCCGCAAGGCGAACCAGATCATCACGCTCGACATCGCCGGCACGCCGCAGCTCGCGCTGGTGAAGGACGTCCAGAAGGACCCCGTCCGCCAGATCATCGAGCACGTCGACCTCATCGTCGTCCGCCAGGGTGAGCGCGTCGAGGTCGAGGTCCCGATCCACGTCGAGGGCGAGTCCTACCCCGGCACGATCCACAGCCTCGAGAACACGTCCATCACGGTCGACGTCGAGGCCACGCACATCCCGGAGAACTTCGTCGTCTCCATCGAGGGCTTCGAGGAGGGCGCGCAGGTCACGGCCGGCCAGGTCACCCTCCCCGCCGGCGCCACGCTGGTCACCGACCCCGACACCCTCGTGCTCGCGGTCTCCGTGCCCCAGCTCGACCTCACCACCGACGCGGTGGACGAGGACGTCGTGGCCGAGGGCGACGCGGACGTCGCGGTCACCGACGACGGCGCCACCGGCGACCAGTCGGACGACTCCGACAAGTAGCACCCGCGCGGCCCCCGCGGCCGCGTCGCACGACAGCACGCAGCACGACGCAGCCCGTCGGCCGCCGACCGGGGACCCGGCGGCGGCCGGCGGGCTCCGCGCATCCGGGAGCGGATGCGCACGAGGACGAGGAGAGCGCACGTGGACGACCGGACCCTGCTCGTGGTCGGCCTCGGCAACCCCGGCCCGCAGTACGCGGGCACGCGACACAACGTCGGCCAGATGGCGCTCGACGTCCTCGCCGACCGGATGCGCGTCGCCTTCCGCTCGCACCGCGCCAACGCGCAGGTCGCGGAGGGGCGCGCGGTGCCCGGCGGGCCGAAGCTCATCCTCGCGAAGCCGAGCTCGTTCATGAACCTGTCCGGCGGCCCGGTCGCCAACCTCCTCAAGTACTTCTCGCTCGACGAGACGCAGCTCGTGGTCGCGCACGACGAGCTCGACATCCCCTTCGACGCGATGAAGCTCAAGCAGGGCGGCGGGCACGGGGGCCACAACGGCATCCGCGACATCATCTCCTCGGTCGGGACGGGCGACTTCACGCGCGTGCGGATCGGCATCGGCCGGCCGCCCGGGCGCCAGGACGCCGCCGACTTCGTGCTGAAGCCCTTCGCCTCCACGGAGCGGCAGGTGCTGCCGAACGTGCTCGAGGACGCGGCCGACGCGGTGGAGATGATCGCCTCCGACGGCCTCATCGCGGCGCAGCTGCGCTTCCACACCGCCGCATCCTGATCCGTCCGCGGGATCCGCGCGTCCGCCCACGGCGGACGACGGCGGCCCTGTCGGTGGCGGCGCGTACGATCATCTGGTGATCCTCCAGGGCTTGATCCCGGCGCTCTCGCGCGCCTCCACGTTCGACGACGCCCTCGCATCGGCCTCCCGCGACGCCGACTTCTCCCTCACCGAGGGGCTCCAGGGGCCGCTGCTCGCGGGGCTCCTCCGCCAGCGCATCCAGCGCGGCATCCCGGGGTGCCTGCTCGTCGTCACCGCCACCGGCCGCGAGTCCGAGGGCATGCGCCGCAGCCTCGACGCGGTGCTGCCCGACGCCGAGATCCTCGAGTTCCCGGCGTGGGAGACGCTGCCGCATGAGCGGCTGAGCCCGAGCGCGGAGATCGTCGGCAAGCGGATCCACGCCCTCCGCCGCATGGAGGCGTGGCACGCCGCGCTCGGCCAGGGCGCCCGCGAGGTGCCGGCCGCCGCGGTCCGCCCGCTCGTCATCGTCGCCTCCGTGCGCGCAGCGCTGCAGCCCGTCGCCGACAACCTCACCGAGCTCGCGCCCGTGCAGCTCGTCACCGGCAGCCGCGGCCACGACCTCTCCGAGCTCGCCGTGCGGCTCGTCGACCTCGCCTACTCGCGGGTCGACATGGTCACGCGCCGCGGCGAGTTCGCGGTGCGCGGCGGCATCCTCGACGTCTTCCCGCCCGTGTCCGACCACCCCGTCCGCGTCGAGTTCTTCGGCGACGAGGTCGACCAGATGCGGCCGTTCGCGGTCGCCGACCAGCGCTCCCTCGAGGAGACGGTCGAGTCCGTGGAGCTGCCGCCGAGCCGGGAGCTGCTGCTGAGCGCGCCCGTGCGGCAGCGCGCCCGCGAGATGCAGCACGAGTTCCCGAACCTGCAGCAGATGCTGGCGAAGATCGCCGAGGGCATCCCGGTGGAGGGCATGGAGTCGCTCGCGCCGGCGCTCGTCGACCGGCTCGTCCCGGTCACGCACTACCTGCCGGTCGACGCCGCCATCGCGGTCGTGTCGCCGGAGCGCGTGTCCACCCGCGCGCAGAGCCTCGCCGACACCAACCGCGAGTTCCTCGACGCCGCGTGGAACGCCGCCACCGCGGGCGCGCAGGCGCCCATCGACCTCGCCTCCGGCGACTTCCTCTCCCTCGGCCGCCTGCGCGACGCCCGCGGCCCGCGCCGCTGGTGGACCCTGTCGGGCTTCCAGGCCACGGACGTGCTGCCGGAGGACCTGGGCATCGACGAGGTCATGACCGTGCGCATCCAGGCCGACCCCGTGCCGAGCTTCGCGGGCAACGCCGACGGGGCCATCGAGCACGTGCGCGAGCGCCTCGCGGCCGGCTGGAGCGTGGGCATCGTGGCCCAGGGATCCGGCCTCGTCGAGCGCGCCGACACCGTCCTGCGCGAGGCCGGCGTCCCCGCGCGCGTCGTCGAGGAGTTCCCCGCGGAGCCCGAGGCGGGCATCGCGTACCTCCTCCGCTCCGCCATCGACGCCGGCTTCGAGATGCCCGAGGTCAAGCTCGCGCTCCTCACCGAGAGCGAGTTCTACGGGCGCGCCGCCGGGTACGACAGCCGCCAGGTCAAGAAGCTCGCCACGCGGCGCAAGAACGTCGTCGACCCGCTGCAGCTGAAGCCCGGGGACCACGTCGTCCACACCACGCACGGTATCGGAAGGTTCGTCGAGCTCACGCAGCGCGAGGTGTCCTCCGGCGGCCGCAACGCGGTGAAGACGCGGCGCGAGTACCTCGTCATCGAGTACGCGCCCTCGAAGCGCGGCTACCCGGGCGACAAGCTCTTCGTGCCCACCGACCAGCTCGACCTCCTCAGCCGCTACGTCGGCGGCGAGGAGCCCGCCCTCAGCAAGATGGGCGGCAGCGACTGGGCCGCCGCGAAGGGCAAGGCGCGCCGGGCCGTCCGCGACATCGCGGTCGAGCTCGTCAAGCTGTACTCCGCGCGCATGGCGTCGCGCGGGCACGCCTTCCCGCCGGACACCCCGTGGCAGCGCGAGCTCGAGGAGGCGTTCCCCTTCATGGAGACGCCCGACCAGCTCACCGTCATCGACGAGGTCAAGCGCGACATGGAGAGCCCCATCCCCATGGACCGCCTGGTCTCGGGCGACGTCGGGTTCGGCAAGACGGAGATCGCCGTCCGCGCCGCGTTCAAGGCGGTGCAGGACGGCAAGCAGGTCGTGATGCTCGTGCCCACGACGCTCCTCGTGAAGCAGCACTTCGAGACGTTCTCCGAGCGCTTCGCCGGGTTCCCCGTGCACCTGCGCCAGCTCAGCCGCTTCCAGTCGGAGAAGGAGTCGCGCGAGACCGTCAAGGGGCTGGAGGACGGATCCGTCGACGTCGTCATCGGCACGCACCGCCTCCTCACGGGCAGCATCGCGTTCAAGGACGTGGGGCTCGTCATCATCGACGAGGAGCAGCGGTTCGGCGTGGAGCACAAGGACGCGCTGAAGAAGCTCAAGGCCAACGTCGACATCCTCGCGATGTCGGCCACGCCGATCCCGCGCACGCTGGAGATGGCGGTCACGGGCATCCGCGAGATGTCGACGCTCGCGACCCCGCCGGAGGACCGGCACCCGATCCTCACCTTCGTGGGCCCCAACAGCGAGAAGCAGATCGCGGCGGCCATCCGGCGCGAGCTGCTGCGCGAGGGGCAGGTCTTCTTCGTGCACAACCGCGTCTCGAGCATCAACCGCGTGGCCTCCGAGCTGGCGGAGCTCGTGCCCGAGGCGCGCGTCGCCGTCGCCCACGGCAAGATGAGCGAGTCGATGCTGGAGCAGGTCATCGTCGACTTCTGGGAGCGGAAGTTCGACGTGCTCGTGTCGACCACCATCATCGAGACCGGCCTCGACATCGCCAACGCCAATACGCTCATCATCGACCGGGCCGACAAGTACGGCCTCAGCCAGCTGCACCAGCTGCGCGGCCGCGTGGGCCGGGGCCGGGAGCGCGCGTACGCGTACTTCCTCTACGACGCCGACAAGCCGCTGTCCGAGACGGCGCACGACCGGCTGTCGACCATCGCGGCCAACAACGAGCTGGGCTCGGGCATGCAGGTCGCGCTCAAGGACCTCGAGATCCGCGGCGCGGGCAACCTGCTGGGCGGCGAGCAGTCGGGCCACATCCAGGGCGTGGGCTTCGACCTCTACCTGCGGATGATCGGCGAGGCCGTCTCCACCTTCCGCGGCGACGTCGCCGAGGGCCAGACCGAGCTGCGGCTCGAGCTGCCGGTCGACGCGCACATCCCCGAGGAGTACGTCGACAGCGAGCGGCTGCGCCTCGAGGCGTACCAGAAGCTGTCCACGGCGGCCTCGCCCACGGCGACCGACGACCAGATCGACCGGGTCATCGAGGAGCTGTCGGACCGCTACGGCGAGCCGCCCGTGGAGGTCGACAACCTCGTGCGGGTGTCGCGCCTGCGCCGCGTCGCGCAGCGGGCCGGGCTCAGCGAGGTCGTCGCCATGGGGCCGAACCTGCGCATCGCGCCGGCCGACCTCGCCGACAGCAAGCAGGTGCGCCTGCAGCGCATGTACCCCGGCAGCCGCCTGTTCGCGCAGACCAACGCCGTGACCGTGCCGCTCCCCAAGCGCGACGGCGAGCCGCTGCCCGACGCCGAGCTCGTCGACTGGGTGCGGCAGCTGCTCGACGCCGTGTTCACGGTCGAGCCGGCGCCCGCCGCCAAGGAGTCCGCGCCGAAGGCGTGAGCAGCGGCCGTCCGGTCGGCGCCTAGGCGCGAGCCGGACCGCCGTCGACGTGCGCCGGGAAGTCGTCGCGCGTGGCGTCGTCGTCCCCGTCCGCGGAGGCGCCGTCGCGGCGGGCGCGGCGGCTGCGGATCGACAGCGTGACGGCGGCCGCGACGATCGAGACGCCCGAGCCGAGCAGCACCGCGAGGGTGCCCTCGTCGCGCACCTCGTCGAGGCCCGCGAACGCGAGCTCGCTCATGAGCAGCGACACGGTGAAGCCGATGCCGCCGAGGAGCGACACCGTCACGAGGTCGGGTACGGCGAGGCCGCCGGCGGATCCCCGACGGCGGGCGACCCAGGCGCCGAGCAGCCCGCCCGCGGTGATGCCGACGAGCTTCCCGAGCGGCAGCGCGAGCGCGATGCCCCAGAATGCGGGCGCGAGCTCCGCGAGGCCGACCGCGGGGATCGCGACGAGCGCGGCGGAGAACGCGAACAGCGGGAGCACGATCCCGTTCGAGAGGGGCTCGAGCGCGTGCGCCGCGCGGAGGCCCGAGAGGCGGGGGAGCGCGAAGCCGAGCGCGACGCCGGCGATGGTCGCGTGGATCCCCGAGGAGAGCGTCGCCCACCAGGTCACCAGGGCGATGAGGACGAGCAGGGCGACGACCGCGACGCGCACCGCGCCCGTCCGCCCGACGCCGAGGCGGCCCACGACGGCGAACAGCACGACACCGACGACGGCGACGACGAGCGGCACGATCGCGAGGTCCTCGGTGAAGAAGACCGCGATGATCCCGATGGCGATGAGGTCGTCGAGCACCGCGAGCGCCAGGAGGAACACGCGCACGGCCGCGGGGAGGCCCCGGCCGAACACCGCGAGCACCCCGAGCGCGAAGGCGATGTCGGTGGCCGTCGGCACGGGCCAGCCGCGCTCGAAGCCGCTGCCGGCGGTGATCGCGAGGTAGACGCCCGCGGGCACGATCACGCCGCCGACCGCCGCGATCGCGGGGACGAGCGCCGCCGAGACGCTGTTCAGCCCGCCGGCGAGGAACTCGTGCTTCAGCTCCACGGCGACGATGAAGAAGAAGACGACGAGCAGGCCGTCGCTCACCCAGTGGCGGAGCGACAGGTCCACGCCGATCGCGGGGAGCGCGAGGTGGCCGTCGGCCCAGGCGATGAGGCCGGGTCCCGCGGGCGTGTTCGCGACGACGAGGCCGACGAGGGCGGCGAGGAGGAGGAGTCCGGCGGCGATGCGCTCGGAGCGGATGAGGGCGGTCATGTGCGCCTTCCGGGGTCGGGGGAGGGGGAGACGGTCACCCGCCGCCGACCAGACTTCCCGGCACACCGCTGCCGATCCTACCGGGGCCCGGTGGGAGGATGACGGCATGAGCGAGCCCGCGGCGCCGTCCGCATCCGCATCCGGATCTCACGCCGCCGACGACACCGCAGCAGCTGACGACGCCGCGGCCGTCGCGGAGCTGGCGGCGTCGATGGGCGTCCTCCGCGCCCCCGACGGCTGCGTCTGGAACCGGGGCATGACGCACCGCTCGCTCGTCCCGTACCTCCTCGAGGAGAGCCACGAGCTCGTCGAGGCCATCGAGACGGACGACGTGCCGGGCATGCGCGAGGAGCTCGCGGACGTGCTCCTGCAGGTCGTCTTCCACGCCGACATCGCGCGCACGGAGGGCGAGGGCTTCGGCCTCGCCGACGTCGCGCGCACCGCGACGGAGAAGATGGTGCGCCGCCACCCGCACGTGTTCGGCGACGAGCGCGCGGACACCGTCGAGGACGTGCTGCGCGTCTGGGGCGCGGCGAAGGACCGCGAGAAGGCCGCGCGCACGAGCGTCCTCGACGGGATCCCGACGGGCCTGCCGTCGCTCGCCCTCGCCGACAAGCTGCTGGGGCGGGCCGAGCGCATCGGCCTGCTCGACGGCGACGCCCCGCCCGCGATCCCGGTGGAGGACGAGGACGACCTCGGCCGCCTGCTGCTCGCGGTCGTCGTCTCCGCGCGATCCCGGGGCCTCGACGCCGAGCGCGCGCTGCGCACGACGCTCCGGTCGCTGTCGGAGGAGATCCGCGCGTCGGAGCCCGTGCGCGACGGGGCGGGCGGCGCGGTGGAGCCCGCGGCGGACGACGCCGGAGCGGCCGGCGGATCGCCCAGCGCGGGCCGGAGCGCCTGAGGCGTCGTCCGGCCCGCGGGGGCGTCACCCGGGATTTACCCGATCCCGGGCCGCCTCGTCCGACGCCTCCACCCGAAGGAGACGGCGGACAGACTCGGGCACCCACACCGTACGGGGCTTCGCCCCCTGTCCATCACGCTTGTTATGGTGAGGCCGTGGCAGCTCCCGATCCGCACCGTCGCGACGATCTGCTGGCCCACATCCTCGACCACCTCCGCACGCACCCGCTCCAGTCGGTGACCTTCCGCGGCCTCGCCGACGCGCTGGGGGAGAGCACCTTCGTGCTCGTTTACCACTTCGGGTCCAAGGAGAGGCTGCTCGAGGCCGCCATGGACGCCATCGACCAGCGCCAGGCGGAGATGGTCGAGGGCGACCCCCGCGCGATCCGGTCCGACCAGCTGCGCGAGTGGGCGACCCGGGCCTGGAGCTGGCGCCTCACCGACGTGAACCGCGACTTCCAGCGCCTCGAGTTCGAGGCCGCGCTCCTCCGCAGCCGCGACGGCGTCGTGCGTCCGCACGCCATCGCGAGCGTCACCGCGTGGCGGCGCTTCGGGCTCGAGTGGATGCTCGCGCACGGCGTGCCCGAGGACGTCGCGGTCGACACGGCCGACCTCCTCCAGGCCGGGTCCTACGGCCTCCAGTTCGACTTCGTGATCTCGGGCGACCGCGACCGGGCGATGCGCGGCTTCGAGGCGCTCATCGACGCCTTCACTCCGCGCATCGAGCCGTGGCTCGACCTCGCGGCGGCGGAGGCGGCGGCCGCGGCGGCCGCTGCGGCCTCCGGGGCGCCCGAGGGGCCGCCCGCCGCCTGACAGAATCGGGGGATGCCCCAGCAGATCACGCCGCCCCGCGGCATGCGCGACTTCCTGCCCGCCGAGAAGGCCCGCCGCGAGCAGGCGCTCGCGATCATCCGCCGCACCTACCGCGCGCACGGCTTCGACGAGATCGAGACGCCCGTGGTCGAGGAGTCCGGCAGGCTGCACGCGGGCCTCGGCGGCGACAACGAGAAGCTCGGCTACTCCGTGCTGAAGCGCGGCCTGTCGGGCGACGACCTGCACGCGGCCGCCGACTCCGGGGACGTCCTCGCGCTCTCCGACCTCGGCCTCCGCTTCGACCTCACGGTGCCGCTAGCGCGCTTCTACGCCTCGCACCGCGCCGAGCTGCCGGGCGTCTTCCGCTCCATCCAGGCCGCCCCGGTCTGGCGTGCCGAGCGCCCGCAGAAGGGCCGGTACCGCCAGTTCATGCAGTGCGACATCGACGTCATCGGCGAGGCCGGCCAGCTGGCCGAGGTCGAGCTGATCTCCGCCACGGCCGCCACGCTCGCGGCCCTTGGCCTCACGGGCTGCACGATCCGCGTCAACGACCGCCGCCTCCTCGCCGGGATCCTCGACTTCTGCGGCTTCGCGCCCGACCGGCAGGCGCAGGCGCTCATCAGCATCGACAAGCTCGACAAGATCGGCGCCGCGGGCGTCGTGGCCGAGCTCGCGGAGGACGGGGCGGACGCCGCGGCGGTGCTCGGCGGGATCCTCGAGCGCATCGAGCCGGCGCTCGCCGACGGCGGCGTGCCGATGAACATCGAGGCGATCACCGGCATCCTCCCCGCGGGCGTCGACCCCGACGCGGTCGCCGACCTCGAGACCCTGGCTGGCGCCCTCGTCGGCCTGCCCGACGGCGTCACGCTGCGCTTCGACCCGACCCTCGTCCGCGGCATGGGCTACTACACCGGCACGATCTTCGAGATCGCGCACCCCGCGTCCGGCAGCTCGGTGGGCGGCGGCGGCCGCTACGACGGCATGATCGGCCGCTTCCTCGGCCAGGACGTGCCGGCCGCCGGCTTCTCCATCGGCTTCGAGCGGATCGTCGACCTGGCCGTCCTCCCGGCCGCGGAGGACGCCGACGCGATCGCGCTCGTGCACGACCGGCGCACCCCGGTCGCCGTGCTCGCGCGCCTCAAGGCCGAGCTCGTCGCGTCCGGTCGCCGGGTGCGGCTGGAGCCGCGCCCCAAGAACGTCGCGCCGCTGCTCGAGTCGCTCAAGCAGCAGGGCTTCCGCACGTTCGCGGCGGTCGACGCCGACACGGCCGACGCCGCGTCGCTGCAGGAGCGCCCGCTCGACGGCGGCCCGCGCGGCTGATCCGTCACCTGCGCGACACCTGCGCGGGCAGATCGCCGCCCGCGGCCCGGAAGGGGCCCGCGGCTAGGATGGACGCGACTTCCCACCCCCCACCGCAACGCAAGGAGACCATTCCGTGGCAGCCATCGAAGCAGTCAACGCACGCGAGATCCTCGACTCCCGGGGCAACCCGACCGTCGAGGTCGAGGTGCTCCTCGAGGACGGCACGTTCACGCGCGCCGCCGTCCCGTCCGGCGCGTCCACCGGTGCCTTCGAGGCGTACGAGCTGCGCGACGGCGACGCGGGCCGCTACCTGGGCAAGGGCGTCCAGAAGGCCGTCGCCGCCGTCGTCGACGAGATCGGCCCGGCCATCCAGGACCTCGACGCCGCGGACCAGCGCATCGTCGACGCGACGATGATCGAGCTGGACGGCACCGAGAACAAGTCCCGCCTCGGCGCCAACGCGCTCCTCGGCGTCTCCCTCGCCGTCGCGAAGGCCGCGGCCGACTCGGCCGAGCTGCCCCTGTACCGCTACCTCGGCGGCCCGAACGCCCACACGCTGCCCGTGCCGATGCTCAACGTCATCAACGGCGGCTCGCACGCCGACACCAACGTCGACATCCAGGAGTTCATGCTCCTCCCCGTCGGCGCCAGCACCTTCTCCGAGGGCCTGCGCTGGGGCGTCGAGACGTACCACGCGCTCAAGAGCCTCCTCAAGGGCAAGGGCCTGTCCACCGGCCTCGGCGACGAGGGCGGCTTCGCCCCGAACCTCGACAGCAACCGCGCCGCGCTCGACCTGCTCATGGAGGCCATCGAGTCCGCCGGCTTTACGCCCGGCAAGCAGATCGCGCTCGGCCTCGACGTCGCCTCGAGCGAGTTCTACTCCGACGGCGCGTACACGTTCGAGGGCCAGAAGGTGGACGCCGCGCACATGACGGCGTACTTCGCGGACCTCGTCGCGTCCTACCCCCTCATCACCATCGAGGACCCGCTGGATGAGGACGACTGGGCCGGCTACGACCACTTCACCGCCGAGCTCGGCTCGAAGGTGCAGATCGTCGGCGACGACCTCTTCGTCACGAACCCGAAGCGCCTCGCCGACGGCATCACGCGCGGCGTCGCCAACTCGATCCTCGTCAAGGTCAACCAGATCGGCACGCTCACCGAGACGCTCGACGCGGTCAGCCTCGCCCAGCGCAGCGGCTACACCACCGTGCTGTCGCACCGCTCGGGCGAGACCGAGGACACCACCATCGCGGATCTCGCGGTCGCGGTGGACGCGGGCCAGATCAAGACCGGCGCCCCCGCCCGCAGCGAGCGCGTCGCGAAGTACAACCAGCTCCTCCGCATCGAGCAGGACCTCGGCGCCGCCGCGGTCTACGCCGGCCGCAGCGCCTTCCCGCGCTTCCAGGCCTGATCCGGCCGGCCCGCCCCGCCCACCGGCGCGGGCGGGCCGCCGGCGCAACCGGATCGCACGGCGGGGCGACGGGCCACGGGGCCCGGCGTCCCGCCGCCTCCGTCCGGGACCACCGCACGACCGCACGGCACGACTCGAATCGAATCACGAAGGAGGACCGATGGCCCGCTTCCCCGGCCTCGACACCCTCCGCGCCCGCCGCGCGTCGCGTCCGCGCACCGAGCGCGTCCCCGTGGCGCTGCCCGAGGACGCCCCCGCCGGCAACTGGCTCCGCAGCATGCGGTTCTCCGGCTTCTCCGCGATGGTCCTCGTGCTCCTCGTCCTCACGGTCGTGGTGCTCGCGCCGGGCCTCCGCATCTACCTCGAGCAGCGGCAGCAGCTGAGCAGCCTGCAGAGCGCGGTGGACGCCCAGAAGGGCACCATCGCCGAGCTCCAGGATCAGCGCGCCCGCTACGACGACCCCGCGTTCCTCAAGGCGCAGGTGCGCGACCGCCTCTTCTACGTCATGCCCGGCGAGACGAGCTACCTCGTCCGCGGGCTGCCGGCCGCGTCCGGCGACGCCGCGACCACGGCCGACGGCGCGCCCATCAGCGACGACCTGCAGGAGACGCGGAAGGACTGGGTCCAGGCCCTCCTCGGCTCCGCGCTCACCAGCGCCCTCAGCGACACCCCGCCCGACCAGCTCCAGGGATCCGTCCAGGGAGGCGACCAGTGACCCGACCCCCCTTCGACCCGCCCTCCGAGCGTGACGTGCGCATCGTGTCCGAGCAGCTCGGCCGCCCCGCGCGCGACGTGGTCGGCATCGCCGCCCGCTGCGTCTGCGGCAACCCCACTGTTGTCAGCACGGCCCCGCGCCTCAGCGACGGCACGCCGTTCCCCACGCTCTACTACCTGTGCCACCCCGCGGCCACGGCCGCCATCTCGCACCTCGAGGCCGAGCACGTCATGGCCGAGCTGCAGGACGGCCTCGCCGAGGACGAGGAGCTGCGCGACGCGTACGCCGCGGCCCACGCGTCGTACCTCGCCGACCGCGAGTCGATCCTCGTGGTGCCGGAGCTCGCGGGCGTCTCCGCGGGCGGCATGCCCGTGCGCGTGAAGTGCCTGCACGCGCTGGCGGGCCACGCGCTCGCGGCCGGCCCCGGGGTCAACCCGATCGGCGACATCGCGCTCGCCCGGGCGTCCTGGTCGCCCGACGTGTGCGAGTGCGCCGAACCCGCCGCGGCATGACCCGCGGGCGCCCCGTCGACGCGACCGCCCCGCGCCACCGGATCGCGCGCGCGGCCGTGGTCGGGATCCTCGCGCTCGCCGTCGTGCTGCCCGCCGCGGCGCCCGCGCACGCGGATCCCGTGCGCGAGCGCCAGTACTGGCTCGCCGACTACGGCGTCGAGCAGGCATGGCAGACCACGCGCGGCGAGGGCGTGAAGGTCGCGGTGATCGACACGGGCGTCGACGCCTCCGTGGCCGACCTCCGCGGCGCCGTCGTGGGCGGCACGGACGTCTCGGGCATCGGATCCGCGGACGGCACCCGCCCCGTCGGCGCGTCCAGCGAGCACGGCACCATGGTCGCGTCGCTCCTCGCCGGTCGCGGCACGGGCACCGGATCCGGCGTCGTCGGCGTCGCACCCGGCGCGAGCCTGCTCGCGGTGTCCGTCGCGCTCGGCGGCCCGACCCCGGGCGCGCGCGACGAGGACGCGCAGATCGCCGACGCCGTGCGCTGGGCCGTCGACAACGGCGCCAGCGTCATCAACATGTCGCTCACCCGCAACTCGCTCGACTGGCCGGAGAGCTGGGACCGGGCGTTCCTCTACGCCTACGAGCACGACGTCGTGGTCGTCGCGGCCGCGGGCAACCGGGGGAGCGGCACGACCGAGGTGGGCGCGCCCGCCACGATCCCCGGCGTGCTCGCGGTCGCGGGCGTCGACCGCTCCGGCGCTGCGAGCTTCGACGCGTCGTCGCAGGGCATCACGATCGCGGTGGCCGCGCCCAGCGAGCAGCTCGTGGGCGTCGAGCCCGGCGGCGGGTACGTGCAGTGGAGCGGCACGAGCGGCGCCGCGCCCCTCGTCTCCGGCGTGGTCGCGCTCGTGCGCGCCGCGCATCCGGAGCTCTCAGCCGACGACGTCGTCGAGCGCGTCCTCGCCACCGCCCGCCAGAAGGGCCAGCCGGAGATCTACGGCCGCGGGCTCGTCGACGCGGCCGCCGCCGTGTCCGCGACGGTCGCGCCCGCGAGCGGCAAGCCCCTCGGCGACCTGGCGGAGTGGGTGCGCCTCTACCGCCGCGCGCCCGTCGTGACGCCGACGCCGACCGCGACCGCCACCCCGGACGCCAGCCCCGCGGTCCCCGCCGACGCCCCCACCGCCGACCCCGCGACCGACGCGCTGCCGACCGCGGGGACGCTCCGCCAGGTCGGGATCCCGGCCCTCGTGCTCTCCGTCTTCGCGGCGCTCGCCGCCGCCATGGGCGTCGTCGCGTTCCGGCATTTCAGACGGCTGCTCCGTTAGGGGTAGCCTGATTTCGACCACAACCTGCAGGGAGTCATCCATCGTGCCCAAAATCCTGATCGTCGGCGGCGGCTACGCCGGTTTCTACACGGCATGGAAGCTCGAGTCGCACCTCCGATCCGGCGAGGCCGAGGTCACCATGGTGGACCCGCTGCCGTACATGACGTACCAGCCGTTCCTGCCCGAGGTCGTCTCCGGATCCATCGAGCCGCGCCACGCGGTCGTGTCCCAGCGACGCCACCTCCGCACCACCAACGTCGTCACGGCGAAGGTCACCGGCATCGACCACGCGTCGAAGACCGCGACCATCACGCCGCCCGTGGGCGAGCCGTACGAGTTCCAGTACGACATCATCGTCGTCACCGCCGGCAGCGTCTCCCGCACGTTCCCGATCCCGGGCGTCGCGGACGAGGCCATCGGCCTGAAGACGATCGAGGAGGCCGTCGCGATCCGCGACCGCATCTTCGCGAACTTCGACCGTGCGGCCACCCTGCCGGCCGGCCCCGAGCGCGACCGCCTCCTCACCTTCGTGGTGGTCGGCGGCGGCTTCGCCGGCATCGAGGTCTTCGCCGAGATGCGCAGCATCGCGACCGACCTCGTGAAGAAGTACCCCGAGATCGACTTCGAGGACACGCACTTCCACCTCATCGAGGCGATGGGCCGCATCATGCCCGAGGTGTCGCTCGAGACCAGCCACTGGGTGCTCAAGAACCTCGCCGAGCGCGGCGCGCTCGTGCACCTCGACACGCAGCTCAAGTCCGCCGTCGGCGGCGTCGTCGAGCTGTCGACCGGCGAGTCCTTCGAGTCCGACGTCATCGTCTGGACCGCGGGCGTCATGGCGAGCCCGATGCTGAAGAACACCGACCTCCCGATCGAGGAGCGCGGGCGCCTGCGCGTGCGCGCCGACGGTCGCGTCGAGGGTGACGACGGCATCGTCGCGGACGCCTGGGGCGCCGGCGACGTAGCGGCCACGCCCGACCTCACCGGCGGCGGCGTCGGCGGCTTCTGCGTGCCCAACGCCCAGCACGCCGTCCGCCAGGGCAAGCTCATGGCGAAGAACCTCACCGCGAGCCTCCGCGGCGAGGGCATCACCGACTACTTCCACAAGAACCTCGGCGCCGTCGCGGGGCTCGGCCTGTACCAGGGCGCGTTCCAGTCCGGCAAGATCGGCATCACCGGCTTCCCGGCCTGGGTCATGCACCGCGGCTACCACGGCCTCGCGATCCCGAGCTTCGAGCGCAAGGCGCGCGTCGTCACGGGCTGGCTGAACAACCTGGTCTGGGGCCGCGACATCGTCTCCCTCGAGGCGCGCGAGACCCCGCGCGTCGCGTTCGAGACGTTCGCGTCGCGTCCGCGCCCCGCCGCGGACGCCGCCCCGGCCGCGCCTGCCGAGAAGAAGGACGCCCCCTCGAAGAAGGCGGCCGACGAGGCCAAGGCCGACGCCCCCACCGAGGGCGAGAAGTCCCCGGCCCTCGCCGGCAGCTACAGCACGTCGCCCACCGCGGAGACGAAGGGCGAGGAGCGCACCTCCTGATCCATCCGCTAGCACCACCCGTCGACGGCCCGCAGGCAGCAGCCTGCGGGCCGTCGTCGCGTCCGGCCGCGCGGCGCTCCGGCCGACCGTAGGCTGTCGGGAGCGCTCCGGCGCCGGCCCCCGTAGTCCAATCGGCAGAGACGGGCGACTTAAAATCGCTACAGGTCAGGGTTCGAGTCCCTGCGGGGGCACCACCACCCGACTCGAGCGCGGCCGCGCATGCCGGCGCCCCCGGCCACCACCGGTACGACCACCTAGGCAGCCACGCGTCACCACTCGGTGCGCCCGCGAAGGATCCGGGCACGTAAGCTGAGGGGGCCCGGAGAATCGGGACCGTGGACGGGGGTCCATGGCAGTGAGGGGGCGGGGATGAGTCTGATCGACGACGCACGCCGGTCGGGGGCCCGGCAGCGCGCGGTGGATGCGCTCGGTCTCCTCGACAGCGCGCCCGAGGAGCGCTTCGACCGCGTCACGCGGCTCGCGCAGACCGCGTTCGGCGTCCCGCTGTCCACCATCGGCCTCGCCGACCACGACCGCATGTGGTTCGCGTCCTGCGCGGGCGCGGAGGTGCAGGAGGCGCCCATCAGCGCCATCTTCTGCGACACCACCGTGCGGGAGGAGCGGGTCCTCATCGTCGAGGACGCCCAGCAGCACCCGGTGTTCCGCGACCTCCCGAGCGTCGCCGGGGAGCCGCACGTGCGCTTCTACGCCGGCTACCCGCTGCGCGACACCGAGGGGCTCGTCATCGGCACGTTCTGCCTCTACGACGTGCGCCCGCGGAAGCTCGACGACCAGCAGCTCGCCCTGTTCGCCGAGCTCGCCGAGTGGGCGCAGCGCGAGCTGGTCACCAGCGCCGAGATGGAGCGGGCGCAGGCCGTGCAGGCGGCGCTCCTCCCCGAGGCCGAGGTCGTCGTCCCCGGATACGAGATCGCCGCCGTGTGCGTGCCCGCCCAGGTCGTGGGCGGCGACTTCTACGACTACGAGCGCACCGCGTCCGGCCTCCGCTTCGCCATCGCCGACGTCATGGGCAAGGGCACGGGCGCGGCGATCCTCACCGCCACCGTCCGCGCGGTGCTGCGCGGGCTCGCCGGCGCGGCCGACCGCTACGGCGCGGGGGTCCTCGAGGACACCGGCCGGATGATGAGCGACGCCGCGTACGCCCTCGACGCCGACCTCGACCGCACGGGCGCCTTCGTCACGCTGCAGCACGGCCACCTCGACGCCGCGTCCGGCCTCCTCCGGTACGCGGACGCGGGCCACGGCCTCACGATCGTCGTGCACGCCGACGGCCGCGTGACGCACCTGGTCACCACGGACCTGCCCATGGGGATCGACGTGGAGCACCCGTGGCGCGAGCGCCACGTCGTGCTCGCGCGCGGCGACACGTTCGTGACGTTCAGCGACGGCCTCTTCGACATGTTCGGCGGCAGCGCCCCCGCGTTCGCGCTCATCGGGCGCATGGTCCAGGAGGCCGGCGGCGTGCAGGCGCTCGTCGACCGGGTCCGCCTCCTCTCGTCCGCGGGCACGCCGCTCGACGACGTCACCGTCCTCGCGGTGAGGCGGGCATGACGACGACGGCGACGCGCACGCCGGGCACCTCCCGCATGACGTTCCGCTTCGCGCTCATCCGGCTGCTCGCCGTCGTCACGGCGATCCTCGGCCTCAACTACATCGTCTGGCGGCTGCTCTTCTCGGTGAACCCGGGGGCGCTCTGGATCGCGATCCCGCTGGTGCTCGCGGAGACCTACAGCCTCATCGACTCGCTCCTGTTCGGCTTCACCATGTGGCGCGCCCGCGAGCGGCCGAAGCCCCCGTCGCCCGCGCCGGACCTCACGGTCGACGTGTTCATCGCCACGTACAACGAGCCGCTCGACCTCGTGATGGACACCGCGCGCGCGGCCAAGCGCATCACCTACCCGCACAAGACGTGGGTGCTCGACGACGGCAACCGGGAGGAGCTCCGCGAGATCGCGGAGGCCGAGGGCATCGGCTGGATCACCCGCAGCGCCGACTGGACGGGACGCGCCCGCCACGCGAAGGCCGGCAACCTCAACAACGCGCTGCTCACGACCGAGGGCGAGTTCATGCTCATCCTCGACGCCGACCAGATCCCCGAGCCGGACATCCTCGACAAGACGCTCGGCTACTTCGACGACCCGCAGATGGCGCTCGTGCAGACGCCGCAGGTGTTCGTGAACGTGCCCGAGGACGATCCGCTCGGCAGCCAGGCGCCCCTGTTCTACGGCCCCATCCAGCAGGGCAAGGACGGCTGGAACGCGGCCTTCTTCTGCGGCTCGAACGCGATCCTCCGGCGCGAGGCGCTCATGCTCCTCGGCGTCTCCCGCTACGTCACCGACATCGAGATCAGCGTGTTCCGCGCGCTCCGCACCGCGGCCGACGTGCTGAAGCGCGCCCGGGCCGAGCTCGAGCCCGACCAGCAGGAGCTCCGCCAGGCGCTCGACGACGTCGACTACGACGTGCGGCGGGCGCGGGCCGAGCTCCGCCGCGGCCAGCCGCTGGCGGACGTGACGTTCCGCTTCCAGAAGCGCGTCGACTCCATCGCGGCCCGCGTCGTGCAGAGCGACATGGCGGCGCTGAACGCCGACCTCGCGGAGATCCAGGCCCTCGCGGGTGCTCCGGCCAGCGAGGAGGGCGCGGCGCCGCTCGTCGACGAGCGCGCCATGACCCGCCTCGCCCAGCGCGACTGGTCGCCGCTCGGGGCCATCGACGCCGTGCGCGCGCTGATCTCCGAGATCGACGTGCACCGCGAGTCCGACGCGCAGTCGATCATGCCGCTGGCCACCATCTCGGTCACCGAGGACATGGCCACCTGCATGCGCCTGCACGGCCTCGGCTGGAAGACGGCGTACCACGACGAGACGCTCGCCTACGGCCTCGCGCCCGAGGACCTGCCGACCATGCTCACCCAGCGGCTCCGCTGGGCGCAGGGCACGATCCAGGTGTTCTTCCGCGAGAACCCGCTGCTGCAGAAGGCGCTCACTATCCCGCAGCGCCTCATGTACTTCGCCACCATGTGGAGCTACTTCTCCGGCTTCACGGCCGTCGTCTACGTGGCCGCGCCCATGATCTACCTCGTCTTCGGCGTGCTCCCCGTGCAGGCGCTGTCGTCGGACTTCTTCATCCGGCTGATCCCGTTCCTCGTGGTGAACCAGATCCTGTTCGCCGTGGTCGGGCGGGGGAAGCGCACCTGGCGCGGGCAGCAGTACTCGCTCGCGCTGTTCCCCGTGTGGATCGCGTCGGTGACCACCGCCGTGGGCAACGTGTTCTTCCACAAGCCCCTCGACTTCGCCGTCACCTCCAAGGTGCGGGGCGAGAGCGGCAAGCCGCGGTGGGACCTCGTCAAGCCGCAGCTCTGGGTCATGGGGCTGCTGGTCTTCTCGTCCGCCATCGGCCTCATCCGGCTCGCGGTCGGTCAGGCGACGGCGCTCGGCACGTACACCAACATCGCCTGGGTCGTCTTCGACCTGGCGATCTTCAGCATCATCATCCGTGCGGCCCGCTATCGGGGCTTCACGCCGGCACAGGAGGACGCATGATCGACATCGCAGTGGACGACGAGGGCACCGACATCAGCATCGTGGCACCGACGGGACGCCTCAACATGGTCTCCGCGCGGCAGCTGACCACCGTGATCACGGAGGTCATCGACGGGGGCCGCCCCTTCGTCATCGTGGACCTCGGCGCCACCGACTTCATGGACTCCTCGGGGCTCGGCGCGCTCGTCTCCGCGCTCAAGCGCGCCCGGCAGGCCGGCGGCGACCTGCGGCTCGCGCGCCCGAACGCGCAGGTGCAGGCGGTGCTCGAGCTCACGAACCTCAACCGGGTGCTCACGGTGCATGAGTCCACCCAGGGCGTGTTCCGTGACCGATGAGGGCATGACGCACCACGCGCCGCCGGTGCGGGCCAACGTCACGCTCCCGGCCGTGGAGGAGAGCCTCTCCGCGGTGCACGCCGTCATCGCGGCGGTCTGGGACCAGGCCTCCGACGTCAGCGACACCGAGCGGATGCTGTTCGAGACCGCCGTGGTGGAGATCGCGGGCAATGTGGTGGAGCACGGCGTCGCGGTGGGCGAGCGCGCCGGCTACCCCGTGACCTTCACCATGACCGTGATCTGCCAGCACGACCGCATCGTGGCGCTGTTCGAGGACGACGGGCAGCCCGCGGTCGTCGACCTCACGCAGGTGTCCATGCCCGACGACCTCACCGAGAACGGCCGCGGGTTGGCGCTCGCGCAGGCGGTCCTCGACGACCTGACCTACGAGCGCACCGACGGCAGCAACCGCTGGCGGCTGGTCCGGCTCCGCGGCTGATGCCCGCGCGCCGCCGGGTGCGTGCGCGCGGGCGCGCGCGCCTGCGTGGCCGGGCGGGCGGATGGGCCGCGGCGATGGTGGCGCTCGCGATCGCCGTCGTGCCCGCGACCGCCGCGCTCGCCGCACCCGCCGTCCCCGCCGCACCCGCCGACGAGGTCGACCTCACGCGCGCGCCCGACGCGCCCTGGTTCGGCGGGATCCTCGACTGGACCGTCGACGACGCGCAGGGCTACGCCGACCGGCTCGGAGCGACCCCGGCGGTCCTCGGCCAGTCGGTGCGGTACCCGCTCGGATCCGAGGACGTCGCCTTCCTCGACCAGTTCGCGCAGCAGGCCGGGCAGCAGGGCGCCCTCCTGCTCCTCACGCTGGAGCCGACGAAGCCCCTCGCGGACCTGACCGCCGCGGACGCCGCCGCCCTCGCCGTCCGCCTCGAGGCGCTCCGGGAGCGCTACGACTCCCGCGCACTGGTGCGCTTCGCGCCCGAGATGAACGGCTCGTGGACCCCCTGGGGGCAGCAGCCGTCCGCCTACATCGCCGCCTTCCGCCAGGTCGCCGACGCCGTGCACGCCTCCGACGCGGGCGCCGTGACCGTCTGGTCGCCCGCCTACGCGGCCGGCTACCCGTTCGGCTCGGCCGACGGGCTGACGGACGCGTCCGGCACGCGCCCCATCGCGGAGCTCGACACGGACGGCAACGGCCGCGTCGACGTCGACGACGACGCCTACCGCCCCTACTACCCGGGTGACGACGCCGTCGACTGGGTCGGCCTCACCGCCTCGCACTTCGGGGCCGAGCAGGACTTCGTCGCGGGGCAGCCGCTCGAGGAGTACCTGGGCGGCGAGGTGGTCCCGCAGCAGGAGTTCGGCGAGAACGTCCTCCCCGAGGAGGGCAAGTTCGCGCGCGAGCTCGACGGCACGTACGGCTACGCCGACCAGAGCGGCACGGGGCGCGACTTCGGCGCCGAGTGGATCGAGGGCACCGGCAAGCCCGCCGTGATCGAGACGGGCACCCTCTACGACCCCGCCCGCACCGACGGCGCGAGCGAGTCCGACGTCAAGAGCGCCTGGTGGGAGCAGGTGCTCTCGGCGGACGTCCGCGCGGAGCACCCGGGCATCGGCATGGTGGTCTGGCGGGAGCTGCAGCGGCCGGAGGCGGAGGCCGACGGCGCCGTCGTCGACTGGCGCGCCACCGGCGACCCCGCCATCGCGTCGGCGCTCCGCGCGCACCTGGATCCCGCGACCGCGACCCTCGGCCCCGTCACGCAGGTCTTCGACCAGGACCGCGCGAACACCGCGACCGCGCAGTACCGTGACCCGGGCTCGCCCGAGGACGAGCAGATGGGCTGGATCGTCCTCTGCGCCGTCGTGCTCCTCGTGCTGTTCGCCGCCTCCGGCGTCATCGGGCGCCTGAAGCCCGGCTGGCGCTACCCGGACGAGGCGAACCCGCGCGACCGCCGCCTCGACCTCTTCCGCGGCTGGACCATCGTGGCGGTGGTCATCACCCACATCGAGATCGCGAGCCCCTACTCGTACGTGACGATCAACGCGATCGGCGCGATCACGGGCGCCGAGATGTTCGTGCTGCTCTCCGGCCTCGTGCTCGGCATGGTCTACCCGATGGCCGTGAAGCGCCTCGGGGAGGCGAAGGCGCTCGTCTCCATCCTGCGTCGCGCCCTCAAGCAGTACGTCGTGGCCGTCGCCGTGGTCGTCATCGTCCTCGCGCTCACGGCCGTGCCGTTCCTCGACACCGACGTGATCACGACCTTCACCGACCGCGGCACCGGCGCCGACGGCAAGGTGACGACGGGCCAGGTCTACGACCTGTACCCGAACGGCGCGCGCCTGCTCGACTACCCGCCGCCGTGGTACGCGATCCGCGACCTGCTGCTGCTCCGCATGGGCCCGTGGGTGTTCAACATCATGGGCCTGTTCGTGGTGCTCACCCTGCTCGTGCCCGCCGCCGTGTGGCTCCTGCGCCGCCGCATGTGGTGGGTCGTGCTCGTCGTCAGCTGGGCGGGGTACCTGCTCAACGCCCGCTACGACATCCGCGTGCTCCCGTCGATGTTCGAGGACGTCTTCCCGCTGCTCACGTGGCAGGTGGCGTTCCTCCACGGCATGGTCATCGGGTACTACCGCAGGCAGATCACCCGCGCCCTCACGGGCCGCCTCGGTCGCGTGCTGGTGACCGCAGGGCTCGTGGCCTACGCGGGCGCGCTGGCCGTGCTCTGGGCCGGCCACACGTACGGGGTGCAGCTGCCGGGCGTCCCCGACGGCCTGTACTCGTCGCTCTACGGGACGATGTACCAGCGCACCTTCCTGCAGCCGGGGCGCCTCGTCGACCTCGCGCTGATGCTCGTCGTCGCGTACACGGTCCTCACGCGCGTGTGGAAGCCCATCGACCGCGCGTTCGGATGGTTCTACACGCCGCTCGGGTCCGCGAGCCTGTACGTGTTCATCGTGCACGTGTTCTTCGTGCTGATCGTCGGCAGCCTGCCGTTCCTCGACAGGTCGAACGCCTGGCAGGGGACAGCGGTCCACACGCTGGTGCTGGCGGCGATCTGGTTCATGGTCACGCGCAAGGTGCTGTTCAAGGTCATCCCGACCTGATCCGCGGATCCGGGATCCGCCCGCATCCGGGCCAATCCGGTTCGACCCTCCGTTCCGAACGCTTCACGACATCCGGCGGAACAGTGCATCGCGCCCCTATGCCGGATGCCATTCATTCGAATAGCGTTCGAAGCAGCACGCGTCGTCATCTGGGATGCGCCGCGCCGATCAAGGGAGCTCCATCCATGTTCGACAAGAAGTTCATCACCCAGGCCATCGACAAGAGCGCGCAGTCGCCGCTCGACCGTCGCCGCTTCTTCACCGCAGCCGGCGTCGCCGGCCTCGGCGTCGGCGCCGCGGCCCTGATCCCCGCGACCGGCGCCCAGGCAGCCGACGCGCAGGCCGAGGCCGCAGCCGGCGCCGTCACCGACGCCGCCGTCCTCAACTTCGCCCTCAACCTCGAGTACCTCGAGGCCGAGTTCTACGTCCGCGCCGTCACCGGCACGGGCCTGCTCCCCAACCTCACCGACGGCGTCGGCACCCCCGGCCCCGTCACCGGCGGCCGCCAGGTCATCTTCCAGGACCGCCTCCTCCGCGAGTACGCCCGCGAGATCGCGAACGACGAGCGCGCCCACGTGAAGTTCCTCCGCGACGCGCTGGGCTCGGCCAAGGTCGCCCGTCCCGCGATCGACCTCGACGCCGCGTTCTCCGCCGCAGCAGCCGCTGCGGGCCTGGTGAAGCCGGGCGAGAAGTTCGACGCGTTCGCGAACCAGGACAACTTCCTGCTCGCATCCTTCGTGTTCGAGGACGTCGGAGTCACCGCCTACAAGGGCGCGGCGCCGCTGATCACGAACAAGACCTACCTCGAGGCCGCGGCCGGCATCCTCGCGGTCGAGGCGTACCACGCGGGCATCATCCGCACGTCGCTGTACGCGCGCGGCCTGGCCGCGCCCGCGAACGCGATCTCCAACGCCCGCGACTCCCTCGACGGTCCCACGGACCTGGACCAGGGCATCACGATGTCCGGCGGCGCGAACCTCGTGCCCACGGATGCGAACTCGATCGCGTTCAGCCGCACCCCGGGTCAGGTCCTGAACATCGTGTACCTGAACAACAAGGCCGTCACCAAGGGCGGCTTCTACCCCAACGGCGTCAACGGCTCCGTCAACACCAGCGCCGCCAACTAGCCCGCAGGCACGTGCACGCAGGGGCGCCGCCCACCTCTCGAGGTGGGCGGCGCCCCTGTCGTCGTCCCGGCCGATGCGCGGGGAGGTCGCCCGTCAGCGCCGGTTGCGGGGGCTCTCGGGCGCGAGCACGGAGTTCCGGCGGGAGTACGTGAGGTAGATGACGAGGCCGATCGCGAGCCAGATCCCGAAGCGCACCCACGTCTCCCACGGCAGCGACGACACGAGCCACAGCGAGAACCCGATCCCGACGATGGGCACCACGGGCATGAGCGGCAGCCGGAAGGTCCGCGGGATCTCCGGCCGCCGGTAGCGCAGCACGATCACGGCCGCGCAGACCACGACGAAGGCCAGCAGGATGCCGATGTTGGTGAGCTCCGCCACCACGGTGATGGGCAGGAAGCCCGCGAACAGCGCCGAGCCGATGCCGATGATCCACGTCACGCGCGTGGGCACGTTCCGCTTCCGGTCGGTCACGGCGAACCAGGCCGGCAGCAGGCCGTCGCGGCTCATGGAGAACCAGACGCGGGACGCGCCGAGCATGAACGTGAGCATCACCGTCACGACGCTGACGATCGCGCCGACCGCCACCACGTTGGCGACCGCGGGCAGGCCCACCGACTCGAAGGCCGTCGCGAAGCCGCTCTCCGGGTTGATGTCCGTGTAGCGCTGCATGCCCGTGAGCACGATGGTCGCGAGCACGTAGAGCACCATCGCGATCGCGAGCGACAGCAGGATCGCCTTCGGCATGTGCTTCGTCGCGTCCTTCGACTCCTCGGCCGCCGTGCTCATGGCGTCGTAGCCGAACACCGCGAAGAACACCGTCGCGGCGCCCGTGAAGACGCCGGCCGCGCCGAAGGGGAAGTACGGCTGGTAGTTGGCGCCGGTGATCTGCGTGAAGCCGATGACGACGATCACCAGCACGAGCGCGACCTTCAGCCCCACGAGGTAGAGCTCGAAGCGGCCGACGCTCTTCATGCCGCGCGTGAGGACGAAGGCGGTGCCGAGGCAGAGGATCACGGCGAAGAGGTCGACCACGTGGCCGTCGCCGGTGCCGGCCGCGCCCAGCATCCACGCCGGGAGGTCGACGCCGAGCTGGTCGAGCAGGAAGCCCGCGTAGCCGGAGACGCCGATGGCGACCACGCCCACGATGGCGGTGTACTCGAGCAGCAGGTCCCAGCCGATGAACCAGCCGACGATCTCGCCGAGGGCCGCGTAGCCGTAGGTGTACGCGGACCCGGCCTTGGGGATCATGCCCGCGAACTCCGCGTAGGAGAGGGCGGCCGCCGCGCTCGCGATGCCGGCGATGAGGAACGAGATGAGGACGGCGGGGCCGGCCGTCTGGTTGGCGACCGTGCCCGCCAGGGTGAAGATGCCGGTGCCGATGATGCCGCCCACGCCGATCGCCGTGAGCTGCCAGAGGCCGAGGGAGCGCGTGAGGCCGCCCTCGGGGGTGCCCGTGCCGGGCTCGTCCTCGATGGCGTCCACCGGCTTCCGCCGGGTGAGGGCCGCCCGGAGGCTCGTGCGGGATGTGCTCATGCAGGACTCCTGCCGTCGGGGCCGCGGGGGCCGGATCGAGGCCGCCGGAGCCGGCGACGCCCCCAGTGTGGCCCCGGCCGGGCGCGGGCGCCAGATGCGCGACGGGCGGCGGGAGCGCGTGCTGCTAGGCGCGCTGCAGGGAGGGCTCGACCACGCGGATCCAGAGCCACACCGCGACGCTCACCGCCGCGAAGGCCGCGGCGATCACGAGGGCGGTGATCCAGACGCCGGCCTGCACGCCGCTCGCGGTCGTGGCGACGGCAGCGAACGCCAGCGTGAGTACGACGACGCTCGCGCCGGCCCACAGGGGGAGGGAGCGGACGAGCAGCGAGCGGCCGAGCACGAGGGAGACGGGCGCGAGCGCGAGGGCAGCGGAGCTGAGCGAGGCGAGCGTGACGACGCTGAGCAGCTCGTTCGCCATCTGCGGCCACATGGCGCCGTCGGCGGGGACGAGGCCGTAGAGGATCCAGGCGACGAGCCCGAGCGTCGCGAGCGAGCCCGCCTGCACGAGCGCGAGGCGGGCGCGCGACCGGTCGTCCCGGTCGTCGGCGACGAGCCCGAGCACCTGGCCGAGGACCACGGGCGGAGCGAGCCCCAGGCTGCGCGACATGAGCACGGCCATGGCGGAGAGGACGAGGAGGGCCGGCACCGCGCGGACCCGGGCGGGACCGGCGCCGACCCGCCCGGCGACCGACGCGACCGCGACGACGCCCACGCCGTTGACGACGGCGAGGCCCGCGAGCGCCGCGAGGAACAGGCGGACGGCATTGGGGTCGGATCCCACGGGCAGGGAGAGCGCGGCCAGCGCGGCTGCGAGGGCGAGCGCCGCGGCGGCCCCGCCCCACCGGGCCGCGCGGCCGGGCTCGCGCGGCGAGCGGGCGCCGAGCAGCGTCGGCTCGACCTCGCGGCGGGCGGGCACGGGGATGGGCGCCGAGTCGAGTCGGCCGGGGACGATGCGCATCTGGCCGGTCGTGGCGGTGGAGTCCGTCCACGCGGCGGCCGCGGCGCGCGTGGTGAGGGCGCCGGCGTCGCCGCGGGGGACGATCCGGAGCGGCGTGACGTCCTCAGCCGCGCGGTGGCGCCCGCCGTAGCGCGCGATGAGCGCGCCGCGGAGGAGGAGCGCCGGCAGGGTCACGAGGAGCACCGCGCCGAGCGCGAGGAGGAAGGGGAGCAGGCCTCGGCCGTCCGTGAAGGCGATGGGCAGCGGCTGCAGCGCCGTGCCGAAGCGCGTGGGCGCGTTCCAGGTGCCGGGCGCGGCCGGCGACGGAGCGGATCCGGACCCGGGCGCGCCGTCGGGCGCGGCGCCGGGGCCCGAGGGGGAGCCGCCGCCGGATCCCGGCACGGGCGCGGGAGCCGCCTGCGTGCCCTCGGGCGAGCTGGTGGCCTGGGGCGCGGGGGTCGCGGGCGGGGTCGTCGCGCCCGGCGTGGGCGAGGAGGCGGGGGCGGCGACGGCGAGGCGCACCTCGGCGGCGAGCGTGCTGATGTTGCCGAGCGGATCCGTGACCGTCGCCGTGATCCCGAGGGGACCGGGCGGCAGCGTGCCGGTCGTGCACGACCACCGGCCGCCGACCACCCGCGCCTGACACGCGGCGTCGCCGTAGCCGGAGAGATAGGCGCGGACGATGCCGCCGTCCTCGTCGGAGGTGCCGGAGATCACGATGCCCGCCTGGTCGACGGTGGCGCCCGCGGCGGGCGCCGTGATGACCGCGGCGCCGGGGGCCGACGTGTCGAAGGACGCCGTGCCGCGGCCGACCGCGGGCGCGCCGGTGCTCCAGGACGTGCTCTGCGTGGCCGTGACGGGGACGCCCGTGCCCGACGCCGGCGGCGGCGCGAGCAGGCAGGCCCACGTGCTCGAGGTGCCGACCGTCGCACGGCAGGCCGCGGATCCGGATCGCGCGTCGACCGTGGCGCCCGGGTAGCCCGTGCCGCTCACGAGCCCGGTCGTGACGACGGCGAAGCTGTTGACGCCGGGCGCCCGGAGGACCGAGGCGGTCGCCGAGGCCTCCTGGCCGGCCGAGGTGACGCGGACCGGGCTCTGGCCGTCGGGCACGCCGGTCGCGGTCGCGCGCCAGGTGGTGGGCGAGGGGAGCGTGACGGCGGCCGGCACGCTCGCGATGGTGACCTGCACGTCGGCGCCCGCGGCGCGCGTGCCCGAGAGGGCGACGGCGCCGTCGGTGGAGAAGGGCGGCGCGTCCACGGTGGGGCCGGGGGCGGGCGGAGCGGAGGGGGTCGGGCTCGGCGCGGGCGTCGGGGCCAGCGGGGCGGCGGACGCGGCGGCCGAGCCGCCGGCGGCCAGCGCCGCGAGGAGGGCCAGCAGGGCGACCGCGCGGACGACCCGCTCGCGGGGTCGCCGGACGTCGCCCGCTCCACCCCCCGTGGACGGACGTGCCCTGTTCTCCGCTCGACACCGCACCGTGCGTCCATTCATGCGTGCACGCCCGGGCGTGTCAACCACCCGCACCGTCCGTGATGGAAGTGGTACGGGAACCTGGGCGCGGCGTCCCCGGGCCCGGTGCGCGGGGTGTGCACGGGCGGTGCGCCGCCGGGTCGCCGCGGCCCGGACCGCCCGACGTCGTGCCGGATACTGACGGGGTGACCCCTCGCGACGCCGTCCCCGACCGCCCGACGCCGACCGAGCTGGCGGGCCTCCTCGCGGGCGGTCCGCGCGTCGGGGTGAGCACGAGCGCCACCAAGGTCGAGGGCCGGGCGCACGAGGGCGGACGCACGGAGTCCGCGTGGGACGCGTTCGCCCGCCGCTCCGGCGCCGTCGCCGACGGCAGCGACCCCGAGCGGGGCGCCGAGCACATGGCCAGGTACCGCGAGGACGTCGCGCTCGCGACCGAGCTCGGCGTGGACGTCCTCTCCTTCTCCCTCTCCTGGTCCCGGATCCAGCCCGAGGCCCGCGGCGGCCTCCGCCGGGAGGGCATCGGCTTCTACGACGAGCTGGTCGACGCGCTGCTGGCCGCGGGGATCAGGCCGCGCGCCGCCCTGCACGACCACGACCTGCCCGTCGAGCTGCAGGACCGCGGCGGCTGGCTGCACCGGGACACCGCGCTCCGCTTCGGCGACCTCGCCTACCTCGCCGCCGAGGCGCTCGCGGACCGCGTGCCCGACTGGGTGACGCTGCGGACGCCCGCGCTGACCACGATGTCCGGCCACGTGACGGGGGAGCACGCGCCCGGATCCCGCCTCGGGCTCGACGCCCTGCCGACCGTGCACCACCAGCTGCTCGCCCACGGCCTCGCCGTCGAGGCGATCCGCGGCTCGCGCTCGTCGGCGCGCGTCGGCATCGTGAACGCGCACCGCGTCATCGAGGCCGCCTCCGCGGACGACGACGACCGCGCGGCCGCCGTCGCCGCGCGCGCCCTGCACCAGGACCTCTTCGCCGACGCCGTCCTCCTCGGCCGCTACCCGGACCTCGACGGCCCGCACGCGGAGGCCTTCGCGCGCCTCGGCCGCGTCGACCCGGCCGACCTCCGCGCCATCGGCCAGCCGCTCGACCACTACGGGGTCGCGCTCGCCGACCCGATCCGCGTCGCCGCCGTGCCGCGCCTGACCACCGGATCCGCCGCGATCCCGTTCGCCGAGCTGCCCTGGACCGACCACCCGTCCTCGCTCGACGGCCACGTCGTCGCGCCCGACCTCGTGCCCGCCGTGCTCGCCGACCTCCGCGCGCGCTACGGCGACGCGCTCCCGCCGGTCGTCCTCTCGGGCCTCGACGCGGCGCACCCCGAGCAGGTGGACGAGCGCGACGGCTCGCGGCGGGACCCGCGCCGGGCGCACGCGATCTCCGACCACCTGGTGCAGGCGCTCGCGGCGGTCGCCCCCGGCGGTCCCGCGGAGGGCGTGCGGCTCGAGGCGGTCATCGCGGGCAGCCTGCTCGACGGCTTCGAGTGGGAGGCGGGACGGGCCCACCCGCGCGGACTCGTCCACGTGGATCCGCGCACCGGCGACCGCACGCCGCGCTCCTCGTACCGCTTCCTCCGCGACACCCTCCGCGAGCGCGGCTGACCCGCGCCGCCGCGCCGCACGCGCGCCGCCGCCGCGCCGGCCGTGCGACGCCCCCAGAACGGGTGCGCGGGCCCCGTGTCCCCGGGTCCTCCCCGGACCCGCGCGTAGGATCCTGACCATGGAATTGTGGATCGCGCTCGGAGTCGTCGTGCTCCTGGCAGTGCTCGTCGGCATCTACCTCTGGGCGACGTACAACGCCCTCGTCACCCTCAACGTCCGCGTGGACGAGGCGTGGAGCGACATCACCGTGCAGCTGAAGAGGCGCGCGGACCTGCTGCCGACCATCATCGAGTCGGTCAAGGGCTACGCCTCCCACGAGAACCGGGTGTTCGAGTCGGTCGCGTCGGCCCGCACGGAGACGATCAGCGCCGCGAACCCGGCCGAGGCGAGCTCCGCGGAGGAGCACCTGCAGGGGGCCATGAAGTCGCTCTTCGCGGTCGCCGAGGCGTACCCGCAGCTGCAGACGAGCCAGACGTTCCTGCAGCTGCAGGGCGAGCTGGTCGACACCGAGGACCGGATCCAGGCCTCGCGCCGCTTCTACAACGGCGGCGTGCGGGAGCTGAACACCAAGATCACGCAGTTCCCGAACACGCTCTTCGTGCGCGGGCTGGGCTTCGGCGAGCGGGACTTCTACGAGGTCTCGAGCCTCGCCTCCATCGCCGAGCCGCCGCGCGTGCAGTTCTAGGGGCCGCGCCTCAGCCGGCCGGGTCCGACGTCGGATCCAGGGTGGCCGTCGGCTCGGCCGCGACCGCCTCCACGGCCGGCAGGTGCGCCCGCAGCGCGCTCGCGAGCGTGCCCCGGTCGACCACCCCCACGCGCTCGAGCCCCTGCCAGGCGGCGGCGCGCTCGAGCAGCGGCGCGATCCGCTCGGCGATGACCGCGGCGTCGTGCCGCCCCTCGATCCAGGACGCCTGCACCCGCAGCACGCCCGCCTGCCGGTCGCTCTTGAGGTCGACCCGGGCGACGATCTCGTCGTCCACCAGCACCGGCAGCACGTAGTACCCGTGCACGCGCTTCGCCGCGGGCGTGTAGATCTCGATCCGGTAGTGCAGGTCGAAGAGGCGGAGCGCCCGATCCCGGAACCACACCACCGGGTCGAAGGGCGACAGCAGCGCCTCGCCCGCGATCCGCCGGGGGAGCCGCGCGTCCCGGTGCAGCCAGACGGGCAGCGGCCCCCCGCGCCCCTCCCAGCCCGGCACCGTCACGGGGAGCACCTCGCCCGCGTCGGCCAGGTCGCGGAGCGCGCGGTCGGTCGCCGCGCGGGACAGGCGGTGGTAGTCGCCGAGGTCCGCCGCCGTGCCGATGCCGTGCGCGACCGCCGCGCGGCGCACGAGCTCCCGCACCGCGTCCTCCTCGGGGACCTCGCGCGCGAGGACGTCCGCGGGCAGCACGTCCTCCGCCAGGCCGTACACGCGCTCGAAGCCGCGTCGGCCGGCGCTCGCGATCTCGCCCCACGCGAACAGCGCCTCGAGCGCGCGCTTCACGTCCGACCAGCCCCACCACGGACCCGTGCGCACGTTCGCCTCGTGCTCGACGGCGCTCGCGGGCACCGGGCCGGTCCGGGCGAGCTCGGCGCGGACCTCCGCCAGCAGCGGCGCGTGCTCGAGCGCCCAGGATCCCGGGCCGCATCCGGCGGGCGCGCTCCGCCTCCATCCGCCAGCGGTACAGCGGCAGGTCGCCGACGGGCAGCACGGCGGCCTGGTGCGCCCAGTACTCCGTGTACGCGCCGCCGCCGCCGAACAGCATCCGGTCGAGCGCCGCGCGGTCGTAGGGCCCCACGCGCGCGAGCACGGGCAGGTGGTGGCTCCGCTCGAAGACGTTGACGGAGTCGATCTGCAGGAGGCCCAGGCGCCGGATCTCCGCCGCCAGGCGCCGCGTGCCCGCGACCTCCGGATGCGGTCGGCCGAGCCCCTGGGCCGCCAGGGCCACGCGGCGGGCGAGGGCGGGGGAGACGGAGTCGGGCATGCCCCGACGCTACCCGCGGCCCCCGACCCGGCGTCCCGCCGGCGACGGCGCGGCCCGCGGGGCGCGGGTGCACGGGAGGCCCGTCCTAGACTCCCAGCATGATCTTCGGCCAGCGATCCCGCGCGCCAGCCGCGGCGGACGCCCGCGCCGCCGAGCGCCGCGTCGACCCCGACCTCGACACGGTCCAGCCGGTCGCGCGCACCGTCGCCGCGGCCGTGCCGCCCGGCATGGTCATCGCCGGCGCGTGGGCCTGGCGGCTGCTCCTGATCCTCGGCGTGCTCGGCGTCGTCGGGTGGCTCGTCATCCAGCTCGAGTACGTGGTCATCCCGCTGTTCCTCGCGGTCGTGCTCGCGGCCCTGCTCGTGCCCATCTCGAACTGGATGCAGCGCCACCACGTGCCGAAGTGGCTCGCGGTCGCGATCTCGGAGATCGGCGTCATCGTGGCGGTGGCGGCGCTGGTCTACCTCGTCACCACGCAGATCATCGGCCAGTACGACTCCATCCGCGCGCAGACGATGACGCGGTACGCCGACGTCCGCGACTACCTCACGAACGGTCCGCTGCAGCTCTCCGAGGCGCAGCTCACCGACGCGTACGCGCAGGCGGTCGACGCCGTGCAGCGCGACGCCGGCGTGCTCCTCAGCGGCGCGCTCTCCGTCACGTCCTCGCTCGGGCACGTGCTCACGGGCGTCCTGCTCGTGCTGTTCTCGACCCTGTTCATCCTCATCGACGGCGCGGGCATGTGGCGCTGGGTCGTGCGCCTGTTCCCGCGCCTCGCGCGCCCCGCGGTCGACGGCGCGGGCAAGGCCGGCTGGACCACGCTGCAGAACTTCGTGAAGGTCCAGGTGCTCGTGGCGCTGATCGACGCCGTCGGCATCGCCGGCGGCGCCGCCATCATCGGGGTGCCGCTCGCGATCCCCATCGGCGTGCTCGTGTTCCTCGGCTCGTTCATCCCGATCGTCGGCGCGGTGCTCACGGGCTTCCTCGCCGTGTTCGTGGCGCTCGTCTACAACGGCCTGCCGCAGGCCGTCGGCATGGTGGTGATCGTCCTCATCGTGCAGCAGGTGGAGGGGCACATCCTCCAGCCGCTCATCATGGGCACGGTCGTCAAGGTGCACCCGCTCGCGGTCGTGCTCGCCGTCGCAGCGGGCGGCATGGTCGGCGGCATCGCGGGCACCTTCTTCGCCGTGCCGCTCGTCGCCACGCTCAACTCCATGGTCAAGCACGTCGCCAGCGGAGCCTGGCGGGGGCAACCCGAGCCGCCCCCTCCCGCGCTCCCCGCCGACGCCTCGCACGCCACCCGCCGCCCCACCCCCAGGAAGCGCACCCGATGACCGACGCCGCCACCGCACCCGCCGCCGCGCACGCCGACCTCCCGCGCCTCCGCGCGGTGGGCGACGAGCTCGACCCCTCGCAGCTGGGCGAGGAGGCCGCGGCGCTCGCGGGCGAGCTGCCCCGTGGATCCGCGCCCACGCTCGAGCGCATCGAGGCGGCCCGCGTGGTCGTCAGCCGCGTCGCCGACGTGACGCCCATGGAGTCGTCGCGGTTCCTCGCCGAGATCCTCGGCAGCCCCGTGCACCTCAAGTGCGAGAACCTGCAGCGCACCGGGTCGTACAAGATCCGCGGCGCCTACAACCGCATCTCGCGCCTCACCGACGAGGAGAAGGCGCGCGGCGTCGTGGCCGCGTCGGCCGGCAACCACGCGCAGGGCGTCGCCTTCGCGGCGCGCGAGCTCGGGATCCGGGCCACGATCTTCATGCCCGTGGGCGTCGCGCTGCCGAAGCTCCAGGCGACCCGGCAGTACGGCGCGGAGGTCATCCTCCGCGGCCACACCGTCGCCGAGCCGCTGCTCGCCGCCGCCGAGTTCGCCGCGCAGACGGGCGCCGTGCTCATCCCGCCGTTCGACCACGAGGACGTCATCACGGGCCAGGCGACGCTCGGCCTCGAGATCCTCGACCAGACGCCCGACGTGGAGACGGTCGTGGTGCCCATCGGGGGCGGCGGCCTGATCTCCGGCGTCGCCACCGCGCTCAAGCTCCGGGCCGCCCGGGAGGGCCGCAGCATCCGCGTCGTCGGCGTGCAGGCGCGCAACGCCGCCGCCTACCCGCCGTCGCTGGCGGCCGGCCGGGCCACGGAGATCGAGATCACGCCGACCATCGCGGACGGCATCGCGGTCGCGAAGCCGGGCCTGCTCAACTTCGACATCATCCGCGAGAGCGTCGACGAGGTCGTGACGGTCGAGGACGACGACACGGCGCGCGCCCTGCTCCTCCTCCTCGAGCGCGCGAAGCTCGTGGTGGAGCCCGCGGGCGCGGTGGGCGTCGCCGCGATCCTGGCGGGCCTCGTGCAGGACGCCGGCCGCACCGTCGTCATCCTCTCGGGCGGCAACATCGACCCGCTCATGATGGAGCGCGTCATCAGCCGCGGCCTCGCCGCCTCCGACCGCTACGTGAAGCTGCGGATCATGCTGCCCGACCGCCCGGGCCAGCTCGCCCGCACGTCGCAGATCATCTCCGAGGCGAACGCCAACGTCGTGGAGGTGCTGCACACCCGGCACGGCCGCGGGCTGCAGATCAGCGAGGTCGAGCTCGAGGTGAGCGTGGAGACGCGCGGCGCCGAGCACACGGCCGAGGTCGTCCAGCGGCTCCGCGACGCGGGCTACGACCCGCGGCTCCAGCGCGACTGACGGTCGCCCGTCCCGCAGCGCCGCCACCCGGACGCACGAGGGGCCGCGGACCCGATGGTCCGCGGCCCCTCGCCGCCGGCACGGGAGCGCTACGGCGTGTAGTTCTCCACGGCCTGGATCTCGACGGGGATCTCGCGGCCGTTCGGCGCGGTGTACGCGCCCTTCCGCCCGACCTCCCAGCCGATGATCGCGGCGCCGAGGGGCGACTGCTCGCTGTACACGTCGAGGTCGCTGTCGCCCGCGATTTCGCGGTTGCCGAGCAGGAACTTCGTCTCGTCGCCGGCGATCAGCGCGGTGACGACCGTGCCGGGCTCCACGACGCCGTGGCTCTCGGGGGCGTCGCCGACCTCGGCCGTCCGCAGCAGCTGCGTGAGCTGGCGGATGCGCGCCTCGATCTTGCCCTGCTCCTCCTTGGCGGCGTGGTAGCCGCCGTTCTCCTTGAGGTCGCCCTCCTCGCGCGCGATCTCGATCTTCTTCGCGATCTCCTGGCGCCCCTGCACGCTGAGGGTGTCGAGCTCCCTGCTGAGGCGGTCGAACGCCTCCTGGGTCAGCCAGGTGACTGCCTGCTCCTGCGCCACGATGGACTCCTTGCACTCGCACGGACGCCCCGACGGATCCGTCGGGGCGAATCCCCCACTCTAGGCGGGCCAGCAGCTGTGGATCAACCCGGTCACCGCGGGGCCGGTGGTGCGGAGGCGCACCGTCTCGCTGCGCTCGAAGCCGTCCATGGCGGGGAGCTCGACGACCTCCCAGCCGACGATGGAGCGCTGCTCGTCCTGCGCCTGCACCGCGCAGAAGGCCTCGGTGCCGGCCGGCATGACGACGGAGAACGTGACGTCGATGGTGCGGTCGTCGACGATGTCGAACGCGCGGTCGGTGGCGTCGATGGATCCCGAGGCCTGGTCGATCCCGGCCCACAGCACCCACGCGCCGAACACCACGGCGACGAGCCCGCCGGCGACCCCGTAGAGCCAGCGCTGGCGGATGCGCGCGGGCCTCGTGCGGCCGTACCGCTCGTCGAGCGCGGCACTGGAGCGGGGCGCGGGGACCCGGTGCTCGACGGTTTCGTCGTCGTCCCCGAGGGGGCCGGCGGGGACGGGGGAGCGGGACTCGGTCGTCACGGCAACTCCTCCACACGCACCTTGTACTCTGGGGATCCAGACTACCTTCCCCACCCTTGGAGCCCCGTGACCCTGCGCCTCATGGCCGTGCATGCCCACCCCGACGACGAGTCGAGCAAGGGCGCCGCGACGTACACCCGCTACACGCAGGAGGGCGCCGAGGTCATGGTCGTCAGCTGCACGGGCGGCGAGGCGGGGGACATCCTCAACGAGGGCCTCGCCGAGCGCGCGATGGCCGAGCGCGACCTCCCCGGGCTCCGCCGCATCGAGATGGCGCGGGCGCAGGCCGTCATGGGCGTCCAGCACCGCTGGCTCGGGTACGTCGACTCCGGCATGGCCCGCGAGGACGGCTCGCTGCCGCCCGCGAGCTTCGCGAGCATCCCGGTGGAGGTGTCGGCCGAGCCGCTCATCCGCCTCGTGCGCGCCTTCCGCCCGCACGTCCTCGTGGCGTACGACGAGAACGGCGGCTACCCGCACCCCGACCACATCCAGGCGCACGTGATCGCGATGGAGGCGTGGCGCGAGTCCGGCGTCGCGGGCTCGTACCCCGACGCGGGCGAGCCGTGGGAGGTCTCCAAGCTCTACTTCGACCGGATCTTCAACGGCGCCAAGCTCCGCGCCGTGCGCGAGCACCTGGTCGCCGACGACGCGGCGCCCGAGATGCTCGAGGCCGTCGACGAGATGCTCGGCTGGATGGGCGACCGCCCCGACCTCGCGACCACGCACGTGCACGTGGCCGACCACTTCGAGGCCCGCGACCGCGCGCTCCTCTCGCACGCGAGCCAGGTCGCCCCCGACAGCACGTTCTTCCGCTGGCCGCGCGACCTGCAGCAGCGGGCGTGGCCGTTCGAGGACTTCCAGCTCGTGGAGTCGCGCGTCGACGCGCCGGACGAGGAGCAGGACCTCTTCGCCGGCATCGCGGACGACGCCGAGGACCGGGCGGCGCGCGCGTGATGGGCGCGGACCTCGCCCTGCGCCTGGCCGCCGCGGTCACCACGCCGAGCCCGACGCCGACCGCCGAGTTCGACCCGGACACCGTCTCGCCCGGGCCCCTGGGCTTCATCGCGATCTTCTTCGTGGCCGTCATGGTGCTGCTGCTCATGGTCGACATGACCCGCCGGATCCGCCGCACGCGCTACCGCGAGGAGATCCGGAGCCGGCTCGAGGCGGAGAAGCTCGAGGCCGACCTCGCGCGCGACGCGGCACCCGAGCGCGGCCGCCCTACCGGGCCCGCGGACCCCGCGTCCGGCGCCGACGCCGCGCCGGACGACCCCGCCGCTCCGCCGCGCGCCTGACCACCACCGCGCGCCTGACGCCGGCGCGCGCGCCGCGCCCCGCGGTCGCCGGTCATAGGACGGGCGGGTGCGTCGCCACCAGGAGGATCCCCGTCCAGTGGCAGAGGAACGCCACGAGCGTGAACGCGTGGAAGATCTCGTGGAAGCCGAAGCGGCCGGGCCAGGGGTTCGGCCGCTTGAGCGCGTAGACCACCGCGCCGACCGTGTAGGCGAGGCCGCCCGCGAGGATCAGCGTCATCATCGCCGCGTCGGCGCGGAAGAAGTCGACGATGAACACGAGCGACGCGTAGCCGAGCACCAGGTACAGGAGCACGTAGAGCCAGCGCGGGGCGCCGATCCACAGCACCCGGAACAGGACGCCGAGCGCGGCTCCCGACCACACGAGCCAGAGCAGCAGCACCGACTTCCCGTGCGGCAGCGCCAGCACGGTGATGGGCGTGTACGAGCCCGCGATGAGCAGGAAGATGTTGGCGTGGTCCATCCTCTTGAGGAGGACCTTCGTGCGCGGCGACCAGTCGAACCGGTGGTAGACCGCGGAGACGCCGAACAGCAGCAGCGACGACGCCACGAACACGGCGCACGCGATGCGGGCGGCCGTGCCCTCGGCGGCCGCGATGAGCACGATCCCCAGCACGAGCGCCACGGGCGTCATGCCCGCGTGCAGCCAGCCCCGCCAGGTGGGGCGCGGCTCGGGGCCGACGTCCTGCGCGTCCTCGACGAGCGGAAGGTGCGGGCCCGGCGCGGCGGCCTCGGCACCGGCGTCCGCGCGGTCGTCCTCCGGGGTGCCGAGCGGTCCGGGGGACGAGGCGGCGGGCGTCATCCTGCGAGTGTAGGACAGCCGCGGCGACGTCCACCGGCCGGGCGATCCGGTGCCCTGGGCGAGTGGGCTAGCGTGGGATGGTGCGAGAGAAGCCGATCCGACCGTGGCGCGGTCTGCTCTACCGGGCGTACCAGAAGCGCATCCGCCGCGGCCTCGACCGGAACGCGCTGCCGCACCACATCGCGATGATCCTCGACGGCAACCGCCGCTGGGCCCGCCAGCTCGGACTCGAGTCCGCGGCCCACGGGCACCGCGCCGGCGCAGCCAAGTTCCTCGAGTTCCTCGAGTGGTGCGACGACCTCGACATCAAGGTCACGACCCTCTACCTGCTCTCCACGGACAACCTCACGGGCCGCGGCAGCGCCGAGCTCACCGCGCTCATCGACATCATCGGGGAGCTCGCCGAGGACCTCTCCCGCCACCGCGACTGGCGCGTCAAGCACGTGGGATCCGACGAGGGCCTGCCGCCCGAGCTCATCGCGCGGCTCGACGCGTCCGAGGAGCGGTCGAAGGGCAACACGGGGCTGCACATCAACCTCGCGGTCGGCTACGGCGGGCGCACCGAGATCGCCGACGCCATGCGCAGCATCGTGCAGGCGCACCACCTCGCGGGCGGCACGCTCGAGGACCTCGCGGCCCTCCTCACCCCCGACCTCATCGGCGAGCACCTCTACACGGGCGGCCAGCCCGACCCCGACCTCGTGATCCGCACCTCGGGCGAGCAGCGCATCAGCGACTTCATGCTGTGGCAGTCGGCGCACAGCGAGCTCTACTTCATGGAGGCGCTGGGTCCGGACCTCCGCGAGGTCGACTTCCTCCGCGCCCTCCGCGACTACTCCTCCCGCCAGCGCCGCTTCGGCTCCTGACGCGCGCGGCCGGGGTCGCCGCTCCCGGGCAAGAGTTAATGTCCCTGACACATCGGCTCGCGCGTGGCACTGGTCACCGGGTGGGGAGGCGACGTAGGTTCCACTCATCGGGCATGGCGCCCGATCGAGAGGGCCGCAGGACCGCTTCTCGTCACCGTGGCCCGCTCGCCGTCAGGTTCCGAGCGCGAACGCTCGGGGATGGAGTGGCCCGTGGCCCCGATGGACAGCCGCAGCAGCACCGCACGACGCGCGAGCCGGGGGGAGGGGACGCCGCAGGCCGAGCGCACGTACGTGCTCGACACCTCCGTCCTCCTGTCCGACCCGCGTGCGCTCTTCCGCTTCGCCGAGCACGCGGTGGTGATCCCGGTCATCGTGATCACCGAGCTCGAGTCGAAGCGGAACGACCCGGAGATCGGCTACTTCGCCCGCCAGGCGCTCCGCCTCCTCGACCAGCTCCGCGAGGAGCACGAGCGGCTCGACTTCCCCATCGAGGTCGGCGACGCGGGCGGCACGCTCCGTGTGGAGCTCAACCACTCGAGCATGGCGGCGCTCCCCAACGGCCTGCAGCTCGGCGACAACGACTCGCGGATCCTCGCGGTCGCCCTCAACCTCTCCACCGAGGGCCTCGCCGTCACGGTCGTCTCGAAGGACATGCCGCTCCGCGTGAAGGCCGCCTCCATCGGCCTCGCGGCGGAGGAGTACCGCGCCGAGCTCGCGGTCGACAGCGGCTGGACCGGCATGGCCGACGTCACGCTCTCCAGCGACCAGATGGCCGGCCTCTACGAGAGCGAGACGCTGCAGACCCGGGCCGTGCAGGACCTGCCCGTCAACACGGGCGTCGTGCTGCACTCCGACCGCGGATCCGCGCTCGGCCGCGTCGTCCGCCGGGGCACCGTGTCCCTGGTGCGCGGCGACCGCGAGGTGTTCGGCCTCAAGGGCCGCTCGGCCGAGCAGCGGCTCGCGATCGACCTGCTCCTCGACCGCGAGGTGGGGATCGTCTCCCTCGGCGGCAGCGCCGGGACCGGCAAGTCGGCGCTCGCGCTCTGCGCCGCGCTCGAGGCGGTGCTGGAGAAGCAGCAGCACCGCAAGATCATGGTGTTCCGGCCGCTGTACGCGGTGGGCGGCCAGGAGCTCGGCTACCTGCCGGGCGACGCCGCGGAGAAGATGAACCCGTGGGCGCAGGCCGTGTTCGACACCCTGGGCTCGGTCGTCTCCCAGAACGTCATGGACGAGGTGGTGGAGCGCGGGATCCTCGAGGTGCTGCCGCTCACCCACATCCGCGGGCGCTCGCTGCACGACGCGTTCGTGATCGTCGACGAGGCGCAGTCGCTCGAGCGGAACGTGCTGCTCACGGTGCTCAGCCGCATCGGCCAGAACTCCCGCGTGGTGCTCACCCACGACGTCGCGCAGCGCGACAACCTGCGCGTCGGCCGGCACGACGGCGTCGCGAGCGTGATCGAGACGCTCAAGGGCCACGAGCTGTTCGGCCACATCACGCTCACCCGCTCGGAGCGGAGCGCGATCGCGGCCCTCGTCACGGGGCTGCTCGACGGCGACCCCGTGTGATCCGCGCCCTCCCCGGCATGACGACGGGCGCCGGTCCCCGCGGGGACCGGCGCCCGTCGGCGTCCGTGGTGCGTCGTGCGGTGCGGGACTAGAGGCCGGGCGCCGTCATCCGCAGCACGTCGAGGCCCTGGTCGAGCTGCTCCTCGGTGATCTCGCCGCGCTCGACGTAGCCGAGGTCGACGACGGCCTCGCGCACCGTCATCTTCTGCGCGACCGAGTGCTTCGCGATCTTCGCCGCGGCCTCGTAGCCGATGATGCGGTTCAGCGGCGTGACGATGGACGGGGACGACTCCGCGAGCGCACGGGCGTGCTCCTCGTTGACGCGCAGGCCGTCGACCGTCTTGTCGGCGAGCAGGCGCGTGGAGGACGCGAGGATGCGGATCGACTCGAGCAGCGACGAGCCCATAACGGGGATCGCGACGTTGAGCTCGAACAGGCCCGAGGCGCCCGCCCACGCGACGGTGGCGTCGTTGCCGATGACGCGCGCGCACACCATGAGCACGGCCTCGGGGATGACCGGGTTGACCTTGCCGGGCATGATCGATGACCCGGGCTGGAGGTCGGGGATGTGCAGCTCGCCGAGGCCCGTGTTCGGGCCCGAGCCCATCCAGCGGATGTCGTTGCAGATCTTGGTGAGGCTCACCGCGAGGGTGCGCAGGGCGCCCGACGCGTCGACGAGGCCGTCGCGCGCGCCCTGCGCCTCGAAGTGGTCGAGCGCCTCGGTGACGGGCAGGCCCGTGTCCTCCGCGAGCACCCGGATGACCTTCTGCGGGAACCCGAGGGGCGTGTTGATGCCCGTGCCGGTGGCGGTGCCGCCGAGGGGGACCTCCGCGACGCGGGGGAGCGCCGTGCGCACGCGCTCGATGCCGAGGCGCACCTGGCGCGCGTAGCCCGCGAACTCCTGGCCGAACGTGACCGGGGTCGCGTCCATGAGGTGCGTGCGGCCCGCCTTGACGAGCCCCTTCCACGCCTCGGCCTTCGTCTCCAGCGCCTCGGCGAGGTGCTCGAGGGCGGGGATCAGCTCGGCGAGGAGCGCGCCGGTGACGGCGACGTGCACCGAGGTCGGGAAGACGTCGTTGGAGGACTGCGACGCGTTGACGTGGTCGTTCGGGTGCACGGGCTTCCCGAGCGACGCCGTGGCGAGGGCCGCGAGGACCTCGTTCATGTTCATGTTCGAGCTCGTGCCGGAGCCCGTCTGGTACACGTCGACGGGGAAGTGCTCGTGGTGGGATCCGCCCGCCACCTCGTCCGCCGCGGCGACGATCGCCCGGGAGACGTCGGCGTCGATGATGCCCATCTCGCCGTTCACGATCGCGGCGGCGCGCTTGATGCGCGCGAGCGCCTGGATCTGCGCGGGCTCGAGGCCGCGCCCGGAGATGGGGAAGTTCTCGACGGCACGCTGCGTCTGGGCGGCGTACAGCGCGGTCCGGGGGACCCGCACCTCGCCCATCGTGTCGTGCTCGATGCGGAACGCGTCCGCGCCATTCGTCTCGGATCCGGGGGAAGTGTCGACCACGCTGTTTCTCTCTCCTTCGGGATGGTGATGCACCCGGGCCGCGGGGGCCGCGGGGGTGGGCGGGTCAGCGCGGACGGCCCTCTAGCGAGGGATGTCGCCCACGATGACGTCGGGCACCGCGGTGCCCTCGAGGAGCTTGTAGTTGGCGCCGACGATGGCCAGGCTACCGGCCGCCACGAGGTCGGAGATCATCTCGGACGCCTCCAGGAGATGCGTCACGGTGTCGCGCAGGTGCTCGCGGCCGACCTCGCCCGCGTCGACCTCGGACGGCACGACGGGGTCGCCCGCGACGCGGCGGACGGCCGGCTCGATGGGCGCGATGAGGCGCGCGATGTGCGGCGGCAGAGCCTCCGCGTCGGGGGCCGCGCTCTCGATGGCGGCGCGCACGGCACCGCACTCGTCGTGGCCGAGCACGACGATGAGCGGGACGCCCAGCACGGCGACGGCGTACTCGAGGCTGCCGAGCACGGAGTCGGAGATGATCTGGCCGGCGTTCCGCACCACGAAGAGGTCGCCGAGCCCCTTGTCGAAGATGATCTCGGCCGCGAGTCGCGAGTCGCTGCAGCCGAACAGCGCGGCGGTCGGGCGCTGGACGTGCGCGAGGGCGGCGCGGCGCTCGACGTCCTGCCGCGGGTGCCGGGGCGCGCCGGCGACGAAGCGGGCGTTGCCCTCCATCATCTCGGCCCAGACCTCGGCGGGCGCCTGCACGGCCTCGTCCTGATCGGTCATCCCTCGATCCCCTCTCCGGGTGCGGTGGTGCTGGTCGTGCCGTCGGTGGTCGAGGGGGCGGACGTCGGCGCGGTGCCCGTCGCCGGGCCGCGCGCGGCGGCGACGGCGTCGATCGCGGTGCGCAGCTCGTTCGCGTCGGCCGTGCCGTAGACCGCGTAGGTGCTGTCGCCGTCGACGGCGCTCGCCGCGAGCACGACGTTGCCCGGGTCGTCGGCGCCGCTGTTGTCGTACAGGGTCCACTCGAGGCCGCCGATCTCCTCGGAGCTCACCTCGGGGGCGGACTGCAGCGTCTCGTCGAGCCAGGTGGGGTTCGCGTCGATGCCCTGCGAGATCCCGACGTAGCGGTTGCTCGGCGTGATGAGGCCGATGTACCAGACGGCCACGCCGTCGCGGCCGGCCGGGCGGATCTCCGCGTCGTTGCTCTTCCACGCGGTCGGCAGCTCCGGCACGACGAGCGTCTCCGGGAAGCCGCCCTGCGCCTCGGCCGCGGCGGCGGCGTAGTCGACGTCGGGGAGGATCGTGGTGTTCGAGCGCGGCACGATGGCGACGATGACGGCGACGGTCGCGACCGTCACGATCAGCGAGTACAGCAGGTTCCGGAAGGTCTGCTTGGCGCGGTGCCGGCGGGAGTCGGCGGCCTTGCGGGCGGCGGTTTCCTCGGGCGTCTCGGGCCGGCCGAGCTCGGCGACGACGTTCGGGGTGCGGGGCTTCGCCACGGTCAGCGGGCGTCGGACGCGGTGGTGCGCGCGGCGTCGAGCCGCGCCTTGGCGCCGAGCAGCCACTCCTCGCAGCGGGCCGCGAGGGCCTCGCCGCGCTCCCACAGGGCGATCGACTCCTCGAGCGTGGAGGCGCCCTGCTCGAGGTCGTTCACGACGCGGACGAGCGCGTCGCGCGCCTCCTCGTAGCTGAGCGCGGAGACGTCGGGCAGGCGGGCACCGGTGTCGGCGGGGCTGGTGGGCATGGGGGAGATCCTAGCTTCCGGCGTCGGGCGCGGGCCGGGCGTCGCGGGCGGGGGAGGCGGGCAGCCGCGCAGCCGACGAGGGGATGTCGTCGGTGGGACCCGTGGAGGTGGCGCCGAGCGCGCCGGCGGCCAGGCGCAGCACGAGGCCCGCTCCGGCGGGGGCGTCGGCGGGGGCGCGGAGGGCGGATCCGTCGGCCGTCTGCACGATGGCGTAGCCGCGGTCGAGGACGTGCTGCGGCGAGAGGGCGCGCAGCTGCCGGGACAGCTCGCTCGTCCGCTGCACGCCGCGCTCGACGACCCGGCCGGCGAGCTCCGCGGAGCGCGCGATGTAGCGGCCGAGCTCCTCGGCGCGCGAGTCGACGATCCACGCGGTGCTCGCGAGCACCGGTCGCGACCGCAGCTGCTCGATGCGGTCGATCTCGCCGCGCACCTGCGAGGTGAGGCGCATGCCGATGCGGGCGCGCGCCTGCTGCACGCGGGACAGCTCCTCCGAGACGTCCGGGACGACGCGCTTCGCGGCATCCGTGGGGGTGGAGGCGCGGAGGTCGGCCACGTCGTCGAGGAGCGGACGGTCGGCCTCGTGCCCGATGGCGCTCACGAGCGGCGTGCGGCACGCCGCGGCCGTGCGCACGAGCGTCTCGTCGCTGAAGACGAGCAGGTTCTGGAAGTCGCCGCCGCCGCGGGCGATGACGATGACGTCGACCTCGGGATCCTCGTCGAGCACCCCGATGGCGCGCGTGACCTCGCCCGGCGCCCGGTCGCCCTGCACCGCGGTGTGCACGACGCGGAACCGCACGCTCGGCCAGCGCAGCTGGGCGTTCCGGAGCACGTCCTTCTCGGCGTCCGAGTCCTTGCCCGTGATGAGGCCGATGCAGCCGGGCAGGAACGGCAGCCGGCGCTTGCGGTCGGCGTCGAAGAGGCCCTCGGCGCGGAGCGTCTGGCGCAGGCGCTCGAGGCGCTCGAGCAGGTCGCCGAGGCCGACGTGGCGCATCTCCAGCACCTGCATCGTGAGCGTCCCGCCCTTGACCCAGTAGTTCGGCTTGACGAGCGCGACGACGCGGGCGCCCTGGCCGAGGTCGTCGGGGATCTTCGCCCGCACCGACGACCAGACCGTGAAGCTGATGGTGGCGTCGACGTCGAGGTCCTTGAGCTTCCCGTAGACGTTGCCGCCGGATCCGCCCCACTGGGTGATCTCGCCCTCGACCCACGCGGTGCCGAGCCGGTCGATCCAGCCCTTGATCTTCCCCGACAGCACCGAGACGGGCCACGGGGCGTCGACCGTCGGGGCTTCCGCCGCGGGCATGGACACGGTGCGCGTCTCGCTCATGGTCCCCCACTCGGCGCCCAGCGCGGGCGCATACAATTGAATACGTGACTACAGCGACCATTGACCAGCGACTCGTGGGAGCACCCGTCGTCAGCCTGTCGATGCCGCGGATGCCCGGCGTCCGCAACAGGCTCAAGGATAACCCGGTGGACGGCCCCAAGCGGGTCCTGCTCGCCGCTCCCCGCGGCTACTGCGCGGGCGTGGACCGCGCCGTCGTGGCGGTGGAGAAGGCGCTCGAGCGCTACGGCGCCCCCGTCTACGTGCGGAAGCAGATCGTCCACAACGTGCACGTCGTCTCGACCCTCGAGCGCATGGGCGCGGTCTTCGTGGAGGAGGTCGACGAGGTCCCCGAGGGCGCCCACGTCGTCTTCAGCGCCCACGGCGTCTCGCCGGCCGTGGTGCAGGGCGCGGCCGACCGCGGGCTCCAGGCCATCGACGCCACCTGCCCCCTCGTCACCAAGGTCCACCGCGAGGCCGTGCGCTTCGCGAAGGCCGACAAGCAGATCCTCCTCATCGGCCACGAGGGCCACGAGGAGGTCGAGGGCACCGCGGGCGAGGCGCCCGAGCAGACCATCGTCGTGAACTCCCCGGAGCACGCCGACGTCATCGAGGTGAAGGACCCCGACAACCTCGTGTGGCTCTCGCAGACCACGCTCTCGGTCGACGAGACGATGGAGACGGTCCGCCGCCTGCGCGTGCGCTTCCCGAACCTGCAGGACCCGCCGAGCGACGACATCTGCTACGCCACGCAGAACCGCCAGGTGGCCATCAAGAAGGTCGCGGTCGACGCCGACCTCGTCATCGTCATCGGATCCGCCAACAGCTCCAACTCCGTCCGCCTCGTCGAGGTCGCGCTCGAGTACGGCGCGAAGGCGTCCTACCGGGTCGACTACGCGTCCGAGGTCAAGCAGGAGTGGCTCGACGGCGTGCAGACGGTCGGCGTCACGAGCGGCGCGTCCGTCCCCGAGGTCCTCGTGCAGGAGCTGCTCGACGACCTGGCCGACGCCGGCTACGGCGAGGTGACCGCGGTCGTCACGGCCGAGGAGGACCTCGTCTTCTCGCTGCCCAAGGAGCTGCGCAAGGACCAGTCCGGCAACACGGACTCCCGCGCCATCGGCGGGCGCACCCGCGCGTGAGCGACGACGACGGCACGCGCCGTCCCGGTCGTCCCGCCCCGCGGTACGGCGAGTACGCGTCGCCCGCGGGCTCCGCGTCCGGCTCCGACTCGGGCTCGGGATCCGGCTCCGGTTCAGGGCAGGGCGGCGCTGACGCGTCGGGCCTGTCCGAGGCGGATGCGCGCATCGTCGCCGAGGCCGCGGAGTACCGCCGCGCGCAGGCCGAGCGGGACGCCCCCGCGTCCGCCCCGGCCCGCGGTGCGAGGAAGGCCGGCAAGTCGTCCGCCCCGCAGACCCTGGCCGAGCAGATGGCCGAGGAGCGGCGCGCGGCCCGCGAGCGGATGCTCGCCGAGCGCCGCGAGGCGGAGAAGGCCGCGGAGGTCGCGCGCCGGGAGGCACGTCGGTCGCCCGCCGCGAAGGCGCCCGCCCGCCCCGCGCAGGACGACGCCGCCTCGCCCGCCGGGGGTGCGCGACCCGAGCGGCCCGCCTACCTCGCCGGTCAGGATGCCCGCCGGGCGCCGCGGCGCTTCGACGCGGCCATCACGATCGGCCTGCTCGCCGCGGGCCTGTTCAACGTCGTGGGCAGCATCTCGTCCAACGCCGACCTCGGCCGATCGCTGAATCAGTCGTTCGCGCTCTTCGGCTTCGGGGAGTACACCGCGACGCCGCAGACGGCTGTGATCGGCATCGCCCTCAACGTCGTCAACGTGGTCGTGTTCGTGGTGACCGCGTGGATCGCGCTCGAGCTCGTCAAGCGACGTCGCATGGCGTTCTGGGTGCCGCTCGCCGGTGCGGCGCTGGCGGCCCTCATCGGCGTGATCCTCCTCGCCACGCTGGTGATGGGCGATCCGTCGTTCCTCCAGCAGCTGCCCGGGTCCGGCCGGACCTGACCCGCCCTCCGCTCGCACGACGGCGGGGCCGGTCCTGGTGGACCGGCCCCGCCGTCGTTCTCTTCACTGGTGCGTGCTAGCTCTGCGAGTGGCCGTGCGAGCCGAGCTGGCGCGTGGCCTCGACGACGCGGGCGGCCATGGCCGTCTCGGCCGTCTTGCCCCAGGCGCGGGGGTCGTACGTCTTCTTGTCGCCGACCTCGCCGTCGACCTTGAGGAAGCCGTCGTACTTGCGGAGCACGGAGTCCGCGATGGAGCGGCTGAACGCGTACTGCGTGTCGGTGTCGATGTTCATCTTCACGACGCCGTTGCGCACGGCCTCCGAGATCTCGTCGTCGGAGGAGCCGGATCCGCCGTGGAACACGAGGTCGAACGGCTTCTCGCCGGTGCCGTACTTCGACTGGATGCCGTCCTGGATCTCCTTGAGGAGCGACGGGCGGAGCTGGACGCCGCCCGGCTTGTACACGCCGTGCACGTTGCCGAACGTGAGGGCGGCCATGTAGCGGCCCTGGTCGCCGAGGCCGAGGGCCTCGACGGTGGAGATGGCGTCTTCCAGGGTCGTGTAGAGGTGCTTCCCGGTGTCGTGGCTGACGCCGTCCTCCTCGCCGCCGACGACGCCGATCTCGACCTCGAGGATCGCGTTGATCGCCTTCATGCGGGGGAGCAGGTCCTTCGCGATGTCGAGGTTCTCGTTGAGCGGGATGGCCGAGCCGTCCCACATGTGCGACTGGAAGATGGGGTTGCCGCCCGCGCGGACCTGCTCCTCGCTGGCCTCGATCATGGGGATGACGAAGCCGTCGAGCGCGTCCTTCGGGCAGTGGTCCGTGTGCAGCGCGACCGTGATGGGGTAGTTCTTGGCGACCTCGGTGGCGAAGCGCGCGAACGCGAGGGCGCCCGCGGCGCGGTTCTTCACGGTGTGGCCGGAGAAGTAGTCGGCGCCGCCGGTGGTGACCTGGATGATGCCGTCCGAGCCGGCGTCGGTGAGGCCCTGGAGGACCGCGTTGATGGTCTGCGACGAGGAGACGTTGACGGCCGGGTAGGCGAATCCGCCGGACTTGGCGCGATCCAGCATCTCGGCGTACTGCTCGGGGGTTGCTACGGGCATGGTGCATCTCCTTCGGCGGATCCACGGCGGCGCCGTGCGGCTGTCGCGGGAGCCCGTCGGCCGGTGGACGCGTGGTCCGCGGCCGGGCCCCGCGTGCTCGCCACTCTATCGAGCGGCCGTGCGCGTGACCCGGGTCGCGCGGCGGCTGGACGCGCGGTGGCCGATGGGCTACCGGTCGGCGCTCGCGGTGGATCCGGGGGACGTGAACTCGTCCGCCGTGAGCTCGCGCGCGGTGGCCTCGAGCGGCTCGAGCGTGCCGATGACCTTCGACTCGTCGAGCCGGGTGAGGCGGCGGGCGGTGGGGAGGACCTGGCGCTCCAGGGATCCGACGACGCGGTTGTAGTCGCCGACCGCGCCCGTGAGGGAGCGCCCGAGCTTCGCGATGTGCTCGCCGCTCGTGGCGAGGCGCGCGTGCAGCTCGCGGCTGAGGTCGAAGAGCTGCTTCGCGTCCTCCGTGAGCACCTCCTGCTGCCAGCTGAACGCCACGGTCTTGAGCACCGACCAGAGGGTGACGGGGGAGGAGAGCGCGACCCGGCGGCTGAACGCGAACTCCATGATGCTCGGATCCGCCTCCAGCGCCGACGAGACCAGCGACTCGCTCGGGATGAAGGCGATGACCATCTCCGGGCTCGCGTCGAGCCCCTCCCAGTACGCGCGGCTGCCGAGCGCCGTGATGTGGTCGCGCACGGCCTGCACGTGCTGCTTCATGAGGTGGTCGCGTCGGGCGCCCTCGGCCCCGGTCGCCGAGGCGGGGATGGCGCTCGCCTCGAGGTACGCGGTGAAGGGGGCCTTCGCGTCCACGGCGATGTGCTTGCCGCCGGGCAGGTGCACCACCATGTCGGGCCGGCCCACGCCCTGCGCCGTGGAGACGGACGTCTGCACGTCGAAGTCGACCCGGTGGATGAGGCCCGCGGCCTCCACGACGCTCCGCAGCTGGGTCTCGCCCCACACCCCGCGCGTGCTGTTCGACCGCAGCGCGGAGGCGAGCGTCTCGGCGGTGGCGCGCAGCCGCTCCTCCGCCTCGGTGGCGCTCCGGAGCTGCTCGCTCAGCTCGCCGTGCTGCTGCCGGCGCTGCTCCTCGAGCTCGTGCACCTTCGCCTGCACCTGCTTGAGGCTCTCGGCGACGGGGCTGAGCGCGGTGAGCACGCGGCCGTCCTCCTCGGTGCGGGCGACCTCGGCGCGCTGGACCTCGCGGAGCCGGGCCTGCAGCTCCGCGATGCGGTCCTCCTGCTGGCCGATCTGCTCGCGGAGGTGGGACTCCTGCGCGTCGAGCCGCTCGCGGTGCAGCGCGTCCTGCGCCTGGGCGCGCTCGGCGAACTGGGCCGTCGTCTGCCCGACCTGCTCCTCGGCGAGCCGCTCCGTGCGGTCCAGCTGCTCGCGGAGGGCGGCGATCGTCGCCTCCGCGGCGGCCAGGCGGGCGGCCTCGCCCGCGCGCCCCGGCGCGTCCACGCCCGAGCGGGCGCGCGACACGGTGAGCCCCACCACCGCGCCCACGGCCAGGCCGATGACGAGGCCGACGAGCAGGGCGATGACGGGATCCATGCGTGCAGTGTGCCAGCGGCCCCCGACACGGCCGGGACGCCGGGCGGGCGGCCGAGGGACGGATCCGGCGCGCTCGCCCCGGGGAGGATCAGGCCCAGTCGATGGGCGGCGTCGCGGCCGCCGAGGCCCGCATGACGGTCTGCGTGCGCGGGGCGCCGATGCGGCCCATGCCGACGCCGGAGGCCTCCGCCAACCCCGCGATGGAAGCGGCGCCGTGCCGGGACGCGGCGTGCACGACGATGGCCGCGCAGGCCCGTGCGTCGGCCAGCGCCTCGTGGTGCGCGAAGTCCTCGAAGCCCGCGGCCCGCGCGGCGACCGGCAGGCGGTACGACTCCAGCGCGTAGGTGCGGCGCGCGACCTGGAGGCTGCAGAGGTAGGAGTACGGCGGGGCGAGGAGCGCGGTCGCCCGGCACGCGCCCTGGATGACCCCCATGTCGAAGCGGGCGTTGTGCGCGACGAGGTGGTCGTCGCCCGCGAAGGCCATGAGGCGCGGCAGCTGGTCGGCCCAGCCGTCGGCGTCGGCCACGTCGTCCTCGACGATGCCGTGGATCCGCGTGTTCCAGACGGAGAAGGAGTCGTGCCCCGCGGGCGGCCGGATGAGCCACGACGCGGTGTCGACGACGACGCCGTCGCGGACCTTGACGAGACCCACCGAGCAGGCGCTCGCCGACGAGTTGTTGGCGGTCTCGAAGTCGATCGCGGTGAAGTCCAACGGCATGTGCTCGAGTGTTCCACGCACGACCGACGCCGCATCTCGGGAGAGCCCCGCCGCGCGCGGGCGGGGGAGGAGCCGGCCCGCCCCGTACGATGGACTCCCGTGGCACTCACTATCGCGATCGTCGGTCTCCCCAACGTCGGCAAGTCGACGCTCTTCAACGCCCTGACCAAGAACCAGGTGCTCGCCGCGAACTACCCGTTCGCGACGATCGAGCCGAACGTGGGCGTGGTGAACCTGCCGGACCCGCGCCTCGAGGTGCTCGCCGGCCTCTTCGGCTCGGAGCGGATCCTCCCCGCCCCCGTCTCCTTCGTCGACATCGCGGGCATCGTCCGCGGCGCGAGCGAGGGCGAGGGCCTCGGCAACCAGTTCCTCGCGAACATCCGCGAGGCCGACGCCATCGCGCAGGTCGTCCGCGGCTTCGAGGACGAGGACGTGGTGCACGTCGACGGCCGCGTGGACGCCGCGAGCGACATGGAGACCATCAACACCGAGCTGATCCTCGCCGACCTGCAGACCCTCGAGCGCGCCGAGCCGCGCTACGAGAAGGAGCTGAAGACGAAGCGCATAGAGCCCGTCGTGCTCGAGACCGCGAAGGCCGCGCGCGAGTGGCTCGACTCGGGCAAGCCGCTGTCGGCGTCCACGATCGACCTGGAGCCCGTCCGCGAGCTCGGCCTCCTGACCGCGAAGCCCTTCATCTACGTCTTCAACGTCGACGAGCAGGTGCTCGGCGACCAGGCGAAGCTCGCGGAGCTGGCCGCCCTCGTGGCGCCCGCGCAGGCCGTGTTCCTCGACGCGAAGATCGAGTCGGAGCTCATCGAGCTCGACCCCGAGGACGCCGCCGAGATGCTCGCCTCGACCGGCCAGGAGGAGTCCGGCCTCGACCAGCTCGCCCGCATCGGCTTCGAGACGCTCGGCCTCCAGACCTACCTGACGGCAGGCCCCAAGGAGACGCGTGCCTGGACCATCGGCAAGGGCTGGAAGGCCCCGCAGGCCGCCGGCGTGATCCACACCGACTTCGAGAAGGGCTTCATCAAGGCCGAGGTCATCTCCTACGACGACCTGGTCGAGACCGGCTCCATCGCCGAGGCGCGCTCGAAGGGCAAGGCCCGCATCGAGGGCAAGGAGTACGTCATGCAGGACGGCGACGTGGTGGAGTTCCGCTTCAACAACTGACCGATACTTTAACGAGCGCTTCTCGCGCATAGCGACCCCTACCCCGTCCTGGCGAAGTGAAGCCGTAGTCTGGCTACCCCCTTATTGGGTCCACCTTAATTACCAAACCTCGGCTACGCTTCAATAGAAATTTATCGAGTGTTGAGGCGGCGAGTGTTGATGTCTGATCAAGCTACAGCAGTGGATTTGATTCCTATTGAAAGCCAAACACGTACAATTCAAACGTGTTTCCTTCAATGTTTATATGAGGTCCCCAACTTTCAGAGACCCTACAGCTGGACGGTAGATCAGCTCAGCGATTACTGGGACGATCTTGTTCTTGCTCAAGGCGACTTTTTTTTTGGCTCCACCGTCACCTGGGTTAGTACGAAAAGGGATTTGTTCAACGACACATATTCTATAATAGATGGTCAGCAGCGCCTCACAACTAGCGCGATTGCTTTGTCTGTACTAAGGGATGCATTCTCAAATATAGCCGGCGATGAATCCCTCATTGACGAGGGCATCAAGAGTGCGGCTTCGAATCAGGCTGCAGCGACGCAGCGATATCTCATCATCAGTGATGACGATGGTAATCAATATCCCGTCCTGAAGAGGCCCGAGAGCATGTTCCGCGAGCACATTCAAGAGCCCGGTGCAATTCCGTCGGGGGCCGCATGGAACAGCAGCGCAGAGCGAATTGGCGAAGCGCGACGCTTTTTCGAAGCACGGGTTCTTGGCGATCTAATTGACTTGGCGGCGCCCGAGCGTATCGAGCGACTTAAAATGATTCGGGCCAATATACTCAAAGCAAGAATTATTCAAGTAGAGCTTGCGTCCGAAGAAGATGGCTTCTTAATTTTCGAAACACTAAACACCCGGGGCGCAGATCTGCGCCTCTCGGACCTTGTGAAGAATCTTCTTATTCGCGGGGGAGCAACTCATAGTGAAGATAGGCGCGCAATCGGCGAGAGGTGGGATCGCGTCGTTGATATGGTTCAGGCTCGGCGGACTACCGCTAATGCCGCAGACCGGTTTATCTGGCAGTCATGGAATTCGCGCCGAACGGCGGTGAAGGAGCCGGAACTTTTCAAAGCCATCGGCAAGCGTGTCAAGGCTTCGCCGGCAGCTCACCTAAATTACTTGCAGGAGTTAGAGGCTGATGCGGCAACCTATGCGTACTTGGAGGACGAAAGCGTCGGAGTTCAACCCAAGTCGCGTGGGAAACGAAATGCGTTTTCACTTCCCGAATTCGTAGACAGCGTTCGCGCCTTAGCTATATTTGACGTTTCGGTAGCAAATTCGACGGTTCTAGCTGTGGCGCGGAAGTATAAGGAAACAAAAATCGTCAAGGAAGCTGACCTGATTGAGGTTTTGAAGCTGACGGAAAACTTCCATTTTCAGTTCACGGCGCTGACGAACAGTGGCTCAACTGGTGGCACTCGCGCTCGATACAATCGCTTTGCGGTCAAATTGGAAGAGGCGACCACTCGCGAAGAAGTCAACTCCGCTATTGCGGATCTCCGGGCGAAACTACAAGCCAGTCTCCCCAACGCCAAAGAGGCTACTAGTGCCTTTGTCGACTTGTTTTATGCGCCGAAGCTTCGCCTCGCGCAAGCGCAAAAACCACGAGCGCGTAAGGTTTTCATTGCCTACATACTTATGGCATTCGCTAAGAAAAACAAAAACATTCCCGCCGGTCAAAATTTACTTACTTGGTCCGTCGAGCACATTAAGCCTCAAGCGGATGCTTCCGAGTCCTACAAAGATGCGGTTTTTTCTATTGGCAATCTCACATTGCTAACTGCCGAGCTCAATAGTGCGTTGGGTGACGCGCCCTTGTCTGAGAAGAGGGAGGCTTTGCAGGCGGGTAGTGCGTACTTCGATCCTCAACTAAGATATTGGGTTCAGCAGCAAATTGACGATTTGAGCGACGATCACATCTATGCGCGAAGCGAAGCCCTTGCCATGGAGGCAATTGAAAGTGTTTGGACGCTTTAAATGCGTTTCTAGCTTGAGCAAGCGCACCCGTGCGCCAGCCGAGCAAAGGCGCACGTTGGTATATAAGTATTGACCCAGCCGTAACTTTAGGCCTTCTAGTCAAAGTCAGATAGGCGCCGCGTCAATCTATATGACGTGGCGCCCTTGTCGATGTGATTAGAACAGCGGCCAGGGCACCGCCGAGGACTGGCCAGCGGGCGCCGGGAACCGTGCCTCCGCACGCAGCCCCAGGCACCGCTCCGCCAACGCCTCGATCTCCTCCTCTGTCAGCAACCCTTTCAGGTCGCGGCAGAGGGCGCCCTCCAGCCCGGCGAGCACGCGGTCGACGCCCGCCAGTTCCTCCGCGCTGAGCGGATCCCCGATCCACCCCCACAGCACCGTGCGCAGCTTGTGCTCCTGGTGGAAGGTGATCCCGTGGTCGACGCCGTGGCGGTGGCCGTCCGGCATCGCGAGGATGTGGTCGCCCTTGCGGTCGGCGTTGTTGGCGATGACGTCGAAGACGGCCATGCGGCGGAGAGCCGGGGTGTCCTCGTGGATCAGGGTGACGGACCCGCCGTCCTGGTCCTCGCCTTCGAGCACGGGCTTCCAGCCGTCCTCCGGCACCTCGTCCGTCGGGAGCAGGTCGACGGCGCTCTGCTCGGGATCCGTCTCCTGCCAGAGCTGCACCATGCCCTCGCCGAACGGACCGTCGCGCAGCCACGTGCGCGGCACGACGCCCCAGCCGAGCGCCTCCGAGAGGCGGTACGCGGCCACCTCGCGCTGCGCCAGGGTGCCGTCGGGGAAGTCCCACAGCGGGTTCTCGCCGTCGACCGGCTTGTAGACGACGGCCACGTCGCCGATGGTGCCGAGGAAGGTCGCGTTGGACGCGGTGCGGATGCGGCCGGTGAGCGTGAGCTCGGCGGTCACGAGATCCGTCGCCGGCATCAGTCCTCGCGCGGAATGCAGATGTGGCCGTCGGGATCCATGGGCTCGCCGCAGAACGGGCACGCCGGGCGCCCGGCGCCCACGATGGCGCGGGTGCGCTGGGCGAACGCGCGGGCGGCGCCGACCGGCATCCGCACGAGGAGCATCTCGGTCTCGGAGCTGGCATCGTCGGCGCGGAACACGTCGTCGTCCGCGTCGTCCTCCGTGAGGGGGTACGCCTCGACCACGATCTGGGCCGTGGTCGGGTCCCAGCCGAGGCTCATGGCGCCGGTGCGGAAGTGCTCCTCCACGGGCTCGAGCTGGTCCTCGTCGATGAGCTCCGGCGGCGTGCTCGCGGGGATGCTGAAGGGGTTGCCCTCGACGGCGATGAGCTGGTCGAGGATCTCGTCGATCTTGTCCGCGAGGAGGGCGGACTGCTGCTTCTCGAGGGCGATGCTCACGACCCGCGCGCCGGAGCGCACCTGCAGGTAGAACGTGCGGGCTCCCGGGAGGCCGATGGTGCCGACCACGACCCGGTCGGGCCAGTCGAACTCGAGGGCGCGTGTGGGCATGGTTCCACTCTAGGCGCGGCGGATCACGGCGTGCTGTGCCCGGCGCCGCCGCCGACCGGTGCATCGCCGGATCCGACGCTCGCGGCCAGCCAGGAGAGGTCGCCCGCGTCGGTGTTGGTCGCGTGGACGGTCGGTCGGCTCGTGCCGTAGCGCACGATCGAGACGGACGCGGGGCCCACGTCGATGCGCTGGAACAGGTCGAGGTGCGTGCCGAGGGCGTCGGCGAGGATCGCCTTGATGACGTCGCCGTGGCTGACCGCGACCCACACGGCGCCGGGCCCGTGCTCCGCCTCGATGTCTGCGTCATGGCGGCGGATCGCGGCGACCGCGCGCGCCTGCATCCCGGCCATCGACTCGCCGCCCGGGAAGACGACCGACGACGGGTGCGCCTGCACGCGCGACCAGAGGTCCTCCTTGGCGAGCTCGCCGAGCGCGCGGCCCTGCCAGTCGCCGTAGTCGCACTCGGTGATGTCGGGCTCGATCGGCTGGGCCGGCTTCCCCGTCTGCCGCTCGAGGATCCGCTGCGCGGTCTCCCAGCAGCGCTGGAGGGGGCTGGACACGACGGCGGCCAGCGGCACCGCGGCCAGCCGCTCGGCGGTGCGGTCCGCCTGCGCGCGTCCGGTGTCGTCGAGGTCGACGCCCGGGGTGCGCCCCGCCAGGATCCCGGTCGCGTTCGCTGTGGTGCGTCCGTGCCGCACGAGGATCACTGTGGCCATCCCGCGAGCCTAGCCGCGGGTCATGCGGAGGTGCGATGCGAGGCGGAGCAGGACCGCCTCTCGATCGGGGCTCGCGGGCGTGGACCGTCCTCTCCGCCTTCGGATGCAAGCCCCGAGGTGCGTCCTCCCGGCGGTCGTCCGCGGACCGGCCGGTTCCTAGCGTCGGAGGTGCGGTCGGATCCGGCCGCGTCGGCGACGGAGGAGCTGCCATGACCACCATCCATCACCCGGAGACGCGCGGCCCCGAGACGCGGCCGCCGACGAGCGGCGTGCGCGGCCTCGTCGCACGGCATCCGCTCGTCGCGTTCGCCTCCCTCGCCATCGCGGGGAGCTGGGTCGCCTGGCTGCCATACATCATGTCGTCGCACGGCCTGGGGCTCTGGGACATCGACTTCCCCGAGATCCTCGGCAGCGCCCAGCTCTCCGGCGTGCTGCCCGGCGCGTACCTCGGGCCGATCGCGGCCGCGTTCCTGGTGACGGCCGTGACCGAGGGGCGGCCGGGCCTGAAGCGCTGGGCCTCACGGCTGTGGCGCTGGCGGGTCGGCGGGCGCTGGTACGCCCTCGCGCTCGTCGGCGTGCCGGTGGTCGTGCTCGCGTCCGGTGCCGCGTTCTCCGGCGGGGACGTCCACGCGCCGTCGCTGCTCGCGCTCGCGGTCTACGTGCCCGCCCTGCTGCTGCAGATGGTCACGACCGGGCTCGCCGAGGAGCCGGGCTGGCGCGACTTCGCGCTGCCCCGGCTGCAGCGGAGGTCGGGCCCGCTCGTCGCCAGCCTCCTGCTCGGACCCCTGTGGGCGTTCTGGCACCTGCCGCTGTTCCTCAGCGACTGGGGCGGATGGCCGGACGCCCGGTGGACGCGGCCGCTGTACTTCACGGGGTTCTGCATCGCGTTCACGATCATCATCACCTGGGTCTTCAACCGCACCCGCGAGAGCCTGCCCCTCATCGTGCTGCTGCACGTGGGCGTGAACAACACGTCGTCGGTGCTGTGGCCGGAGATGTTCCCGACCATCGACGGGGAGACGAGCATGCTCGCGCTCATGACCGCCGCGACCGTCGGCGCCGTCGTGCTGATCGCGGCGACGCGCGGGCGGCTGGGATTGCCGACGGCGCTGCCGACGGCGCTGCCGACGGCGCTGCCGGAGCCGGCGTCGGCGACGCCGGCCGCATCCGACCCACCAGCGCCGGAGCCCGCCGGCACCCGACTCGTACACTCGGACGATGGCCGACGCTGAGACCCCCTGGCGGCCCACCGGCCTCGATCTCGGCGTCGGCGCCGCGTGCGCCGCCGTCTCGGTGCTGCTGCTCGTGGGCCTGCCCGCGGTCGCCGGCGAGGATCCGGACCTCGCGAGCCTCGACCTCCCCACCCCCGGCGACCCCGCCTGGTGGGCGCTCGTCGTCGGCTGCCTCGCGCAGGCCGCCCTCGTCGTCCTCGTGCGGCGGTCGCCCCGGGTCGTCCCGGTGGCGGTCGCCGCGGTCGCGGTCGTGCTGCCGCTCGTGGCGCCCGCCGGCGTCTCCGGCCTCGCGACCGTCGCGATCCTCGTCGCCGTGCTCCGCGCGGTCGCGCAGCGGCCCGTCGTCCGGCTGGCGCCGTCGCTGGTCGCCACGGCCGTCCTGCTCACCGTGGGGGAGACGCTGAACAGCGTGCGCGGGGTGGGCATCGGGCCCGCCGAGGCCGTGCTCGCGGCGCTCGTGCAGGCCGCGGGCATCGTGGGACTCCCGCTCCTCGGCGGACTCGTCGTGCGCTCCCGACGCGAGGCCCGGGACGCCCGCCGTGACGAGCTGAGCGCGCGGGTCGGCGAGCGGGACGCGCTCGTGCAGGCCGCGGTCGCGCGCGAGCGCACGGCCATGGCGCGCGAGCTGCACGACATCGCGGCGCACCACCTGTCCGGGATCGCGCTCATGGCCGCGGTCGTGGACCGGCAGATCGACTCCGCGCCCGAGGAGGCGCACCGCGGGATCCGGCAGGTGCGCGCGCAGAGCATGGACGTGCTCGACGACCTGCGGCGGCTCGTCGGCCTCCTCCGGGAGGACCCGGACCAGGACGCCGAGCGCTCCGTCGAGACGCTCGCCGCCGTGCCCGAGCTGGTCGACCGCGCGCGGGTCGCTACCGGCGGATCCGTCGAGCTCCGCGTGCAGGAGGCCCCCGGCCGTCCCCTCGGGCAGGGCATCGGGCCGCTGGCGCAGCTCGCCGTCTACCGGACGGTGCAGGAGTCGCTGACGAACGCCGCCGCGCACGCGCCCGGGAGCGCCTGCGTCGTCGAGGTCGACGACCGGGACGCCGCAGCGCTCGTCGCGACCGTGACCAACGGGCCGGGCGACGGCGCGGCCGTCGGCCGGTCGCTCGCCAGCGCGGCCGGCGGATTCGGCCTGCTCGGCATGCGCGAGCGCGCCGAGCTCGTCGGCGCGGAGCTCGCGGCGGGATCCACCGCGGAGGGCGGCTGGCGGGTGCGCATGGCCGTGCCGCGCGAGCGCGACGCGCGGGCGGGATCCGCCGTCGGGACCCCCGCGCCCGCTGCCGCCGAGATCACCCGTACCCCCACGCCCCCGGAGGCCATCGCATGATCCGCGTCCTCATCGCCGACGACCAGGCGCTCGTGCGCGCCGGCCTCGCCGCCCTGCTCGGTGGCGAGCCCGACATCGAGGTGGTCGGACTCGCGTCCGACGGGGCCGCGGCCCTCGCGCTCGCCCGGGAGCTCCGGCCCGACGTGGCCTGCCTGGACATCCGGATGCCCGTGCTCGACGGCATCGCGGTCGCGCGGGCGCTCGCCGGGCCCGACGCGGATCCGGCCGTGCCCGTGCTGATGCTCACCACCTTCGACCTCGACGACTACGTCTTCGGCGCGCTCGAGGCCGGCGCCAGCGGATTCCTCCTCAAGGACGCGGAGCCCGACGTGATCATCGACGCCGTCCGTCGCGTGGCCGGTGGCGACGCGACGCTCGACCAGGCCCTCACCCGCCGCGTGCTCCGCGAGTTCGTGGACCGGCGGCGCCTCCAGCCCGTCACCGGCGGCCGCGGCGAGGGCCTCCTCACCGCCCGGGAGCGCGACGTGCTCCTCCTCCTGGCGCAGGGCATGTCCAACGAGGACATCGCGGCGGCGCTCGTCGTGGAGGTGTCGACCGTGAAGTCGCACCTGGCGCGGATGCTGCCGAAGATCGGCGTGACCTCGCGCCTGCAGGCCGTGGTGTGGGCGTACCAGAACCGCGTCGTCGAGGTGCCCGGGGAGGCGGCCGGCGCCTGATCCGGGCCCGCCTCCATCGGAGGATGCAGGTCCCGAGGACCCGTCCTCCGGCCCTGGGGCCGCGGGCGGCGGATCCGCAGGCTGGGATCACCCCATCCGACGAGGAGAACGCCATGCCCCCCGCATCCACCCCCGCATCCACCCTCGCGTCCCGACGCACCGGCACCGCCGTGCACCTGGACCGCGTCACCCGCACCTACCCCGACGGGCCGCGGACGGTCGTCGCCCTCGACGGCGTCAGCCTCGACATCGCGGCCGGGTCCTTCACCGCCGTCATGGGCCCGTCCGGCTCCGGCAAGTCCACCTTCCTCAACGTCGCGGCCGGGCTCGACCTGCCGACCGGAGGCCGCGTCGTCATCGGCGGCACAGACCTCTCCGGCATGTCACCGGACACGCTCACCCGCTTCCGGCGCGAGCGCGTGGGCTTCGTGTTCCAGGGCTACAACCTCATCAGCCACCTCACCGTCGGCGAGAACGTGCGCCTGCCGCTCACGCTCGCCGGTGGCCGGCCCGACGCCGAGCGGATCCGCGCCCTGCTGACCGCCGTCGGCCTCGTCGAGATGGAGGGCCGCCTCCCGGGCGAGCTCTCCGGCGGCCAGGCGCAGCGCGTCGCCGTCGCCCGGGCGCTCGCCGCCGACCCGGACGTGATCTTCGCCGACGAGCCGACCGGAGCCCTCGACGCGCGCACGGCCGACGGGATCCTGCAGCTGTTCCGCACCGCGGTGCGCGACCTCGGGCAGACCGTGGTGCTCGTGACCCACGACCCGCGCGCCGCCGCATCCGCCGACCGCGTGCTCTTCCTCGCCGACGGCCGCTTCCGCGGGGAGCTCGCCTCCCCGACGGTCGAGCAGGTCGCCGCCCGCCTCGTCGAGCTGGGGCGCTAGACCATGCGCACCGCCATCCGCTCCGTGCTCGTCGTGAACCGCGCGAGCCTCCTCGGCACGGCCCTCGTCGTCGCCCTCACCGCGATGATTCTGGCCCTCACCGGCGCCTGGCTCGAGGCGGGCGTCCGCGAGCCGGACCTCCTGCTCCTCTCCACCGTCGCGAGCTCGTTCGCGGGCACGCTCCTCCTCATCGCCGTGCTCGTGGTCGCCGGGTCGTTCTCGGCCGCGCTCGCCCGCCGCCGACGCGACTTCGCGCTGCTCCGGGCGGTCGGCGCCACCACGCGCCAGGTCCGCGGCACCGTCACGGCCGAGGCGCTCGTGATCCTCGGGGTCGCCGGCCCCGTCGGAGCCGTCGCCGGACTGCTGCTCGCGCCCGTCGCCGCGCCGATGCTCGAGGCCGGCGGCCTCCTGCCGGCCGGCTTCACGCTCGGGGTGTCGCCGCTGCCCGTCGTCGGGGCGCTCGCCGTGCTCGTGCCCACGGGGATCCTCGCGGCCCTGCTGGCCGCGCGGGGGATCCTCCGGGTCAGCCCCACCGCCGCCGTGCGGGAGAGCGCGGTCGACCCCGTCGGCATCGGCCGCGGCCGCCGCATCGCCGCGATCGCCACCGCCGCCCTCGGGCTCCTCGCCGCGGGCACGCCGTTCGTCTCGCCGGGCCTGCTCGGCAGCGCCACGGGCGCGTCCTCGGCGATCCTGCTCGTCGTCGCCGCGGGCCTCGCCGGTCCGCTCCTCGTGCGGTGGGCGGCGTCCCGCGCCGTGGCCGCATCCGGATCCCGCGGCGGTGCCGCCCGCGTGCTGGCCGTCGCCAACGCCCGCGGCTTCTCCCGTCGGTTCAGCGCCGCGGTGATCCCGCTGGCCCTGCTCGTCGGGCTCGGATCCGTGCAGTCCGGCACCGACCTCGCCGTCGCCCGCGCCGGTGAGCAGCAGCTCCGGGCGTCCGTCGCCGCGGACCTCGTCGCGGTCGCCTCAGGCGGTGACGGGATCACGGCCGCGCAGGTCGCGGCGGTCCGTGCCGTGCCGGGCGTCGCCGCCATCACCGCCACCGGCGGACTCGACGCGAGCATCCGCGTCGAGCAGCCGGACCCGGACGACGGCGCGTTCGGCGGCCTGTCCTGGGAGCCGGCGTCGCTCCGCACGCTCACGCCCGGTCCCGCGCTCCTGGATCCGGCCGTGCGGGAGGGGTCGCTCGACGACCTCGCCGAGCCCGGCACCATCGCGGTGAGCACCGACGCGCTCGTGCTCACGGGCCTCGGCGTGGGGGACTCCGTCGACCTCCGCATCGCCGACGGCCCCGAGGAGGAGCGGCGCATCGTCGCCGTGTACGACCGGGGCCTCGGCCTCGGCGACCAGATGGTGGGCGCTCCGGCCGCCGGCGCGCCCGCCGACGCCGTGCTCGTCCGCCTCGACGGCGCCGCACCGGACGACGCGCAGGCCGCCATCGCGGCGCTCGGGCTCCGGGCGCTGACCCCCGACGCCTACGCCGACACCGCCACCGCGGGCGGCGCCGCCGAGCGCCAGCTCTCGCTCGTGCTCCTCGTGTCGCTGCTGGGGCTCGTCGCCGCGGCCGCTGCGACGACGCTCGTCGGATCCACGCGCGGCCGCCGCGAGGAGCTCACGCTGCTCCGCCGGGTGGGCGCGACCCGCGCGCAGCTGATGCGGACGCTGGGCGTCGAGACCGCCTTCATCGTGGTCGCAGCCCTCGCGATCGGGATGCTCGCCGTCCTGCCCGCCCTCACGGGGATCGGCCAGGGCCTGCTCGGGATCCCGCTGCCCGTCGTCGACGTGCCGGTCACGCTCGCGCTCGGCCTCGCGGTCGTCGTGATCGCGGCAGCCTCGGTGCTGCCGGCGGGGTGGCGCGGCGCGTCGGGCCGATGACGTCGGCCCGGGGGCGAGGGCGGCGCTCCGGGCGGCCGTCGGTGTCAGGTGACGACGCGCTCGGCCTACGCCCGCCCGCGCACCGGCCGGCAGATCAGCACCGGGCACGGCGCCGAGTGCTGCACGCGGCTCGCGGTGCTGCCCAGGAGGATCGTCGCGGTGAGGCCGCGGCCGCCCGCGGCCATGGAGATCAGGCCGGCGTTCAGGTCCTCGGCGGCGCGGATGATCTCGGTGGCGGGCGAGCCGCTGCGGACCTCGCGGTGGATCCTCGGGCCCCAGCGGTCGAAGACGGCGGCGACCGCGTCGACGGCGGACTCCGCGTCGCGGCGGTAGCTGAGCTCCGTCTGGCCCGGGCCGTGGTGCGGTCCCAGCTCGTTCGCGAACGGCGCCGCGGCGTACGGGCTCACGACCGCGAGGACGGTGACGTCGCGGATCTCGCGGGAGTCGGCGATCAGCTGGAACTGGCGGGCGGCCTCGAGCGACGCCTTCGATCCGTCGGTGGTGACGATCACGTGCATGGTCAGACCTCCCTGTCCGTGGGGCCGGCCGCGGCGACCGCCGCCGCGTCCCCGGGATCCGGCCGCGTGTTCCCGAAGGCGCGCTGGGCCAGGTAGAGCACGAGCCCGAGAGCGAGGAGCCCGCCGACCCACAGCAGCGCGGCGGGGTCGTCGATGAGCGTGTAGATCAGCACGGCCACGTTGCCGACGATGCCGACGATGAGCAGCGGCGTGTTCGCGCGGTAGGTGTCCGCGGTCTCGTCCTGGCCGCGGAGCTTGAGGCACGCGACGATCACGAGCGCGTAGATGAAGAGGAGGAACACCACGGTGATGGTGGCGAGGCGGTCGACGATGTCGAGCCGCTCGTCCTCGGGGATGCCCGCCTGGCTCGAGCGGATCGCGGCGCCGATGATGAGGAGGCTCGCGACCACCGCGCCGCCGAAGATCAGCGCCACGTAGGGGCTGCGCCGCGCCGGGTGGACCTTCGCGAAGATCGCGGGCACGACGTTCTCGCGGGCCATGCCGAACAGGATCCGCGACTGGGCCACCACCGTCACGAGCGCCGTGTTGCTGATGGCGACCATGGCGATCAGGCCGAAGATCACGAGCATCACGGCGGCGGGGATGAAGAAGAGGTCGGCGCGCACCACCTCGAGGAGCGTGTTGCCGGCGAGGGCGTCGATCGGGACGGCGAGGGCCGCCGCCATCGAGACGAGGACGTAGACGACGCCGGCGGTCATCATGCCGCCGATGAGCGCGCGGGGGAACGCGTGCGACGGGTCGATGGTCTCCTCGGCGACGTTGGCGGCGTTCTCGAAGCCGGTCATCGCGAAGAAGGCGAGCGAGACGCCGGCGAGGACAGCGAGCACCGCGGATCCGCCGCCGCCCTCCACCTGGAACTGCAGCAGCACGGACGGATCGCCGACGCCCTCGACCAGGGCGATCACGCCGATGGCGACCACGACGATCAGGCCGGTGATCTCCACGAACGTCATGACCACGTTCGCGACGACCGACTCGCTGATCCCGATGAGGTTGATGAGCGTGATGACGGCCACGAACGCGACCGCGATGCCGGTGGTCGCCCAGATGGCGGACTCGGGCAGGCCGATGAGGTCGCTGAGGTAGCGGACGAAGCCGGCGGCGAGGGAGCCGACCGCGGCCATGTTGGCCGAGAGCATGCAGATGGTGATGAAGAAGGTGAGCACCGGGCTGCGGAACGCCTTGTTGATGTACAGGGAGGCGCCGGCGGCCTGCGGGTACTTGGTCACGAGCTCGGCGTAGGCGAGTCCCGTGATGGTCGCGATGGCGACGCCGACGAGGAACGCCATCCAGAACGCGCCGCCCACGGCCGCGGCCACGAGGCCGACGAGCACGTAGATGCCGGATCCGAGGACGTCGCCGACGACGTAGAAGTACAGCTGCTTCGCGGTGATGGACCGCTTGAGCACGCTGCGCGATGGTGCGTCTGCCTCGATGGGATTCGCCATTTCCCCACACTAGGGGCGGGGTGCCGGGCGGTGAAGGGGGTCGCGCGGATCGGGCAGCGCCCGCTATGCGCGGCAACGCGCCGGCGGAGCGTCGGAGTCCGGGCGCGTCGTGCCGCGGATCGCCCGCCGCGCACCGGTCGCCGACGGATCCCTCGGCGATACTGGACGAGGCGGCGCCGTCCCGGGGGCCGCCGCCGTGACGGGGAGGTCGCATGATCCGAGCAGTCGACGCCAGAGGGGTGCGGGCATGACGCCGCGCATCCGGGCACTCCTGCTCAGCGGGGTGATCACCGGCCTGACCATGGCGATCGTGGCGGCCGCGCGACCCTGGACCCGGCGGCCCGAGCCCGACGACTGGGTCGTCCTGCGGTTCGCGGCGGGCCCGGACGCATCCGCGTACGAGGCGTTCGAGACGCTGGCCGCGACGGAGGCCGCGGGCGACGACGCGCTGCAGCTGCTCGAGGCGGGGCGCATCGACGGCAACGAGTTCGGCGAGGACTCCTACGACGTGCACTTCGTGGGATGGGAGCGCGGGATCATGTGGAGCATCCTCGAGCCGATCTTCGCCGGCGCGCTCGTGCCCTGGACCTCGGTGGAGCTGCGCCGCGGCTTCGAGGACCAGGCGCCGGTGGTGGTGCGGGCGTCGCGCTGAGGGTGTCCGACCGCGCGGCGGGCGGGGACGTCGCGCCCCGCACGGGGAGGGCCGGTGTCGGCCCCCGCGTCTAGCGTCGGGGCATGACGTCGAGTCGATCCGCGGGGTGCCGCGCCGAGGGCTGCCCGGCGCCGGCCGAGCGCGGGGCGCCCGTGCCGCTGTGCGCGGCGCACCTCGTCGCCGCGGCCGGGTGGGCGGAGCGGGAGCACGGCGTGGAGGACGTGCTCCCGTCGCCGTGCCCGGCCTGCGGATCGCGCCTCGGCGTGCGGTACCCCTCCGGCTGGCTGTGCGCGGTGTGCGAGTGGCGGCACGGGGATCACCCGGACGGCGAGCTCGCGCCGCCGCGGGTCGACGTCGTCTACTACATCCGCTTCGGCGACCGGATGAAGATCGGCACCAGCGCGAACCCGCGGCAGCGGCTCGGCGCGCTCCGGCACGACGAGCTGCTCGCGTTCGAGCGCGGCGGGCGGGGCGTGGAGCGGGCACGGCACGCGCAGTTCGCGCGGCAGCGGTACGACCGCACGGAGTGGTTCGCGCTCGACGCGGGGCTGCGCGCGCACGTGGCCGCGCTCGCCGCGGGTCAGCCGGATCCGTGGGAGCTCCTCGCCCGGTGGCGGAGCGAGGCGCTGGCGCTGCGCGTCAGCTGACCGCGCCGGTGCGCCGCGTCACCCGGCCGCGGCCGACGGCGGCGTCTCGCGCAGGTACGCGTCCACGAGGAACGGGCCGCGGATCTCGCGGAGCCGGTCGAGGAGCTGATCCACCGTGCCGCGCGTGAGGCCCGAGACGCACAGGTCGTACGGCCCGAGGGCGGGCAGCTTGCCCGTGCGGATGCGGATGACCTCCCAGCCGGCGGCGCGCAGCGCGCGGTCCTTCCGGCGGTCGGCCTCCTCCCGGCGGCCGACGTGCTCGAGCCCGTGGCGGCCGGTGGAGTCGTACTCGATCGCGACGCGCAGCTCCGGCAGGAGGATGTCCGGCCACGCCTCCCGGTGCTCGAAGAACGGCCGCGCCAGGCGCACCGCGTTGAGGCCGGTCGTGTGCTCGAGGCGCGCGGCCAGGTCCTGGCGGAGGCGCTCCTCGACGGCGGACGCGGGCGGCGGCGCGCACGCGCTCGCGAACGGCTCGCCGACGGGGAGGTCCGGCGTCTTCCCGCAGACGCCGGGGGAGCGGCGGGCGCGGGCAGGCGACGCGGCGGGGCGGACCGCGGGAGGGGCGGCGGAGGAAGGCCCGGCGGCACGCGCGCGAGGTGCGCCAGCGGTCGGCGCGGCGCCGCTCGGCGTGCCGTCCTTGCCGCGGCGGTCGCGTCCCGTGCCGGGCGCGGACGGCCTGCCGTCGCGCGATCCGCGTCGCGCGCGGGGAGCCCCGGACGCGGGCGTCGCGGTCCCGCCGGCCGGCGCCTCGGATCCACCGGCCGCTCCGGCCCCCGCCACCGGCCCCACGAGGAGCGGCGACGCCCCGGGCCACCGCACCTGGTCGGCCATCGGCAGCACGGGCGTGCGCGGGGACGCGGCCTCCGCGCAGTCCGGGCACCACGACGACCGGCGGCGCTCGCGGCCCGGCCGGTTGCGCTGCTCCTCGGGCGTGGCGACGAACACGTGGCCCGTGTCGCACTGCCAGGTGAGGAAGACGTCGGCCGCGGGCGGCACCTGCGTGAGCGTGATGCCGCGGTTGTTCTCGGGGTGGTACTGCCGGATGAGCACGGGGAACGACGCCCACGCCTCGCGGTACGCGCCCACCGGGTACGGCACGTCGAGGCCGCGCGACCAGCGTCGTCGCGCCCACCACGCATCCACCGGCTCGGGCATGCGGTCACGGTACGAGGAGCCACCGACGTCGGCCGCCTAGCCTGGGGCGATGCCCGACCTCGCGACCGACCGCCTGCTCCTGCGTCGCTTCACGGAGGCCGACGCGCCGTTCCTGCTCGACCTGCACTCCCGGCCCGAGGTGCAGCGGTGGCTCGGCTCGGGGGAGGTGCAGTCGGATCCCGCGCAGGCCGCCGCCCGCGCGGCCCGCTACGCCGCGCTCGACGACCCGGTCCGCGGCATCTGGGCGATCGCCGCCCGCGACGGCGGCGCGCTCCTCGGCACGCTCCTCCTCAAGGACCTGCCCGCATCGGCCGCGCCGGTGCCCGACGACGACCCGGCCCCGCGCGACGCCCCCGCGGACGGCGAGACGGAGATCGGCTGGCACCTGCATCCGGACGCCTGGGGTCGCGGCGTCGCCACGGAGGCGGCCCGGCGGGTGCTCGCGCACGCAGCCGAGGGCGGGCTGGCGCGCGTCCTCGCGGTCACGAACCCCGCGAACGCGCCGTCGCAGGCCGTGTGCCGGCGGATCGGCATGCGCTCGCTCGGCCGCACGCGCGCCTACTACGACGCCGAGTGCGAGCTGTTCCGCATCGACCTGCCCTGAGCTCATCCGGGCCGTCGGGGTCCACTCCGACGTCCGCCCGCCGACCTCCCATGTGACATGTCACCGCCTCCCGCGACTAGCGTGGGACGCGATGCGAGGGGGCTCCGCGACGATGCGGCGCGTCCCGATCCGCATCGCGCACCAGGAGGACGATCGACGATGATCACGCAACCATCCGCACCCGGACGCGGGACGCCCGACGCGGGCACCGCTCCCGCCCCGACGCGACGGAGGGGGATCCGGGCGCTGGCCGCGACCGCCGGCCTCGCCACCGCGCTGTCCCTCGCGGGCCTGCCGGCGCACGCCGCGACGAGCGCCCCGGCTCCCGCCGCCGCCCGCGTCGCGGCACCGGCCGCCGCGACCCCGCCGGCCCCCGCGGCCGTCGAGGACGCGACCTTCACCCCCGGCGAGGCCCGGCTCGACACCGCGGGGAACGTGATCCAGGCCCACGGCGGCCAGATCGTCCCGTCCGTCGATGAGACGGGCGCCACCATCTACCACTGGTACGGCGAGGACCGCTCCAACGGCTACGCCTCGAGCCCCGGCGTGCACGTCTACTCCTCGCGGGACCTCGAGGCGTGGACGGACGAGGGCCTCGCCCTGGCCGCCATGTCCTCGCCCGACCAGTTCGACGCCGACCCGTACTTCGCCGGCCTCTACGGCGACCTCGACGCCGAGGCGCGCGCCGCCGTCTACGAGGACCTCGGCACCACCCCCGCGGCCGGATCCTCGCGCCCGGCGGCCATCCTCGAGCGCCCCAAGGTCATCCACAACGAGGCGACCGGGCAGTGGGTCATGTGGATCCACACCGACGGCCCCACCGCCACCAGCGACGCCCAGTACGCGAAGGCCACCGCGGGCGTCGCGGTGTCCGACTCGCCCACCGGCCCGTTCCGCTACATCGAGGACCACCGCCTGCACGAGGCGCCGGCCGGGGAGCCGGACTACCAGCCGGAGAGCAAGGGCATGGCCCGCGACATGAACCTCTTCGTCGACGACGACGGGACGGCCTACATCATCTACTCGAGCGAGGAGAACTACTCGCTCTACATCTCGAAGCTCGACGCCGACTACACCGCGCTCGCGACGGGCCCGGCCGACGCGGTCAAGGGCGTGGACTTCACGCGCCCCTACATCGGCGCGCACCGGGAGGCGCCGGCGCTCTTCAAGTCGCACGGGACCTACTACCTGATCACCTCGGGCGCGACGGGGTGGAACCCGAACCCGGCCTCCTACGCCACGGCGACCGACATCCTCGGCACCTGGACCGACCGCGGCAACCCCGTGCAGGGGGAGGGCGCATCGACGACCTTCGGCTCGCAGAGCACGTCGGTTATCCCGATCGACGCCGCGAACGGCCGCTTCGTCTACATGGGCGACCGGTGGACGCCGGACGACCTGGCGAATGCGCCGTACATCTGGCTGCCGCTGACCTTCGGGGAGGGCGGATCCATGTCGCTCACGAACCCGGGCACGTGGAGCGTGCGCGACATCCCGGCGTACGCGCCGTGGGAGGTCACCACGGAGATCCCCGCGACCGTCCGCACCGACGACGCCTCGTCCCTGCCGGCGGAGGTCGAGGTGACGAGCGACGGCGCGACGACGACCTCCGGCATCACGTGGGACGCCGCGGCGCTCGCCGGCGCGGGTCCCGTGCAGCTGCGCGGCACGCTGGACGACGGGCGCACGCTCGTCCGCCGCGTGGTGGTCGTGCCCCGGGACCTCGAGTACGCGGTCGACGCGGGCGGCTGGGCCACGGCCGACTGGAAGGCGATCGTGGCGGCGGCCTCCGTCGACGGGCCTCTCCTCGGCTCCGTGCCGGAGCAGCCGCTCGGCGCGGATCCCGCCACCGGCACCACCTGGGGCTGGACCGGATCCAGCGACGTGAAGGGCGATGCCACCGGCGACCTCTACTCCACGCTCCGCTGGGCCAGGTCGGGCGCCGCGCTCACCTACTCCTTCGGCGGGCTGACCCCCGGTGAGCACCGCGTCGACCTCGGGTTCTCGGACCCCTGGACCACCGCGAGCCGCACGGCGCGCATCACCCTGAACGGGCAGGTCGTGGAGCAGGCGCGCCCGTTCGGCGCCGACTCCTCGAGCGCCTACACGGCGGTCGTCGGGGCGGACGGGATCCTCCGGGTGGAGATCGCGAAGGCGGCGGGCCCGGACGTCCAGGTCAGCTTCCTCCTGGTCTCCGGCGGACCGGCGGCGCTCGCCGAGCAGACGATCGCCTTCGCGGGACCCACCGGCGCGACCGCGGGCGGCGACGCGATCCGGCTGCAGGCCACCTCGACCTCGGGCCTGCCCGTGTCGTTCCTGGCCTCCGGCGCCTGCACGGTCGACGGGGCGCGGCTCACGCCGACCTCGGCGGGCGTCTGCACGATCACGGCGACGCAGGCCGGGGACGACGAGTTCGCGCCCGCCGCGAGCGTGACGCGCACCTTCCGGGTGCAGGCGGCGCTGCTCGACGGGTTCGACCGCCGCGGCTCCGCGGTCGGCGCATCGTGGACCGGATCCACGACCGCCACCGCCTACCGGCTCGCGGCCGGCACGCTCCGGCCCAACCAGGGCGGCGCGCTCCTGCGGCCCGAGGTGCTCGGCGCCACGCAGGAGGCGTCCGTGGAGCTCGTGAAGGTGGCGCGGACCACCCCGTCGGTGGGCCTCGTGCTCAAGGCGCAGTCGGCCCGCACGGTCGACCGCGGCGCGATCACGGTCGCCTACGACGCCCGCACGAAGGCGATCACCACGACCGCGATCGCGACGGACGGCACCCGCACGGCCTACCCGGCGATCCCGGTGCAGCTGCTCGCGGGCGACGTGCTCACGGCCAGGTACACGGCCGACGACGCCGTGGAGATCCTGCTCGGCGACGACCTCGTGGGCACCACGGAGCTGTCCGACGCGGACGCTGCGCGCTTCCACGACGCCACCGGCCGCATCGGCATCTGGGCCGAGAAGGCGCTGCTGACGGTGCTCGACGACTTCCGCGGCGGCACCACGGTCGGCTGACCCGCGGAGCGGGCCGGAATGGGGCGGGGCGTCGACACGGCGCCCCGCCCTCAGTCCTCGCGCTCGCGGGCCCTCCGGGTCTCGCGGTCGTTCGCCTTCCGGATCCCCGCGACCAGCTCGTCCTTGGTCATGCGGCTGCGTCCGGGCACGTCGAGGCGGCGCGCGACCTCCATGAGGTGCGCCTTCGAGGCGTTCGCGTCGACCCCGCCCTGGGTCCCCGCGCCGCGTCGCTCGGCGCCGTCGTCCGACGGGCCCTTCTCGTCCTTGGGCTCCCAGTGGTCGCCGACCTTCTCGAAGCCGTGCTTGAGCGCGGCGTAGGCGGTGCGCTCGGCGCGCTCGCCGGATCCGTACTGCTCCTCGGCCGCCGCGTGCGCCGCCGACCAGGTGGCCTGCGCGTGCTCGGGGGAGCGGCGGATGGTGCTCGGCATGTCGTCGTCGGGGGCCATGCATCCTCCTCGTGCTCGATGCGGGCGCCGCGCACCCGCCGTCCCTCCACCCTGCCCCTCCGTCGGCCGGCCGGCCGGCCTCGGCCCTCCCGCTCGTGCGCAGGGGATGATGGACCCATGGCGTCTCCGCTCCACCCCCGCACCCCGTCCGTCCTCCGTCGCGCCGCGCTCGCCGCGTCCGCCGCCGCGCTCGTGGTCGGGGGCGCGCTGATCCCCGCGGGCGCCGCCTCCGCGCACGACCGGCTCGTGGGATCCACGCCGGCGGCCGACGCCACGGTCACGTCCGAGCCCGGCACCATCGCCCTCGACTTCAGCGAGGACCTGCTCTCGCTCGACGCGCAGAACTCCGGCTTCGCGATCCAGGTGGTCAACGCGTCGGACGGCTCCTTCCACGAGGACGGCTGCGTGGCGGTCGACGGCACCACGGCCACGAGCCGCATCGCGCTCGGCACGGCCGGCACCTACCAGGTCACCTGGCGCGCGGTCTCGAGCGACAGCCACCCCATCGACGGCACCTACTCCTTCACCTACGCACCCGAGGGCGACACGGCCGGCACCCCGGCGGTCCTCGCCGCACCCGCGTGCGGGGACGCCTGGGCGGGCAGCGAGCCCACCCCGACGCCCGAGCCCGAGGGCACCATGACGACGCAGGGCGCGGAGTCGGCGGCGCCCACGCCGACCTCGGACGCGCAGTCCGGCGAGTCCGTCCCGATCGCCGACGCGGCCGAGGACACCCCGGTCTGGGTCTTCGTGCTCATCGGCTTCGTGATCCTCGCGGCCGCCGTCCTCGTGGTGCTCGGCGTCGTGCGCCGGTCGTCGCGCCGGTTCCCCGGCGAGGACGGCCGGAGCGTCGGCGGACCGCTCGACGGCGCCGGCGACCCGCGCTGACCGCGGCGACGGGGCGGGTATCCCGCGGGCCGGCTAGGCCCGGTCGTCGGAGCCGAGCGCGCGGCGGAGGGCCGTGAGGTCGTCGCCGTCGAGCGTGCCGGCGAAGCGCAGGAGGGCGGCCTCCCGGTCCTTCGTGGCCGCGAGCGCGCCGGACATGAGCGACGCCGCGTGGTCGGTGCGCGAGCGCGCGGGCGCGAACGTGAGGGAGCGCGCCTCGTCGGAGCGGACCACCAGGCCCTTCTGCCCGAGGCGGTCGAGCACCGTGAGCACCGTCGTGAGCGCGGGGCGCGGATCCGCGATGCGCGCGACGACGTCCTTGCCGGTGAGCGGCCCGTCGGCGTCCCAGAGGGCGTCCATGATCGCGGCCTCGAGCTCGCCGCGGGGTCGCTGGCGTCCGATCGGCACGGCGGCTCCCCTCGGTTCGGGCGGCGGATGGGAAAGGTCGATCCTAACTCCGCCGGGCGCCCGCCGAGCTCCCGCGCTCAGGCACCGCGGCGTCCGATCGGGCACGATGGGGGCATGACCGATTCACAGGACCGAGAGCCCACCCCCCTCGAGCAGGCCATCGCGCGCGGCCAGGCCGGCGAGTCCGACATGACCGCCGTCCTCACCGAGTTCATCAACACCGTGGTCGTCGTGCCGACCGCCACGCCCCTGACCCCCGAGACCGACCAGCTCCAGCCGGTCCTCTTCGACCGCGACGGCGTGCCCATGCTCGCCGCCTTCACGCACGAGGACCGCATCGACGAGAAGGTGACGAGCGTCGCCGACCACGTCGCCACCATCCCCGCCGCCGAGCTCGTGCAGGCGATCCCCGAGGGCACCGGCCTCGTCATCAACGTCGGCACCACGGACGGCTTCGAGATGATGCCCGAGGGCGTCGCGCAGCTCGCCGACGACGTGCGCCGCGTCATCGACCAGGACGACGACGGCCAGCCCGGCACCGCGGCCCCGGCCGCGCCCTCGCCCGACGCCGTCTGACCCGCGCGGTCCGACCGACCACCCGACGCCGTCGCATCCGAGGAGGATGCGGCGGCGTCGTCGCGTCCGGCGTCGCGTGTCCGCCGGCGTCGCCCGGCGGACCGCCCGCGGATCGTCACACGCCGGAAACCTCCCGCTCGATATGCTGATCCCCGTAACACGGCCGCGCACGCATCGCGGGAGAGCTCCTCCGGGAGCACCGAAGGAGCAAGCCTCCCCGCCAATCTCTCAGGTCCACGTACCGCGATGCACTGGCCACTCTGAAAAGCAGCCGTCCCGCACGGCTCGCCCACGGTGAAAGCACCGTCCTCGGACGGCGCGAAGCTCTCAGGCCCATGACAGAGGGGGAGTCCCGCATCCGGCGTCCCCGCCGGAGGACACCGGAGGACTCCATGACCGACGCACCCGCCGACACCGCCGCCGAGGCGCCGCCCCGGCGATCCCCGCTGCACGCCGTGCACGAGGCCGCCGGCGCCTCCTTCACCGACTTCGCCGGCTGGCTCATGCCCGTCCGCTACACGAGCGACCTCGCCGAGCACCGCGCCGTGCGCGAGGCCGCGGGCATCTTCGACATCTCGCACATGGCCGAGATCGCCGTGGAGGGCGAGGGCGCCGGCGCGTTCCTCGACTCCGTGCTCGCCGGGAAGCTCTCCGCCATCGCCGAGTGGCAGGCGAAGTACACGCTGCTGCTGGATCCCTCGGGCGGCATCGTGGACGACCTCATCGTCTACCGCACCGGCGAGGAGTCCTTCCTCGTCGTCGCCAACGCCGGCAACCACGACCCCGTCCTCGCCGTCCTCGCCGACGCCGCCGCCGGCCTCGACGACGTGGCGGTCGACGACGCGAGCGACGACGTGGCGCTGATCGCCGTCCAGGGCCCGGTGTCCCGCGCGATCCTCGAGGCGACCGACGGCCTCCACGCCGAGGCGCCGCTCGAGGCGCTCCGCTACTACCGCGCCACGCCGGCGCGCTTCGCCGGGAAGGACGTGCTCGTCGCCCGCACCGGCTACACGGGCGAGGACGGCTACGAGCTGTACGTCGCCACCGAGGACGCCGTCGCCCTGTGGGAGGCGCTCGTCCGGGCCGGCACGCCGCTCGGCCTCCTGCCCACCGGCCTCGCCTGCCGCGACACGCTCCGCCTCGAGGCGGGCATGCCGCTCTACGGGCACGAGCTCGGCCTCCACACGCTGCCCGTGCAGGCCGGCCTCGGCAAGGTGGTCGCGCTCGCCAAGGAGGGCGACTTCCGCGGGCGCGCCGCCGTGGAGAGGGGCCCGGATCCCGTCGCCCGCGTGCTCGTCGGCCTCGTCACCGAGGGCCGCCGCGCCCCCCGCGCCGACTACCCCGTCTACGCCGAGGAGGCCGCGGGCGACTCCGCCGCGGCCCTCGAGGCCGTGATGGAGGCGACCGAGGGCGCCGTGCCGCCCGTCGGCATCGTCACGAGCGGCGCCCTGTCGCCCACGCTCGGCCACCCCGTCGCCATGGCGTACGTGGATCCCGCGCTCGCCGCCCCCGGCACGCGCCTCGCCGTCGACGTCCGCGGCACGCGCGTGCCCGCCACCGTCGTGACCCTCCCGTTCTACTCGCGAAAGGCCTCCGCATGACCGACCAGACCAGCCTCCAGTACACCGCCGAGCACGAGTGGGTGCAGGTCGACGGCGACGTCGCGACCGTCGGCATCACGGCCTACGCCGCCGACAAGCTCGGCGACGTCGTCTTCGTCGAGCTGCCCGCGGTGGGCGACGAGCTCTCCGGCGGCGAGGTCGTCGGCGAGATCGAGTCGACCAAGTCGGTCGGGGAGCTCTTCGCCCCCATCGACGGCACCGTCACCGAGGTCAACGACGACGTCGTCGCCTCGCCCGACCTCGTGAACAGCGACCCGTTCGGCGCCGGCTGGCTCGTGAAGGTGCGCTTCGAGGCGCTGCCTGCGCTCCTCAGCCACGACGAGTACGTCGCGCTGGTGGGCGAGTGACCGCCGTCGACGCCGGCACGCGCCCGGCCGCTCCCGCCCCCGTCTCCGCGCCCGACATCGCGGACGAGTCGTCCGCCTTCGCGCCCGGCGCGTTCGGGGCCCGCCACATCGGCATCGACTCCGAGGCCCGCGCCACCATGCTCGGCGTCCTCGGCCACGACTCGATCCCGTCGCTCCTCGCCGCCGCCGTGCCCGAGACGATCCAGGTCGACCGGTTCCGCACCGCCGGCGACTCCGTGCTCCCCGAGGCCGCGACCGAGCGCGACGCCCTCGCCGAGCTCCGCCGCATCGCGAGCCGCAACCGCCTGCGCACGTCGATGATCGGCCTCGGCTACCACGACACGATCACGCCCGCCGTGATCACCCGCAACGTGCTCGAGAACCCGAGCTGGTACACGGCGTACACGCCCTACCAGCCCGAGATCTCGCAGGGCCGCCTCGAGGCGCTCATCAACTTCCAGACGATGGTCGCCGAGCTCTCGGGCCTCGCGACCGCGAACGCGTCCATGCTCGACGAGGCCACGGCCGTCGTCGAGGGCATGCTGCTCGCGCGCCGCGCCTCGAAGGCCAAGACGCCGGTCTTCCTCATCGACGAGGACGCCCTGCCGCAGACGCGCGCGCTCCTCGACAGCCGCGCCGCCGCGCTCGGCATCGAGCTGGTCGCGCACGACCTCGCCACGGTGGATCCCGCGGAGCTGCCCGACGCGTTCGGCGCCTTCGTCCAGTACCCCGGCGCCTCCGGCCGCATCTGGGACCCGAGCGCGGTCATCGCGCGCGTGCACGCGTCGGGCGGCCTCGCGGTCGTCGCGGCCGACCTGCTCGCGCTCACGGTCATCACGTCGCCCGGCGAGCTGGGCGCGGACATCGCGGTCGGCACCTCGCAGCGCTTCGGCGTGCCCATGGGCTTCGGCGGCCCGCACGCCGGCTACCTCGCCGTGCGCGCCGGGCTCGAGCGGCAGATGCCCGGCCGCCTCGTCGGCGTCAGCCAGGACGCGGCCGGCCACCCCGCCTACCGCCTCTCCCTGCAGACGCGCGAGCAGCACATCCGCCGGGAGAAGGCCACGAGCAACATCTGCACCGCGCAGGTCCTCCTCGCCGTGATGGCGTCGATGTACGCCGTCTACCACGGGGCGAAGGGCCTCCGCGTGATCGCGCGCCAGGCCAACCGGGGCGCCCGCCGCCTCGTCCGGTCGCTGGCGTCCGTCGGCGTCGAGCCCGTCCACGCCGCGTTCTTCGACACCGTGCGGGTCTCCGTGCCCGGCCGCGCCGACGCGATCCTCGCGGCGGCCGCGGACGGCGGGGTCAACCTGCTCCGCGTCGACGCCGACACGATCGGCTTCAGCGTCGACGAGGCCACGCGCGTCGAGGACCTCCAGGTCGTCGCGCGCGCGTTCGGTGCCGAGCTCGCGGACGACGAGGGCGCGTCCGGCGACCTCTCCTCGATCCCCGAGGCGTCGATCCGCACGAGCGAGTACCTCACGCACGCCGTCTTCTCCACGCACCGCTCCGAGACCGGCATGATGCGCTACCTCAAGCGCCTGTCCGACAAGGACTACGCGCTCGACCGCGGCATGATCCCGCTCGGCTCCTGCACCATGAAGCTCAACGCGGCCACCGAGATGGAAGCCGTCACCTGGCCCGAGTTCCAGGCCATCCACCCCTTCGCGCCGGCCGACGACGTCGAGGGCTACCTCGAGCTCGTCCTCCAGCTGGAGACCTGGCTGGCCGACGTCACCGGATACGACACGGTGAGCCTCCAGCCGAACGCCGGCAGCCAGGGCGAGCTCGCGGGGCTCCTCGCGATCCGCGGCTACCACCTCGCCAACGGCGACACCCAGCGCACCGTCTGCCTCATCCCGCAGAGCGCGCACGGCACGAACGCGGCCAGCGCCGTGCTCGCCGGCATGCGCGTCGTGGTCGTCGCATGCGACGAGCTCGGCAACGTCGACGTCGCGGACCTGCGCGCCAAGATCGCCGAGAACCGCGACGCGCTCGCGGCGCTCATGATCACGTACCCCTCCACCCACGGCGTCTACGAGCACGAGGTCGGCGTGATCTGCGAGGCCGTGCACGAGGCCGGCGGCCAGGTCTACGTCGACGGCGCGAACCTGAACGCGCTCCTCGGCTTCGCCCGGTTCGGCGACTTCGGCGGCGACGTCTCGCACCTCAACCTGCACAAGACCTTCTGCATCCCGCACGGCGGCGGCGGGCCCGGCGTCGGCCCGGTCGCGGCGAAGGCGCACCTCGCGCCCTTCCTCCCCGGCCACCCGCAGGCGCAGCGCAACGTGCACGCGCTCGTGCAGGACGGCGTCGTCTCCACCATCGAGCACGGCGGCGCCCCGGTGTCGGCCGCGCCGTACGGGTCCCCGAGCATCCTCCCCATCAGCTGGGCCTACGTCCGGATGATGGGCGCCGAGGGCCTGAAGCAGGCCACCGGCGCCGCGGTGCTGTCGGCGAACTACATCGCCGCGCGCCTCCGCGACCACTACCCCGTGCTCTACGCGGGCGAGGACGGCCTCGTCGCGCACGAGTGCATCCTCGACCTCCGCCCGCTGACGGCCGCGACCGGCGTGACGGTGGACGACGTGGCCAAGCGCCTCGTCGACTACGGCTTCCACGCGCCGACGATGAGCTTCCCGGTGCCCGGCACGCTCATGGTCGAGCCCACGGAGAGCGAGGACCTCGCCGAGGTGGAGCGCTTCATCGCGGCGATGATCGGCATCAAGCAGGAGGCCGACTCCGTCGCCGCGGGCGAGTGGCCGGCGGACGACAACCCGCTGCGGAACGCGCCGCACACGGCCGAGTCGGTCATCGCGGGGGAGTGGACGCACGCGTACACGCGCGAGCGCGCCGTCTACCCGGTGTCGACCCTCGTGCGCGACAAGTACTGGCCGCCGGTGCGCCGGATCGACCAGGCCTACGGCGACCGCAACCTGTTCTGCGCCTGCCCGCCGCCGGAGGCCTTCGCCTGATCCGCGGCTGGCGCACGACGCACGCACCGACGAGGGCGGCGGGACCTCCGGGTCCCGCCGCCCTCGTCGTGCGTCCGGCCTCCGCCGACCGCGCCCGCTAGTGCTCGGTCGCCTTCTCCGCGCCGTGCCCGGTGAGCGACCGCACGTCCATCTCGGCCGCCACGAGCGGATCCTCCTTGCGCGTCGACGTCACCGTCCCGATCCAGCCCAGCAGGAACCCGACGGGGATCGACACGATCCCCGGGTTGCTCAGCGGGAACCACGAGAAGTCGGCGCCGGGGATCATCGACGTCTCGGCGCCCGACACCACGGGCGAGAACGCGATCAGCACGAGCGCCGTCCCGAGGCCGCCGTACATGCTGAGCACCGCGCCGCGCGTGGAGAACCGCCGCCAGTAGAGGGAGAACAGGATCGTCGGGAGGTTCGCGCTCGCCGCGACCGCGAAGGCGAGCGCCACGAGGAACGCCACGTTCTGCCCGTTCGCACCGATGCCCGCGAGGATCGACACGATCCCGATCACGACCACCGTGATCCGCGCGACCCGCACCTCGCCGTTGGCCGAGACCTGCCCCTTCTTGATGACGCTGCCGTACACGTCGTGCGCGAAGGACGCCGCCGCCGTGATCGTGAGCCCGGCGACCACCGCCAGGATCGTCGCGAACGCGACCGCCGCGATGATCCCCAGGAGGATCGGCCCGCCGAGCTCGAGCGCCAGCAGCGGTGCCGCGGAGTTCACGCCGCCGGGCGCCGCGAGGATCCGCTCGCTCCCGAGCAGCGCTCCCGCGCCGTAGCCGAGCACGAGGGTGAAGAGGTAGAAGATCCCGATGAGCCAGATGGCCCAGACGACGCTCCGCCTCGCCTCCTTCGCGGTCGGCACCGTGTAGAAGCGCATGAGCACGTGGGGGAGTCCCGCGGTGCCGAGCACCAGCGCGAGCGCGAGCGACAGGAAGTCGAGCTTCGTGATCCCCGTGGCCCCGTACTGGTTGCCGGGCTCGAGCACGGGCTTGTCCGCCGCGGCGGCCGCCGCGCCCAGCAGCTCGGAGATGTTGAACCCGTGGATCGCGAGCACCCACACGGTCATCACGGCGGCGCCGGCGATGAGCAGGCAGGCCTTGATGATCTGCACCCACGTCGTGCCCTTCATCCCGCCGACGAGCACGTAGACGATCATGAGCGCGCCGACCACGGCGATCACGAGCGACTGCCCGAGCCGGTCGTCGATCCCGAGCAGCAGCGAGACGAGACCGCCCGCGCCCGCCATCTGCGCGAGGAGGTAGAAGAAGCAGACCGCGAGCGTGGTGGTGGCCGCCGCCAGCCGCACGGGCCGCTGCTTCAGCCGGAAGCTCAGCACGTCGGCCATCGTGAACTTGCCCGTGTTGCGCATGAGCTCGGCCACGAGCAGGAGCGCCACGAGCCAGGCGACGAGGAACCCGATCGAGTACAGGAAGCCGTCGTAGCCGTTGATGGCGATGGCGCCCACGATCCCGAGGAACGAGGCCGCCGAGAGGTAGTCGCCTGCGATCGCGGTGCCGTTCTGGGGCCCGGTGAAGGAGCGGCCGGCCGCGTAGTAGTCAGCCGCGGTCGAGTTGTTCCGGCTCGCGCGGAAGACGATCACGAGGGTGATCACCACGAACGCCCCGAAGATCGAGATGTTGAGGACGGGATCCCCGGTGTCGGTCGTGGGCGTCGTCGCCAGGACGGCGGAGGTCGCGGCGGTCACCGCCGGCCGCCCTTCCGGCGCTTGGGCGGCGTGGTCCCGCCCGGGCCCCGGACGGCGACGCGCTCCCGCTCCTCCAGGTCGGCGCGGATCTCCGCGGCGATCGGGTCGAAGCGCGCGTTGGCCCGGCTGACGTACCAGGTGGTGATTGCGAAGGTCGTGACGAACTGCCCGAGCCCGAGCAGGATCCCGAGGTTCACGTTGCCGATGACGGGCGTGGACATGAAGTCGTGCGCGTAGTCGGACAGCAGCACGAACGCGAAGTACCAGACGAGGAACGCCACGGCGAGCGGGAAGACGAAGCTGCGGTGCTCGCGCTTCAGCTCCCGGAACCGGGCCGAGTCCTCGACCTCCAGGTAGTCGACGGCCGGCCGGGGGTCCCCGGTCGGATGAGCGGCGTCGCCCATGGGATCTCCTCGAGATGAGGCCGCACCTCGTCGTGCGGCGTTCCCAGGTTAGGCACAGGTGCGGGTGTTGCGCCAGGGTCGCGCCCCCGGGAGCGCCCGAGCGCCCGTCACGCGAACAGCCCGGGGCAGCAGCGCGAGCGCGACGGGGTAGCCCACGAAGCTCACGACGTCGAGGATCAGGTGGGCCACCACGAGGGGCGCCGTCCGGCCGAACCGCACGTAGCACCAGCCGAACACGACGCCCATGGCGACGTTCCCGAGGAACGGCCCGTAGCCCTGGTAGAGGTGGTAGCTCCCGCGCAGCACGGCGGCCACGAGGATCACGCTCCACATCCCGAGCCGGCCGCGCCCCCAGCCGAGCTGGCCGAGCCGGGTGAAGAGGTAGCCGACGACGATCACCTCCTCCTGCAGGGCCGCGCGCAGGGCGACGAGCACGAGCACCGGCACGGTCCACCAGTAGGAGTCGAGCGCGGTGGGCACCACGTCCACCGTGATCCCCAGCGCCCGGCCGGCGAAGTAGAGCCCGAGCCCCGGCACCCCGATGAGCGCGGCCAGCCCGAGCCCGGCGGCGACGTCGCGTCCCGGGCGCGCGAGGTCGAGCCCGATGCGCCGGAAGGCGCTGCGTCCCGGCTGCCACAGCAGGAAGAGGACGAGCGCCACCGGCACGAGGGCCGTGGCGACGTCGAGCAGCTGGTACAGCAGGTCGAACACCTGCCGGTCGTTCAGGCTCCGGTTGATGGTGGCGCTCTGCGATCCGAGGGACGCAGCCCGTGTGGACAGGTCGACGATGCGGAGGATCGAGTAGACGGCGCTGGCCCCGAGCGACAGCCCGAGGACGATGGCGATCTCGATCCGGAGCCGGGTCCGGACGGCTGGTCGCAGCGGCGCACGCGCGGCGCGGGGGAGGACGGGAGCGTCGGGCACGGGCCGATCCTAGGCGCGCGGAAGGCGCGCACCGTCCGTCGGCCGGACGTGGTCCGAGAGGCCCCTGACGACGCGATCCGTCGCCGCGGACGGCAGGAACGCGCGATCCCGACCGTCAGGACGCACGGATCCGGAGTCCCACGCGCGGATCCGCGCGTCCGCGTTACCGGTGTGTAACGTTTGGGCCCAGTTTTTGCAAAGACTCCCAGGCGTACCTAGGGTCGTTCATATCTGCGCGGCCGATCGCACGCACGGTGGGTCCGCGCCATTCCCATGCACAGGAGGAACATTGAAAATCAGACGCCTCGCAGCGGCTGGTGCCGTCATCGTCTCCGGTGCCCTCGTCCTCAGCGGCTGCTCTGCGCCCGCTCAGGAGTCCGAGGTCATCGACGGCTCTGAGATCACCGTGGCCTGGAACGACCCGTTCCTCGAGTACAACAACCTCTCGGCGACCGGCAACGCGACCGCCAACACGAACATCGTGTACCTCACGAACCGGTCGTTCAACTACTACGACGACGGCCCGACCCTGGTCAAGGACGAGGACTTCGGGACCTACGAGAAGGTCTCCGACGACCCGCTCGTCGTGAAGTTCACCGTCAAGGACGGCGTCAAGTGGAGCGACGGCACGCCCGTCGACGCCGCGGACATGCTGCTCAACTGGGCGGCCAACACCACGAACGTCAACACCGTCGGCGGTGACGAGGTCCAGACCGACGAGGAGACGGGCGCCGTCACCACCGGCGACGACCAGGTCTTCTTCAACTCGGGCGCCGTGGCGGACACCCGCCTCGGCCTCGTCACCGAGACCCCCGAGATCGGCGACGACGGCCGCAGCCTCACCTACACGTACGACAAGCCGTACGTCGACTGGGAGGTCGCGACCGGCAACGGCGTCGGCGTCTCCGCGCACGGCACCACGCAGCTCGCGTTCCCCGACGAGGACCTCTCGGCCGAGGACGCCAAGGACAAGCTCATCACGGCCATCCAGGACAAGGACGCCAGCGTCCTCGCCCCGGTGTCCAAGATCTGGAACGACGGCTACCGCTACTCGGACATGCCGACCGAGGCGCAGAAGACGCTGGCCACCGGCCAGTACGTCATCTCGGACCTCAAGGCGGACCAGTACGTGACGCTCACCGCGAACCCCGAGTACGTCGGCACCAAGAAGCCGAAGTACCAGAAGATCACGGTGCGCTTCATCGCCGACCCGCAGGCGCAGATCCAGGCGCTCGAGAACGGCGAGGTCTCGATCGCGTCCGGCCAGCCGACGGCTGACCTCCTCAAGCAGGTCCAGGGCCTCAGCGGCGTCGAGTACAAGGGCCAGGCCGAGGGCACCTACGAGCACGTCGACCTGCAGACCACGAACGGCGGCGCCTTCGACGCGTCGAAGTTCGGCGGCGACGCCGCCAAGGCGCAGCTCGTCCGCGAGGCCTTCTTCAAGACGCTCCCGCGCGAGGAGATCCTCGAGAAGCTGATCAAGCCCCTCCAGGAGGACGCGGAGCTCCGCAACTCGAACGTCTTCGTGCCCGGCACCGAGAACTACGAGGCCTCCGTCGAGGAGAACGGCTACGCCGACCAGACGGTCGACATCGAGGGCGCCAAGGCGCTGCTCGCCGAGGCCGGCGTCACGGGCACGATCGACGCCCGCGTCCTCTACGGCCAGGGCAACACCCGTCGCCAGCAGGAGTTCGAGCTCATGCGCCAGTCGGCCGCCCAGGCCGGCTTCAACCTCATCGACGTGAACAGCGCGACGTGGGGCGCCGACCTCTCCAGCAAGCCCGACTCGTACGACATCGCCCTCTTCGGATGGCAGTCCACGAGCCTCGCGGTCGGCGAGTCCGGCCCGAACTACCAGACCGGCGGCATCAACAACTACTACGGCTGGTCCAACCCGGAGGTCGACGACCTGTTCACGCAGCTCGACACGGAGACCGACCCGGGCAAGCAGCGCGAGATCCTCATCGAGGCGGAGAAGCTCATCCAGCAGCAGAGCTGGACGACGCCGATCTTCCAGTTCCCCGGCCTCACGGCCTGGAGCGACACGGTGTCGGGCGTCAAGCCGGCCTTCCTCTCGCCCACGTTCTTCTGGAACTTCTGGGAGTGGGCACCGGCGGATTCCTCTGCCGAGTAGCACGGATGCAGTGAGCGCCCGCCCCCGAACGGGGTGAGCGTGAGGGTGCCGAGGCCACCTGGCTTCGGCACCCTCTCCATGTCCGTTGCCGATTCGTGATCCGCGGATCCGGCCGCGTATGCTCTCGTCGGGTCGGGTCACGAGCCCTGGCCGAACACAGAAAGGGACGTCGTCGCCCTGTGCTTACCTTCGTCTTGAGACGCCTCGTCGCGTCGTTCTTCGTCCTCCTGGGCGCCAGCTTCATCATCTACAACCTGGCCGCCAACTCGGGTGATCCGCTCCAGGACCTGCGCGAGTCGCCGTCACCCAATCGCGACGCCCTGATCGCCGCACGGACCGAGGCGCTGGACCTCGACGTCCCGTCGCCTCTTCGCTACTTCCTCTGGCTCGCGGGCGTGCTCAAGGTGTTCATCGGCCAGATCGACCTGGGTCGCGCCATCGACGGCCGCGAGGTCAACGAGATGATCGCCACGGCGGCCGCCCAGACCATCCAGCTCGTGACCATCGCCACCGTCATCGCCGTGTTCATCGGCGTGGCCATCGGAATGACGACCGCACTCCGCCAGTACAGCGGCTACGACTACACGATCACCTTCTCGTCGTTCCTCTTCTTCTCCCTCCCCGTCTTCTTCGTGGCCGTGCTCCTCAAGCAGTACGTCGCCATCGGATTCAACGACTTCCTCGTGGACCCGTCGATCCCGCCGGTCGTGATCGTGCTGCTGTCGCTCCTCTCCGGCTTCGTCTGGATGAGCATCATCGGCGGCGACCCGAAGCCCCGGCTCATCGTCTTCGGCTCGGCCACGGTCATCACCGCGGTCGTGCTCACCTACCTCGTGCTCACCGACTGGTTCTCGCGCCCCGGGCTCGGCATCCTCCTCATCGCCGCCCTCGGCGCGCTCGTCGCGGTGCTCATCACCTCGCTGTCCACCGGGCTGCGCAACCGGCGCGCCCTGTACTCCGCGCTCGGCATGGCCGCGCTCGGCGCCGCCCTCTGGTACCCGCTGCAGTACGTGCTGACGGTGTCCGCTCCCTGGTGGATCACGCTCGTGCTGATCGCCGCGTTCGTCGTCGTCGGCATCGTGGTCGGCTACCTCGTCGGCCAGAACGACAAGCCCATCGTCGCTCGCGGCGCCGCCATCACCGGCGGGCTCGTCGCCCTGCTGATCATCGTCGACCGCGTCATGCAGGTGTGGCCGGACTACGTGCAGAACACGCGCGGCCGTCCCATCGCCACGGTCGGCGCCGTCACCCCGGGTCTCAACGGCTCGGTCTGGCAGGGCATGCTCGACAGCTACACGCACCTCCTCCTCCCCACCATCGCGCTCCTGCTCATCTCGGTGGCCAGCTACTCGCGCTACTCGCGGGCGAGCCTCCTCGAGGTGATGAACCAGGACTACGTGCGCACCGCGCGCGCGAAGGGCCTCACGGAGCGCACCGTGATCATGCGCCACGCGTTCCGCAACGCGATGATCCCCGTCGCCACCGTCATCGCGTTCGACGTCGGCGCCCTCATCGGCGGTGCGGTGATCACGGAGACGATCTTCGCGTGGAAGGGGATGGGCTCGATCTTCCAGGACGCCCTCCGGACCACCGACCTCAACCCCCTGATGGGCTTCATCCTGATCACCAGCATCCTGACCGTGATCTTCAACATGCTGGCCGACATCCTCTACTCGGTCCTCGATCCTCGAATCCGGGTGAGCTGACACATGACGAACGCACTGATGGGGAACCCCAACGACCCCCACAACGACCCGAACCTCCCCGAGGGCGGCGCGAACTCCGAGCTGACCATCGAGCAGCGCGAGATCGAGGGCCTCAGCCAGGGGACCGTGGTCCGCCGCCGGTTCCTGCGCCACAAGGGCGCCATGACGGCCCTCGTGGTGCTGGTGCTGGTCGCGATCCTCGTGTACTCCAGCGTCGGCATCCAGTTCTTCGGGCTGCGCATCCCCGGCTGGTGGATGTGGAACTACGAGGACGTGTCGCCGATCGTGCAGGGCGGCGACCCCACCTGGGTGCTCCCGTTCCAGTTCGGCGCGCACCCCTTCGGCCAGGACGAGATCGGGCGCGACATCTTCGCGCGGGTCATGCGCGGCACGCAGCAGTCCATCGTCGTCATGGTCGTCTACGGCATCATCGCGGCGTTCCTGGGCATCGTGGTGGGGGCGATCTCCGGCTTCTTCCGTGGCTGGGTCGACTCGGTCCTCATGCGCTTCACGGACCTGATCATCGTCATCCCCGTCATCGTCATCGCGGCGGTCCTGGGCCGGACGTTCGGCAGCCTCGGCGCTGCGGTGCTGGGCCTGGTGCTCGGTCTCGTCGGCTGGCCGAGCCTCGCCCGCCTCGTGCGCGGCGAGTTCCTCAGCCTCCGCGAGCGGGAGTTCGTGGATGCGGCTCGCGTGGCAGGGGCGTCCAGCAGCCGCATCGTATTCCGGCACATCCTGCCGAACGCCATCGGCGTCGTCATCGTGTCGACCACCCTCCTGATGAGCGCGGCGATCCTGCTCGAGGCGGCGCTCTCCTACCTGGGCTTCGGCATCAAGAAGCCCGACGTCTCCCTCGGCCAGATCATCAACGAGTACCAGGGCGCGTTCTCGACCCGTCCATGGCTGTTCTGGTTCCCGGGCCTGTTCATCATCGTCATCGCGCTGTGCATCAACTTCATCGGGGACGGCTTGCGCGACGCGTTCGACCCGCGCCAGCGCCGCATGCCGGGCGGACAGGGCCCCTACCGCCAGATGTTCGCGATGCTCACGGGCCGCGGCGGACGGGACTCCGGTCCGAAGGCCGGATCCGGCGCCGAGGGCGTGCGCGTGCCGCCGCCCGTCGGGTCCGCCCGACCGGGCGCCCAGGCCGACGGTCCCGCCGAGGGCCAGGCGCCCGACGGCGCGGACGGCCGATGACGGTCATCGCCGTCGGTCGTCGGCCCCTCGGGGCCCGGCTCTCAGAGCAGGCCGCTCAGCACCGTCGCGACGACGAGCACCGCGAGCACGGCGATCTCCGCCCAGTGCGTGCGCACGCGTCGCGCCTCCTCCTCGACCGGGCCGCCCAGGTGGCCCGCCTCGGCGAGGTCGGCGAGGCGCAGGCGGATCACCGTGGCGGCGTCGCCGGAGTCGGTGCGCGGCAGGTCGCCGCGGCGCGCGTCCTGCATCATCGCGCTGAGGTGCGGCTGGTTCCGCTCCTCGTTCGTGGTGATGTACGCGTTCGAGTGCCGGCCGGGCGCCGGAGCGGCCCAGGCCGTGACGCGCTCGTGGGCGGTCGTGATGTTCAGCGCCCACTTGGTGTCGACGCGGCGGATTGCGGGCCACGAGATGTCGTGCGTGCGGAAGACGTTGCGGATCTCGACGCCCTCGGTGGCGATGCGCACCCGAGGAGCCCAGAAGACGAGCCACGCGCCGTAGGCCAGCAGGAGCGGTCCCCACGCCTGCGTCGGCAGGAGGTCGGCGCGACCGCCGACCACGGTGCTCACGAGCACCAGCGCCGCGATCGCCGAGACGATCACGGTCAGCAGGCGTCCGAACGACGGGCGGATGACGACGGGCTGATCCATGGCCTCATCGTCCCACGGCCCGCCCGGACGCCCCTCGTACCCCTTGTCCCCAGCAGCCAGGAGGCCGCAGCATGAGCGCTCACGTGAACGGGGCGGACGCCATCGTCCCCATCCTCGAGGTCTCCGGCCTCGGCGTCGACTTCTGGGTCGGCGACGAGTGGATCCCCGCGGCCATCGACATCGACTACAAGGTGAACCCGGGCGAGGTGCTCGCGATCGTCGGCGAGTCCGGCTCGGGCAAGAGCGTCAGCTCCATGTCGCTGCTGGGCCTGCTGCCCAAGAACGGCCGGGTCCGGGGGAGCGCCAAGCTCAAGGGCGTCGAGATGGTCGGCGCCGACCAGGCGACCCTCCGGAAGGCCCGCGGCAACGACATCGCCGTGATCTTCCAGGAGCCCATGACGGCGCTCAACCCCGTGTACACGGTGGGCTTCCAGATCGTGGAGGCCCTGCGGGTCCACCAGTCGATCATCCCGTCGGCCGCGAAGGTGCGCGCGCTCGAGCTGCTGAAGCTCGTCGAGATGCCGGACCCGGAGAAGGCGTTCGACTCCTACCCGCACCAGCTCTCCGGCGGCCAGCGCCAGCGCGCCATGATCGCCCAGTCGCTGTCCTGCGACCCCGACATGCTGATCGCCGACGAGCCCACCACGGCGCTCGACGTGACGATCCAGGCCGAGATCCTCGACCTGCTGCGGAAGCTCCACCAGCGCCTCAACAGCGCGATCGTCATCATCACGCACGACATGGGCGTGGTCGCCGACCTCGCGACCAACGTCATCGTGATGAAGAGCGGCCGCATCGTCGAGCGCGGCTCGGTGCGCGAGATCTTCCAGGCGCCGAAGGACCCGTACACGAAGCAGCTGCTCGCGTCGGTGCCGCACCTCGGCACGGGCGAGGCGTCGCAGGTCGAGATCGCGGCCCGCACCACGGAGCCCGCGATCTCGCTCAAGGACGTGGACATCGACTACCCGAAGCTCGGCCGCGTGCCGGCGTTCCGGGCCGTGTCCGGTGCCTCCTTCGACATCCACCCCGGCGAGGTCGTGGGCGTCGTGGGCGAGTCGGGCTCCGGCAAGACCACCATCGCGCGCGCGGCGGTCGGGCTCCTGCCCGTCGCGGGCGGGGAGATGACGGTCGCGGGGCGCCGCATGACCGGCATCTCGCAGAAGGACCTCCGGGCCGTGCGCCGCGAGATCGGCATCGTCTTCCAGGACCCGGGCTCCTCGCTTAACCCCCGCTGGCCCATCGGCCAGAGCATCGGCGAGCCGCTCGAGCTCTCGGGCCAGTTCTCGAAGAAGCAGCAGAGCGACCGGGTCGAGGAGCTGCTCGAGCAGGTGGAGCTGCCGCGCAGCTTCCGGAACCGCTACCCCAACGAGCTGTCGGGCGGCCAGCGCCAGCGCGTCGGCATCGCCCGGGCGCTCGCGCTCCGGCCCAAGGTGCTCGTCGCCGACGAGCCGACCTCGGCGCTCGACGTGTCAGTGCAGGCGCGCGTGCTCGCGCTGCTGCAGGAGATCCAGAAGGAGCTCCAGTTCGCGTGCCTGTTCGTCAGCCACGACCTCGCGGTGGTCGACCTCCTCGCCGACCGCATCGTGGTGATGAACCACGGGAAGATCGTGGAGCAGGGGCCGACCGAGTCGATCCTGCGGAACCCGCAGCACCCGTACACGCAGAAGCTCATCGCCGCGGTGCCGCTGCCGGATCCCGACCAGCAGCAGGAGCGCCGCCAGCTCCGCGAGGCGCTGCGCGACCAGCAGCCGCCCGCGGCCTGATCGCCCCCGCACGACCCGGCCCGCCGTCCGGCGCACCCCCTCGCGGGGGCGCGCGGGCGGCGGGCCTCGTCGTGCCGCTCGCGTAGGATCGAGGGCGATGGACAGCGACACGCGAGGCCCCGAGGCCGCCCGAGCCCGGCGCCCGCGCGCGATCCGCCGGGCCGTCCGCGGCGCGTCCGCCGCCGTCGCGCTCGCGCTCGTCGCGGGCCTCGCCGCCTGCGCGCCGACCACCGGGACGGTGGCCGACACCGAGATCCGCGCCGCCCTGCCCACGTCGTTCACCTCCTACAACGCGGCGTCGCGCACGGGCGGCACCGACGGCAACCGGCAGATCGTGCATGCCACCAACTCCCGGTTCTCGGAGGTGTCCGCGGACGGCACCGTCGCCGCCGACCCGGGGTACGGATCCGCGCGCGTCGTCTCCCGCGACCCCTTCACCGTGGAGTACACGGTCGCGGAGGGCGTGCGCTGGTCCGACGGCGAGCCCGTCGACGCCGCCGACCTCCTGCTCGCCTGGGCCGCCGGGTCCGGCGCCTTCGACACCCCGGGCTTCGATCCGGCCGGGTACGTCGACGAGGCGACCGGCGGCTACACCGGCCCGCTCCCCGAGGGGACGGTGTTCTTCGACGCCTCCGCCGCCGAGGCGCTGACGCACGTCACCCGCACGCCCGGGATCGGCGACGGCGGGCGCTCCATCACCATGGTCTTCGACGAGTACACGCCCGACTGGCGCCTCGCCTTCGAGGTGGGACTGCCGGCGCACGCCGTCGCCCAGCTCGGGCTGGACATGTCGAGCCCGGGACGCGCGAAGCAGACGCTCGTGGACGCCGTGCAGGACCGCGCGCCGGAACTGCTGTCGCCCATCTCCGACGCGTGGAACCGCGGGTTCGGCGTCGCCGAGATCGCCGCGCACCCGGACCGCGCGGTCGGCTCGGGCCCCTACGCCATCGAGTCGATCGACCCGGGGACCTCCGTCACGCTGCGCGCCAACCGCTACTACACGGGCCTGCACCGGCCGTCGGTGGAGCGGATCGTCGTCTCCACCATCGAGGACCCCGCCGCCGCGGTCGCCGCGCTCAAGGCAGGTGACGTCGACGTGATCGCGCCCGAGGCCGACGCCGACGTCGTCGACGCGCTGGACGACGTGGACGGCGCCACGGTCGTCCGGGGCACGTCCTCGACGTGGGAGCGGCTCGACCTGCAGACCCTGGGGGCCCGCGACCCCGCGATGTCGGACGTCGCCGTCCGCACCGCCTTCCTCTCCACCGTCCCGCGCGAGGCGATCGTCCGCCAGGCGGCCGCGCCCGTGGATCCGGACGCGACGAAGCGCGACTCCTTCGTGCTCGCGCCGGGCGCCGACGGCTACGCCGACGAGGTGGGCGCCAACGGGTCCGGCCGCTTCGACGCCGTCGACCTCGACGAGGCGCGCCAGCTCCTGGCGTCCGTCGGCCAGACCGCGCCCGAGGTGTGCGTGCTCTACGACCCGGCCGACCCCCGCCGCGTCGCCGCCTTCGAGGCCATCCGCACGTCCGCCGAGAAGGCCGGGTTCGTGGTGGCCGACTGCTCCACCCCGCAGTGGGAGAGCGTCCTCGACCAGCCCGACGCCTACGACGTCGCCCTCGTCGGCGCGGATGACGCCTACCCGTCCGTGGCCGGGATCCGCGCCGCGCACGAGGCGCGCGCCGACGCCCGCGACGGGCTCGCGACCGTCGACCCCGACGTGGCGTCGCTCTTCGCGTCGCTCAGCCGCACCGAGGAGGAGGACGCCCGATCCGAGCTGCTCCTGCGCCTGGACCGCCGCATGTACGGCGACCGGGCCGGCCTCCCGCTCTACCAGCACCCCGCCATCGCGGCCATGGCGGCGGGCGTGGACGGCGTCCGGGTGTCCCCGCACCAGGCCGGGATCCTCGACGACGCCTGGCGCTGGACGCGGAGCTCCACCGCTCCCTGAGCCCGGCTTGCGTCGGCACGGTAGACTTGCACTGCTGGGAATAGCAGACGGCGGCTCTTCGCCCTACTCCCTTGATGACAAGGCCAGCATCCTCTTCCCACTGAAGGACAGCACTATGGCGCTAGTCGCGCGCAACGACCTCCGCAATGTGGCCATCGTGGCCCACGTGGACCACGGCAAGACCACCCTGGTCGACGCCATGCTCAAGCAGACGAACTCGTTCGACGCCCACTTCGAGGGCGAGGACCGCATGATGGACTCGAACGACCTCGAGCGCGAGAAGGGCATCACGATCCTCGCGAAGAACACCGCGGTGCTCTACAACGGCAAGCACGCTGACGGCACGCCCATCGTCATCAACGTGATCGACACCCCGGGTCACGCCGACTTCGGCGGCGAGGTCGAGCGCGGCCTGTCCATGGTCGACGGCGTCGTGCTCCTCGTCGACGCGTCCGAGGGCCCGCTGCCCCAGACGCGCTTCGTGCTCCGCAAGGCGCTCGAGGCGAAGCTCCCCGTGATCCTCCTGGTCAACAAGACCGACCGCCCCGACGCGCGCATCGACGAGGTCGTGGCCGAGAGCCAGGACCTCCTCCTCGGCCTCGCGTCCGACATGTCGGACGAGCACCCGGACCTCGACCTCGACGCGATCCTCGACGTCCCCGTCGTCTACGCGTCCGGCCGCAACGGCGCCGCGAGCGACAACAAGCCCGAGAACGGCGCGCTGCCGGACAACGACGACCTCGAGCCCCTCTTCAAGGCGATCCTCGACCACGTCCCCGCGCCGACCTACGACGACGAGCACCCCGCTCCAGGCCCACGTCACCAACCTCGACGCGTCGCCCTTCCTCGGCCGCCTCGCCCTCCTCCGCGTCTTCAACGGCACGATCAAGAAGGGCCAGCAGGTCGCCTGGGTCAAGCACGACGGCACCGTCAAGAACGTGAAGATCACCGAGCTCCTCATCACGAAGGCGCTCGAGCGGTTCCCGACCGAGTCCGCGGGCCCCGGCGACATCGTCGCCGTCGCCGGCATCGAGGACATCACCATCGGCGAGACGCTGGCCGACCCCGACGACGTCCGCCCGCTGCCCACCATCACGGTGGACGACCCGGCCATCTCGATGACCATCGGCACCAACACGAGCCCGCTCATCGGCAAGGTCAAGGGCCACAAGCTCACCGCGCGCATGGTCAAGGACCGTCTCGACCGCGAGCTCATCGGAAACGTGTCCATCAAGCTGGTCGACATCGGCCGTCCGGACGCCTGGGAGATCCAGGGCCGTGGCGAGCTGGCGCTGGCGATCCTCGTGGAGCAGATGCGCCGCGAGGGCTTCGAGCTCACCGTCGGCAAGCCGCAGGTGGTCGTCAAGCAGGTCGACGGCAAGATCCACGAGCCCTACGAGCACCTCACCATCGACTCGCCCGAGGAGTACCTCGGCGCGATCACGCAGCTCCTCGCCGCCCGCAAGGGCCGCATGGAGGGCATGAGCAACCACGGCACCGGCTGGGTGCGCATGGAGTTCGTCGTCCCCTCGCGCGGCCTCATCGGCTTCCGCACGGAGTTCCTCACGATCACGCGCGGCGCGGGCATCGCCAACGCCGTGTCGCACGGCTACGAGCAGTGGGCGGGCGAGATCACGACCCGCGTCAACGGCTCGATCGTCGCCGACCGCGCGGGCGTCGCCACGCCGTTCGCCATGGTGGCCCTGCAGGAGCGCATGTCGTTCTTCGTGGAGCCCACCCAGGAGGTCTACGAGGGCATGGTCGTGGGCGAGAACTCGCGCGCCGACGACATGGACGTGAACATCACCAAGGAGAAGCAGCTGACCAACATGCGTCAGTCCACCTCCGACTCCTTCGAGCGCATGACGCCGTCGCGGAACCTGACGCTCGAGGAGTGCCTCGAGTTCGCCCGCGAGGACGAGTGCGTGGAGGTCACGCCCGAGTTCGTGCGGATCCGCAAGGTCGAGCTCGACGCCAACGCGCGCCAGCGCAAGACGTCGCGACTGAAGAAGCAGAACGCCTAGTCCGGCATGACCCCGACGAGCCCGTCCGCCAGGTCCCTCCGCAGGAGGGGGCTGGCGGCCGGGCTCGTCCTCGTCGTGGGCACCTCGCTCGGCGGCTGCAGCCAGGTGGGCGAGGCCGTCCGCGACGCGGCCCACGAGGGCGCCGAGCAGGTGCGCCACGGCGTCGAGGACGTCGTGGGCGACACCCTCGGCAAGGTCCAGGTGTCGAACGACGGGCACGTCCCCGACTCGTTCCCCTCCGACGCCGTGCCGTTCGCCGAGGGGCAGCTGCTCGGCGGGGGAGCCGCGCCCGACGACGCCGGCTGGGTCGCGCAGGTCCAGGTGCCGGACGTCGCGGGCGGGTTCGCCGACGCGCGGGCGCGGCTCGAGGCCGCGGGCTATGCCGCCGGCGAGGTCGCGGCCGACGACGCGCGCGGGTACGGGCGGTTCACGACCGACGCGTGGACCGTCATCGTCACGGTGTCCGCGGACCTCGGGTCGCCGGTCGCGACGTACGTCGTGCTGCGCGCGGCCTGAGCCGCTGGGGCCGGTGCTGCCGCCGCCGCTGCTCCCGCCGTGGCCCCCCGCCCGGCCGGTCAGGAGGCGAAGAGCGTCTCGCCGACGAAGCCGTCGCGGCCCGCGCCCGGCGGGACCGCCCAGATCCCGCTGCCCACGTGGCGCAGGTACTCGTTCATCGCGTCGCGCGCGAGGCTCCGCTGGATGGGGATGAACTGCGTGCGCGGATCGCGCTGGAACGCGAGGAAGAACAGGCCCGCGTTGAGCCGCCCCAGGTCGTCGTTGCCGTCGACGAAGTTGTAGCCGCGGCGGAGGAGCACGGCGCCGGCGTTCGCGTCCGGGTGCGCGAGCCGCACGTGCGACGCCGGGTCGATCAGCGGGGCGTCGCCGCGACCGGTGGCGTGGAAGTCCGGGGCCGTCGTCTCCGTGCCGCCGCTGAGCGGCGCGCCGGATCCCTTCGTGCGGCCGACGACGCGCTCCTGCTCGCGGAGCGACGCGCGGTCCCACGTCTCGATGGTCATGCGGATCCGGCGGGCGACGAGGTAGGAGCCGCCCTGCATCCACGCCTCGGCGGGCGAGGACCCGGCGTCGGCCCAGACGTGGTCCTCGACCTGGCTGGTGTCCTCGGACTTCACGTTCGCCGTGCCGTCCTTGAAGCCGAAGAGGTTCCGCGGCGTGACCTGCGCGCGGCTGGTCGACGACGTGCGGCCGAAGCCGAGCTGCGACCACCGGATGGCGGCGCGGCCGAAGGCGATGCGCGACAGGTTGCGGATGGCGTGCACGGCCACCTGCGGGTCGTCGCTGCACGCCTGGATGCAGAGGTCGCCGCCCGTCGCCTGCGGCACGAGCGCCTCGCCGGGGAAGCGCGGCAGATTGACGAGGGCGGCGGGACGGCGGTCGGCGATCCCGAAGCGGTCGACGCCGTCCGCGGTCGTGAACAGCGACGGGCCGAGGCCGAACGTGATGGTGAGGCCGGCGGGCGGCAGGTCGAGCGCCTCGCCCGTGTCGTCCGGCGGGGAGTCGTAGGGGCCGTCGACCGCACCGAGGGCGCCCGCGGATCCGCCCGCCGTCATGCGCGCGGCCGCCGCGCTCCAGTCGCGGAGGAGCGAGACGAGGCCGGCCCGGTCGATGTCGGCCACGTCGAACGCGGCGAAGTGCAGGCGGTCCTGCGCGGGCGTGGTGATCCCCGCCTGGTGCGGACCGTGGAACGCGTAGGTGACGCCGCCCGCGGCCTGGCGCGCGCCCGCGAAGGCGCGGTCGGCCATCACGCCGCCGGCCGCCCCGACGAGGCCGCCGCCGAGCGCGCCGGCGCCCAGGAGGCCGAGGACGCCGCGGCGGGAGATGCCGCCCGGGGCGACGGTGCCGTGGTCCGCCATCAGCCGACGAGCGCGCCGGTGAGCCGGGACAGGGGCTCGGCCAGCGCGTTCACGCCGTCCGCGAGGCCCTTGACCTGCTCGGTCGTGAGCTGGTCGTAGGGGGTGAAGCCGCGGTCGAGGGAACCGTACGCCGCGAGGTCCTGCTCGAGGGAGGAGAACTGCGCGTCGAGGGTCGCGACCAGCTCCGGGTCCTTCGGGGCGACGATGTCGCGCACGCCCTCGTACGCGACGCGCGCGCCCTCGAGGTTGGCCTGGAAGTCCCAGAGGTCCGTGTGCGACCAGATCTCCTCCTCGCCGGTGATCTTGCCGGAGGCGACCTCGTCCATCAGCCCGACGGCGCCGTTGGAGACCGTGGAGATGTCGACCGAGAACCCGTCCGCGTGCACCGCGTCGTAGAGCCGCTGCGTGTCGGCGGTGAGCTCCTGGGCGAAGTGCGCGCGATCCGCCGTGGTGAGCGGCGTGTAGACGTCGCCGCCGTTCGCGTCGGGCGCCGGCTGCCAGAGGTCCTTCTCGATGCGGTGCCAGCCGGTCCACTCGGTGCCGGGCTCGACGTCGGCCTCGCGGAAGTCGATCTCCGGGTCGAGGTCGCCGAACGACTCGGCCACCGGCTCCACGCGCTCGTAGTACGCGCGGGCCGTGGGGTAGAGCGCGCGGGCCCGCTCGTCGTCGCCCGCGAGGTACGCGTCGGCGAACTCCTCGGTGGCGGGGAGGAGGCGCCCGATCTGGTCCTTGACGTACGCGAGATACGCGGCGGCGGCGTCCTGGCCCTGCTGCTCGGCATCACCCGCGAGCGCGACCTGGTCGCCCGTGACGGTGAAGGGCGTGCGGCCCACGCCGCCGCCCACCATGCCGGGCTTGCAGACGGTGTAGTAGTCGCCCGGCTGCACCGTGAGCACGAGGTCGCGCTCGATG